>SCUM01000001.1:600000-842311 GCA_004297215.1 Patescibacteria group bacterium
TTTGTCAACCCCGACGTTTCAAGAATTTGTGTAATTCCAGCCAAATTATTGAAAGTCGGGGCCCCGACCCCGAAGGGCGTCGGGGGAGTGTTCAGCCAAAAATGCTTGTACCATCTCGAGCGTCACCGGGTGCTTCGTCCCGCTGTTCTTATGCCCCCACGCGCGGCCCATGCCGAAGGTGAATCCGCCGAAACGGTTGAACAATTTCTCGGCCGCGTCGGACTCCTGGACGTAGATGAACCCTCGGTCTGCCTCGACCACGATGATCGGGGTGGGCTTGCGCATGGCAAGCGCTGCGATGCGCGACAGCCGCACGCGCAGGTTTCCCGTCCCGTCCCCATGAACGATGAAATACCCGTTCCACGCTTCGCGCTTGTCCCACGCGCGCTGGGCCTGCGCCATCTTTTCCTGTTCCTTGCCTGGATCGCGCACCTCATCCATGAGCCGGTCCATGTGCTCGAAGATGCCGCGGATGTCCTTCCATGCATATCCCTCCTTCAAGAGCGCCCACACGTACCCGCGGTCCTGGATGCCGATCGCGCGCACCAGGCGCGGATCGAACCCGAGCGCCTTGAGTTTCTTGTCGGTGATGCGGAAGAGCGAGCGGAACTGCTCGAGCGAGGAGCGCAGCCGGCGGCCGGTCTTCGGGTTCCGGGCACGATCAAGGCCGGTGTACTCGTGATGATCGATGATGACCACGTCGAATCCGGCGCGCCGAAGCGACTCCTCCGCCTTGGGCCCGGGCATCTCCACGACCACCACGCGCTTGTGCCCGCTGGCCTTCACCCGTTTCAACAGCTCCTTTTCCTTGTCGAGCGTCGCCCCATGGCCCTGCCGCGACCGGATGACGGGAAGCCCCATCGCCTTCGCGATGCGCCAGATCTGAACGGCTTCGGGGTCGTTCACGGGGATGATGAGGACGCGGTCGCTCATAGGCATCATTGACGGATGACCCGCCTATCATACATACTTTCGGCGGCTCGTGCGTATCCCAAGGCATCGTGGAACCCATCGGGATCGGTCGCCGAACAGGCAGACGATGGAAACTGGCGAGCATGCCTCGAACACGAAGCATCGTAGGTTCGAAAATTCCGCTGGCCGGGCTTACGGGCGGCCACCTGCCGCCCCGTCATGACCAACCCCCACCGGAGGATACGATGCCCGAAGAAACGCGCGCCAACGCTCGCGACCGACTCGACTGCGGACTGGGAGGGTGCTCGGCCCCGATCATCCCGCTCCCCTTCCACCTGCCCGGGTTTTACCCCGCGGTCACCGTCCGCGCGGTGATCCCGAAGCCGAAGCCGATCGCGTAGCGTTCATCGCCGAGGGAAGACCTCCCCTCGGTGATTTTTTTGGATGAGAAAAGCCGCGGCGAAGCTAGTCGTCGCGGCTGGCGGGAGGATCCCGGAAGGCGCCGGCATCCTCGAGGCGTCGCGCGAGGGCGAGGCGCTCCTTCATGGCTTGCGCGAGGGTGATGTCGCCGCGCGTGAGCCGGGCGCCGACGTCCTCGTATTCGGGCGTGGCCTGGACCTGCCTGGTCACTTCGGCGAGACGGGAGAGTTCCGCCTCGTCCGGCAGCGCGGGGACGAACGGCACGCCTCCGGCGGCGGCCATGGCCGCCTGGGCCTGGAGCTGGGCTCCCTGGTTTGTCGCCATCGCGACCTCCTGCGTTTGTTGCGTGGGACTGGAAACCATAATGGAAAGGGGTTACGCCGTCAAGACGGCCTGCCCGCCTTGGATGACGAGCGGGGCTTCGAGGCGCTGCGACCCATGCAGGATGACGGAGGAGAGCGCCGGCACGCGCAGAAGGGTGTCTTCGGCCTCCTGCCCGACCACCTCGAGCATTTGCCCATGGGTGAGCGGCGTCTGCGCCCAACGCTTGTACCGTTCGACGGCCTTCAGGAATTCCGGCGTCCCGGCCACCCCGAGCGCGCTCGCGACGAGCGAATCGCGCACGAACAGGCCGGTCTCCAGGTCGCGCCGGCCGATCATCTTCAGGATGCCCGGGGCGGGCAGGATCTTCTGCGCGTATTCGCGGAGTCGCGCCTCTGCCGTCTCATCCGTCCACTCGCGATCCGGCTCGGACCCGATCGCGAACACGAGCGGCGTGAAATAGTCCTGGAGGAATAGCTCCCGGTCGGCGTTCGTGCGGGCCGTTTCCCGTTCAATCCATCGCCCTTCGCGCACCGACGCCTTGGCCAGGCGTTCGCCGTGCGCGGGCAGCGCCTCCTGCGCCGTGGCAAGCTTGTCCGCGTACCGCTGATGGATGGAGCGGATGAAAGCCGCGTCACGTTCAGAAACGGCGGCGGACTTGGATTGGATGAAACGGACGACTTGGACCGCATCCTTCTTTTTGGCAATGTCGTAAATCACCTCCACGAGGTCGATGCCCTGCTCGGCATCCAACCGGTCATGGGTACCGAGCATCTGGCGAAACGTGGCCGGAAGCCTTGCCTGGCGGCGGTCGTTTTCAAAACCATCCTGAAGGCGCTTCACGTCGGCGAACACCGCGAGCGCGCCACGCGCGAAGATGTCCGCATACTCCACCGGCTTGATCTCCTTTTTTACCAGCTTCCCCTGTTGGAACCGGAAATCCGGGAGCATGGGGAGGCCCCGCTCGGCCGCGGCAGCGCCAAACGCGCGCGCAAACCGCTTCGAGAGCGCGTCAGGGGCGATGGACCCGTTCACAAGGCCGCGCAAAAGCCTGTTTTGCAGAGCCGCCTCGGGCAGGCGCAACTCGCCGGCGCGTTCCCTCGATGCGATCGTAAGGAAATCCCTCACGACCTGATCCAAATCGACGACCTCGCCGCCCTTCACGTCGCGCACGGACATCTCCTGCATCTCCCCCCTCTGCGGCTTCTCGACCAGCCTGAACGCGGGCGGCTGGCGCTCGGAAGCTTGGGAAGACGGCTGCTCGGCCATAGGGGGAAACAAAATGGGCGAACGCCCGGAGGCGTCCACCCAATCTGACAAGCAGTATAGCACGTTTGACGACGGATTTCAAGGGCCGTTTTACGGCGTTTTCTCAAATCCGACCGTCATATCCATCTCATTGGCGCGGAAGGAGGCGGCGTTTGCCGGTTTCGCGCCATCCGTGCGCAAGCTTTTCGCAAGCGTGCCGGTGATGACGGAGTCCTTGTGCTCGTCGAGCATCAATTTCACGTCAGGATGAGAGCTTTCGACGAATACGACGATGCGGTCCTGGATGGTGAGGCCGGCTTCCTTGCGCATGGCGTTGATTTTACGGATCACCTCTCTGCTGGTGCCTTCTCGGACGAGTTCCGGCGTGAGCGTCGCGTCGATCTCGACGGCGGCATCCCCTTTTTTGACGATGACGGCCTTCACGTTCACCTCGTCCTTCAAGATCTCGACAAGCTCGGGTGCGAGTTCCCCGCTGGGGAGCGACACGGTCATGGACGAAAGCGCCTGGCGCACGTTCTTCCCCGCTTCCGCCCTGCGCTCGAGCGCTTTGGAGACGACGGAGCGGACGCGCGCCATGTCCGCGAGCAGATCGCCGTCCACGAGCGTCTCGTCCGCCTCCGGCCAGTCCTCGAGGTGCACGGACAGACGTTTCCCAACGCCGGCGAAACTGCCTTCTACGGCCTGATAGACGTGTTCTGCGAGAAACGGGGCGAACGGGGCGATCATTTTCGCGAAGGTGTCGAGGACGACGCGCAAGGTCATGACGGCTTCGCCCACAGACCCCCTGTCGTCCACCTTATCAAGGGGGACACTGGCCTTGAAACGGTCACGCGAACGGCGTACGTACCACTGGGAAAGGTCCGCGACGAATTCCGAGAGCGGCCGTGCGGCGCCAGCGAAGTCGTAGGCGTCCATGGCCTTCGTCTCGGCCTTGAGGGTCTCGTGGAGACGAGAGAGGATCCAGCGGTCGAGGACGTGGGAGTTGGTATTTGGGAGTTGGGAGTTGGTATGCGCGGGGGTGGCGTAGAGCTGGTAGAAACTGACGACGTTCTTCAGGATCATCACGAACTTCTTGTTCACCTCGTCCACGCCGGCTTCGCTGAAGCGCAGGTTCTCGCCGTGCACCACCGGGGAGGACATGAGATACAGGCGTACGGCGTCGGCGCCGTGCTTCTCCACCACCTCCATCGGGTCCGGATAGTTGTTGAGGCGCTTGCTCATCTTCTTCCCATCCTCGGCAAGCACGATGCCGTTCACCACCACGTTTCGGAACGCCGGCTTGTCGAAGAGCGCCGTGGCGAGCACGTGCAGGGTGTAAAACCAGCCGCGGGTCTGGTCCTGCCCCTCGGCGATGAACTCGGCCGGGAACCCCGCGTCGAACTTTTCGGCGTTCTCAAACGGGTAATGGAGCTGGGCGTACGGCATGCTCCCGGACTCGAACCAGCAGTCGAGCACGTCGGGGACGCGCGCGTAGGTCTTGCCGCCCTTCGTGATGGTGATTGGGTCAACGATGTGCTTGTGCAGGTCGGTAACCTTCACGCCCGAAAGCTCCGCGAGCTCGTCGCGCGAGCCAAGGCACAGCACGTCGCCGTCCTCGGCGCGCCACACCGGAATGGGAGTGCCCCAAAATCGGCTGCGGCTCACGGCCCAGTCGCGCGCGCCCTCGAGCCACTTCCCGAAGCGGCCCTCCTTCATGTTTTCCGGCACCCAATTGATCCCTTCGTTGTGTTCGAGGAGCTTCGCCTTGAGCTCCGTGACGCGCACGAACCACGACGAGGTCGCGTAGTTGAGCAACGGGGTGTCGCAGCGCCAGCAGTGCGGGTAGCTGTGCTGGATTTTCTTCTTCCAAACGAGACTCCCGCGCTTCGCGAGCGCCTTGATGATTTCCACGTCCATCCCCTGACCGTCCTCTTTGGACTTCACGGGACGACCCTTCACGGCGAACCCGTCCGTGACGAGCCCTTCGACAAGCTCAGGGACGAACGTCCCGTTCATCAACACATGCATGAGCGGCTTCACCTGCTCGCGCTTGCCAAGCTCCATGTCGTCGTCGCCGAACCCGGGGGCGATGTGCACCACCTGCGTGCCGTCCTCAGTGGAAACGAACTCGGCCGCGACCACGCGGAAGGCATTTTCCCATTCCTTGAAATATGGGAAGAGCGGCTCGTAGGTCGCCCCGACAAGGTCGCTCCCCTTTGCCGATCCGACGACGGCCGCGTCACGTAGCGGAAAATCCTTTTCGTTCGAAAGACGAGCGAGCGCCGCCTTCCCAATCAGGTATTTCGTCCCTTCTTTCTCGATGAGGACATACTCCATGTCCGCGCCAACGGCGAGCAGGACGTTCCCCGGAAGCGTCCATGGCGTCGTCGTCCACGCCACCAGCTTCGCCCCGGCGTGCGCCCCGCTCGTGAGCGTGAAGCCCGCGAACACCGAGATGTCCGTCACGTCCTGATAGTTCTGGCTCACCTCGAAGTTGGACAGCGCCGTCTCGCAGCGCGGACAAATATGCATGGGCTTGTGGCCCTCATACACGAGGCCGCGTTCCCACAGAGAGCGAAACACCCACCAGATGCTCTCCATGTAGGAGAGGTCCATGGTCTTGTAGGAGTTCTCCATGTCCACCCAGCGGCCGATGCGGCGGATCACCTTTTTCCACTCGTCCGCGTAGGTGAGCACCGTGTCATGGCAGGCGTCGTTGAAATTCCCGATGCCGAACGCCTCGATGTCCGCGCGGCTCTTGAGGTCGAGCTTCTTCTCGATGATGTTCTCGATCGGGAGCCCGTGGCAGTCCCACCCCCAAGTGCGCTCCACGCGCCGACCCTTCATCGTCCAGTAGCGCGGCGCGAGATCCTTCATCACCGACGCGACGATGTGGCCGTAGTGCGGCAGCCCCGTGGCGAACGGCGGGCCGTCATAGAACGTGTACGCCTTTTCCGCCGGCCGGTTCTCAATGGATTTCTCAAACACCGAATGCGTTTCCCAATACGAGAGGATGTCGTGCTCCTGGGAAGCGCCAGTGGCGCGTTTTTCATCTGCCATATCGCGGAAATCCTAACAGTTTGGGGGGTGGAGGGCAACGCCCGAATGGGTTACCCTATGGGCATTATGAAACCCACCATTTACGTCGGAGCCGACCATGCGGGCTGGGAGCTCAAGGAAGCGTTGGAGGAAACGCTCAAGGAAGAAGGGTACAAGGTCGTGGACATGGGCAACCGCGACCTGGTGGAGGACGACGACTATCCGGATTTCGGGTACGCGGTGGCGAAACGCGTGGTGACGGACCCAGGGAGCCACGGAATCGTGCTGTGCGGCAACGCGCAGGGGATCTGCATCGTCTCAAACAAGGTGAAGGGGATCCGCGCGGCCACCGGGTTCAACGCCGAGGCGGCCAAGATGGCGCGTACGGACGACGACAGCAACGTGCTATGCCTCCCGGCGCGGTTCCTGAAGCCGGCGGAAGCGAAAAAGATCGTGAAGGAATGGCTCGACACCCCGTTCTCGGGCGCGGAACGGCATGTGCGGCGATTGAAGAAGGTCGAGGAGATCGAGAACGAACAGTACGGAGTTTAGGTAAGTCAGGTAAGTCAGGAGCTCCTTACAGACCTGACAAGCCTGAAAAGCCTGAAAAGCCTATGATCGAAATCATCCCATCCATCCTCGTCCAAAGCGCCGACGAGTTCGAGCGGCGGCTGCGGCTCGTGGAAGACGGCTGCCTCACGGTGCATGTGGACGTGCTCGACGGGACGCTGTTCCCCTTCGTGAGCTGGTTCGACGCAAGCCGCGTGGGTACCCTTCGTACGCCCGTGCGATACGAGCTGCACCTCATGGTGGAGAATCCCCTGCCGATCATCGAGGCGTGGCGGAAGGAGGTGCCGGGATTCATGCGCGCCATCGTGCACGCCGAGATCAAGCGGCCGCTGGGCGCCGTGCTCGACCAGATCGCCGCGTGCAACCTTGAGGCGGGAATCGCGATGAATCCCGAGACGCCCATCCACGAGGTGCACCCGTTCGCGCACCGCATCCACCAGCTCACGGTGATGGGGGTGCACCCGGGAGCGTCGGGCCAGTCGTTCCTCGGGGAACCGATTCTCGAAAAAATGCGATCGATTGCCGAGCATTTCGCGGATTTGCCCGTGGAAATCGACGGGGGCGTTACCTCGGAGCTGCTCCCCGTGTTGATAGGGGCGGGAGCGACGCGCCTGTGCGCGGCCTCGTCGCTCTTTGGCGCCTCGGATCCTCTCGTCACCCTGCGGCACATGCGGGAAACCGCCTCGACGTACGACGCGTGAGCGTGCTATCCTCCCTTTAATCATTCATCACTGCGTAACGACCCTATGCGCAAGCTGGCAAGTCTCGTAAGCGCCGCCGCCCTCCTCGGGAGCATGCTCCCCTTCGCGGCCTCCGCGGCCACGGTCCCCCTCTCCCAGGTGCAGTCCGGCGACCTCGTGCGCGGGCAAAGCTTCTCCGCGGTGTACTACTACGGCAAGGATGGCTTCCGCTACGTGTTCCCCAACGACAAGACCTACTTCACCTGGTACGCGAACTTCAACACCGTGAAGTTCATCACCGACGCCGACCTCGCCAAGATCCAGATCGGCGGCAACGTCACCTACAAGCCGGGCGTGAAGATGCTCAAGATCAATTCCGATCCCAAGACCTACGCGCTCTCGAAGGGCGGCATGCTGCGCTGGGTAAAGACCCCTGAAATCGCGGTCGGGCTCTACGGCGCGGACTGGAACAAGAAGATCGACGACGTGCCGGACGCGTTCTTCTCGAACTATAAGAAAGGGGCGGACCTCGAACAGGTCAGCGACTTCAATGCGGCGGCCGAGCAGAGCAACGTCGATGACATCAACGACGACAAGGGCCTGCGCGCGCCCACGTTCATCGACATCGTGGACAACCAGTTCTCGGCCACGACCGTGACCATCCCGGCCAACACCGCCGTGAAGTTCACCAACAAGGGCGCAAACAAGCACACCGCCACGGCCACCGACCTCTCCTGGGGATCCGGCACGCTCGAAGCAGGCCAGAACTTCTCCCGCTACTTCAAGACCCCGGGCACCTACACGTACTTCTGCAGCTACCACCCGAGCATGACCGCGACGATCATCGTGCAATAAGGCCCGAGAAACGCCCCTACAACGGGGCGTTTCGATTTGTGCTAAAATGACCGTGATATGCCTGACCTCACCATTGGCCCCAAGGCGCGGAAATCGCTGCACTTGCACGACCGCAAGCTGATGCAGCTTGAGGAGCGGGCGGTGAAGATCCGCAAGGACGTGATCGAGATGCTGGTCTCGGCGGGTTCCGGCCACAGCGCGGGGCCGCTTGGGATGGCGGACATCTTTACGGCGCTGTACTTCCACGTGATGAACCATGATCCCAAGAATCCCGAGTGGGAGGATCGCGATCGGCTGATCCTCTCCAACGGCCACATCTGCCCCATCCGCTACGCGGCCATGGCGCACGCCGGATACTTCCCCATCGCGGAGCTGAAGACGCTGCGCAAGCTCGGGACCCGATTGCAGGGCCACCCCGAGCGCTCCAAGCTCCCGGGCGTCGAGACCACCTCCGGCCCGCTGGGTTCCGGTTCCTCGCAGGCGGCGGGACTCGCCTACGCGGCGCTGCTCGACAAGAAGCCGTGGCGCACGTACTGCGTGATGAGCGACGGGGAGCTCGAGGCCGGACAGACCTGGGAGGCGATGCTGTTCGCGGGCCGCAACCGGCTCTACAACTGCACCTTCATCATCGACCGCAACAACATCCAGATCGACGGCACCACCGAGGAGATCATGCCGCTTGAGCCGCTGCTGCAGAAGTTCGAATCATTCAACCTGCACGCCATCCATTGCGCCGGCAACTCCATCCGCGACTTCGTGCTCGCGGTGGAACGCGCGCACGGGGTGAGCGAGAAGCCCACGGTGATCATCGCCGACACCATCCCGGGCTACGGCGTGGGCTACATGGAATATGACTTCCGCTGGCACGGCATCCCACCCAAGCCCGGCGAGGAGGCGGATAAGGCCCTGCACGACCTTCGCACGCTCGGCGGCCGTATCAAATCCGAACATCAATAATTATCTGTCTTTGCGAGCCCATCAGGGCGAAGCAACCTCCCGTGAGATTGCTTCGTCGGCTGAGGCCTCCTCGCAAAGACAAGAAATTCTATGACCACCAAACCCGCCGCCGCCATCGTGATCGCCATCGGACTTCTCATCCTCATCGCCGCCGCGTCGGCCTTTCCTCCCGTCACGCAGACCATGCGGTCCATGATGGGCCTTTCCTTCGGCGGCCCGTCGGACGCGTTCGTGACCGGCTCCGTCCCGACGTTCATAGGCGGCATCAGTGCCGACAAGATGCGCCTGGAAGCGTCCGAGATGATGGGGTTCGCGGACGGACGCGGGATTCCCTCGCCCGTTCCTCCCATGATGGGCGGAAGCACGGCCGCAGAGGTGGATCAGAAGCTGATCAAGACCGGGAGCCTCGACCTCGTGGTGGATTCCGTGCCGGAAACCGCTTCGAAGCTGTCGGTCATCGCCGCCGGCAAGGGCGGGTTCGTGCAGGACTCGTCCGTTTCCGAGCGCGAGGACGGCACCCATTTCGGCTCCGTCACGGTGCGCGTGCCCGCGGCTCAATTCGAAGCGATGGTGTCGGAGGCCAAGGAGCTCGCGACGCTCGTGCGCAACGAGTCGGTGAACGGCCAGGACGTGACCGAGCAGTACACGGATTTGCAGGCGCGCATCAAGAACGCCCGGGCGCAGGAGACGGCCTACCTCGACATCATGCGCCGCGCGGGCACGATCGAGGACATCCTCGCGGTGCAGCGCGAATTGAGCAACGTCCGAGCCCAGATCGAATCCATGGAGGGCAGCCTCAAGTACCTAGAGAACGCCACCAGCTACTCCACGCTCTCGGTCTCCCTCTCGGAAGAACCGTCGGTGCGCCTCCCCAGCAAGGAGTTCCGCCCGCTCTCCTCACTGCGCGAGGCGGCCCAGGCGCTCATCACGGTCCTGCAGGGGCTGGTGACCTTCGCCATCTGGTTCGTGGTGATCGGCGCCGGGATGCTCATCCCGCTGCTCGTCGTCGTCTATGTCGCCTACCGCCCTGTGAAGCGCTTCTTCGCCCCAGGGGGCCGACGTTAATTGTCATCCTGAGTCTGGACCGCTGACGAAGGATCTTCGTTGGTAAACACCCAGACGGTCGTTCCATGACGATCGTCTGGTAGCCTCCAGACCAGGGTCCTTCACTTCGGCCTGAGGGCCTCCGTTCAGGACGACACGGCAAACTTCTAGAATCTACGATATGAAAACAGTTGGCCTCAACCCCGCCGCCTTCCTCGCGCGTGACGTGCTGAAGGCGGCGAAACTCAAGCAGGAGCCGACCAGGAATGGGTTCGGTGAGGGGTTGGTGCGCGCGGGCAAGGCGGACCCACGGGTCATGGCCGTCTGTTGCGACCTCACCGAAAGCACACGCGTGCTCGCCTTCAAGGCTGCGTTCCCGGACCGGTTCGTGCAGATGGGGGTGAGCGAGCAGGCCATGGCCTCCATCGCGGCCGGCATGGCCATGGCCGGCAAGGTGCCGTTCATCGCGAGCTACGCCGGGTTCTCCCCGGGGCGCAACTGGGAGCAGATCCGCACCTGCGTGGCACTCAACGACGTGAACGTGAAGGTCGCCGGCGCGCATGCGGGGGTGTCCGTCGGTCCCGACGGCGCCACGCACCAGATGCTCGAGGACATCGCCCTCATGCGGGTGATGCCCAACATGCGCGTGCTCGTCCCTTGCGACTCACTTGAGACGCGCAAGGCGACCGTCGCGGTCGCGAAACTCGACGGACCGGCCTACCTGCGCTTCGCGCGCGAGAAATCTCCTGTCTTTACCACCGAGAAGACCCCGTTCAAGATCGGGCGCGCCGAAGTATTCCGATTTGGGAACGACGCGGCCATCATCGCGGCCGGACCCGTGCTCTACGAAGCGCTCCTCGCCGCCGAAACGTTGCGAAAGGAAGGACTGGAAGTCCGCATCATCGACTGTCACAGCATAAAGCCGTTCGACGTGAAGACGGTCGTCGCCGCGGCGAAGGAGTGCGGAGCGCTCGTCACGGTCGAGGAGGCGCAGGCGGCGGCCGGCCTGGGGGGTGTCGTCGCGGAGACGCTTGGGAGCTTCGCCCCTGTCCCGCTCGAACGCATGGGCATGCAGGACAGGTTCGGCGAATCCGGTGAACCGACGGAACTCATGGAGGCGTTCGGCCTTACCGCGCCCTACATCGCCATGGCCGTGCGCCGCGCGCTCAAGCGCAAGAAGGGCGAGAAGGTCGCGGCTGTGCCGGAATACGTAACGGCGGCCGAGGCGCGATTGAAGGAGATGAAATCCGAAGCCAAACGGGCGTGATCCTTAGGAAAAATCGGCGTACAGCCGATTTTTCCATTATCTGTTACACTTTCCCCGTATGTTCGACCTGGTCGCGGTAGGAGACATCAAGCTCGACACCTTCGTGGTGCTCAATGAGGCCAGCGTGCAGTGCTCTCTCAAGATGCCGGAGTGCCTGCTGTGCCTCGAATACGGGGCGAAGATTCCCGTGAACGTGGTGGATGCCCAAATCGCGGGGTCGGCGCCGAACGTGGCGGTGGGCCTCTCGCGCATGGGGCTGAAGACCGCGGTCGTAAGCGTGATGGGCGAGGACGGCACGCGCGCGCTCGCGCTCAAGCGGCTCAAGGAGGAGAAGGTCGCTTCCACCTACATCCACGTGAGCAAGCGCGATCAGAGCGCCTACTCGGTGGTGCTCAACTACAAGGGCGACCGCACGATCCTCGCCTCCCAGATCGCGCACGAATACCGCCTCCCGAGGAAGATGGCGAGGACCAAGTGGCTCTACGTGTGCGAGATGGGGGTCGGCTACGAGAACCTCTACAAGGAGGTGGCTGCGCGCGCGAAGTCGGACGGGATGCTGGTGGGATTCAATCCGGGCACCATCCAGATCGCAGAGCGCAAGAAGGTGCTGTTCGACCTCATCAGCCGCACCTATGCCCTGTTCGTGAACCTGGAGGAAGCCCAGGCGCTCACGGAACAGAGGACTACCGAGATCCACCATCTCGCCACGGCGCTCTACAAGCTCGGTCCCAAAAAAGTAGTGATCACCGACGGCAAGAACGGCTCATACAGCTTCGATGGCCAGGAACTCCATCATTGCGACATCTTCCCGGGAAAGATGGTGGAATCCACCGGCGCCGGCGATGCGTTCGCCACCGGGTACCTCGGCGCGCTCACGCACGGCCAGCTCCACGACGAAGCGCTGCGCTGGGGATCGGTCAACGCCGCGTCCGTCGTAGGACGAGTCGGGCCGCAGCCAGGACTGCTTAAGACAAGCCAGATCCGCTCCCGATTGCGCCAGCACCCCTCGTTCCGAGCCCAACTCATGTAATCCCGTTATGCTCGCCACTCTTTCGGACGTCCTCAAGAAAGCCCGGAAAGGCCGCTATGCGGTCGGCGCCTTCAACGTGAACAACCTGGAGGCGATCCAGGCGGTCATCGAGGCCGCGCAGGCCGAACGTTCGCCGGTCATCCTCTCCACGAGCGAGGGTGCGATCCACTACGCCGGAATGGAGGAGCTGGGCTTGCTCGCGCGTCTCGCGGCGACGCGCGTAAAAGTGCCGGTCGTATTCCACCTCGACCACGGGAAAAACGTTCCGCTCATCGAGACCGCCATCAGGAGCGGCCTGTACACGAGCGTGATGTTCGACGGCTCTTCCCTCCCGTACGAGGAGAACGCGAAGGTCTCGTCACGGCTCGCGAAGCTCGCGCGCAAGCACGGCGTGAGCCTCGAGGCGGAGCTGGGCGCCATCGCCGGCATCGAGGATTTCGTGTCGGTCGCGGCCAAGGACGCGCACCTCACGCAACCCGCGCAGGCCGCGGCGTTCGTCCGCGCCACCGGCTGCGACGCGCTCGCGATCGCGGTGGGGACGAGCCACGGGGCGTACAAGTTCAAGAAGGCGTCCGAGCTCGATTTCCCGCGCCTGAAGGCGATTGCCGAGGCCGTGAGCGTGCCGCTCGTCTTGCACGGAGCGTCCTCGGTCCCCTCTTGGGTGAAATCCCTCTGCACCAAGTTCGGCTGTGAGATTTCCGGCGCCAAAGGGGTCGCCGACGCGCATGTGAAGAAGGCCGTGGGACTCGGCGTGTGCAAGGTGAACGTGGACACCGACCTGCGCATCGCCTTTGACGCCGGCATCCGCCAGTTCCTCGCCAAACGCCCGGAAGTGATCGACCCGCGCGAGATCCTAGGGCCGGCAAAGGCGCTCATGACGAGGGTCGTCCGTCAGAAAATGAAACTCCTTGGAAGCTCGGGCAAGGCCTAGGCGCATACCAACTCCCATCCCCCCTATGTTCGACATCGTCACCGTCGGGTCAGGCACGCGCGACGTGTTCCTCCTCTCCGACCAGTTCCAGATGATTCGCTCTCCGAAGTTCGCCACGGGCATCGGCGAATGCGTGTCGTTGGGGAGCAAGATCGAGGTGGAGAGCGTGATCCACACCACCGGCGGCGGGGCCACCAACGCGGCAGCCACCTTCGCGCGACTCGGGTACAACGCGGCCGTGGTATGCCGCGTGGGGGATGACAGCGCCGGGCGCGACGTGATCATCGACCTGCAGCGCGAGGGGATCGGCACCACGCTCATCCGCCGGGTCGCTGGCGAGGATACCGGCTACTCCGTGCTGCTCACGGACACGGGCACGGGCGAGCGCTCCGTCCTCGTGTACCGCGGGGTGTCCGGCTCCTTCACGGCCAAGGACATCCCTTGGGACGAATGCGCGGCCCGCGCGTTTTACCTCTCCTCCCTGGGCGGCAACCTCGCCGTTGCCCGCCGCCTGGTGTCGCACGCCGCGCAGTGCCAGGCGCTCATCGCCTGGAACCCGGGGAGCCGGGAGCTCAAAAAGGGGTTGGGGTCGATCCAGGATTTCCTCCCGGAAGTGAGCGTGTTCATGGTGAACCGCGAGGAGGCGATGATGCTCACGGGCAAGAAGGAGATTTCCGGGATGTTCGAGCGGCTCGTCACGGCCGACAACGTGGTGATCATCACCGATGGCGAGCGCGGCTCCTATGCCGCGCGCGCCGGCAAGGCCTGGTACGCGCCGGCCGCCGGGAGCAAGGCCGTATCGCGTACCGGGGCCGGCGACGCGTTCGGCTCGGGCTTCATGGCCTCCTTCGTGCAGGAGCGAGACGTGCCGGCCGCGCTCGCGCT
Organism: Patescibacteria group bacterium; assembly: GCA_004297215.1. NCBI lineage: Bacteria > Patescibacteria group bacterium. The sequence continues at coordinate 614,160 of SCUM01000001.1, forward strand.
TGGCACCCTCAACGCCGATTCCGTCATCCGCCAGGTCGGTGCCAAGTCCGGCATCTTGCGCAGGTGGCCCACCGCCGCGCAGATGAAGAAAATCAAGGTAAAAGCGCTATGAAAAAGCTGGTCGTCGCCGTCACCCGCGAGATTCCCGACGAGGGACTCGCCCTGTTGCGCAAGGACAAGCGGCTGTCCGTGAAGGTCTATGGGGAGGACCGGGCCATCCCGCGCAAGGAGCTGCTGCGCTTCGTGAAGGGGGCGGACATCATCCTCTCGATCCTCACGGAGCGGATGGACAAGGAGGCGTTCGACGCGGCCGGGCCGCAGCTCAAGATGGTGGCCAACTACGCCGTCGGCTTCGACAACATCGACCTGAAGGAAGCGGCCAAGCGCGGGCTCGTGGTCACCAACGCCGCGCATCCGAACGTGTCCGAGACGGTCGCGGAGCATGCCATCGCGCTCATGTTCGCGCTCGCGCATCGCGTCGTGGAGGTGGACGCCTTCACCCGCGCAGGCAAGTACCGGGCTTGGGGGCCGAAGATGTTCCTAGGGACCGACATGATCGGCAAGACCATCGGGGTCGTGGGCGCCGGGGCGATCGGCCAGGCCATCGTGCGGCGGCTCTACGACGGGTTCGGGATGGACGTGCTCTACGCCGACATGAAACGCAACCCGACGCTCGAGGCCCGTTCGAAAGCGCGATTCGTCACGCTGCCGGAGCTCCTCAAGAAGAGCGATTTCGTCTCCCTGCACGTGCCGCTGCTCCCCTCCACGCGCCACCTCATCGGCGCCAAGGAGCTCAAGATGATGAAGAAGACGGCATTTCTCATCAACACGGCGCGCGGGCCGGTCGTCGATGAGAAGGCGCTCCTCGCGGCGCTCACGAAGGGGGAAATCGCCGGGGCCGGGCTCGACGTATACGAATGCGAGCCGGCGATCGACTGCGATCTCACCGATACCCTCGAGCTGCGCAAGATGCGAAACGTGGTGCTCACCCCGCACACGGCCTCGGCCACGGTCGAGACCCGCCAAGCCATGAGTCGCACGGCCGCCGAGAACATCCTCGCCTTCGTGAATGGAAAAAAGCCGCCGAACATGGTGAAGACCTGAGGAGCTTGCGAAAAAACCGTGCCCATGGCACGGTTTTAAGCACTATGAATCACTCATCCCGCCTGTCGTTCCTTGCCGCAGGACTCGTCCTCTTGGGTGCCGGATGCGGCTCCGATGCCCCGCCGAAGCCTGACGCGTCAAAACCCGTCTCCGAACGACCCGCCGCCGAAGCTCCGTCCCCCGCCCCCTCTGACTCTGTCGCATCCGCCCCCTCGCAAGGCCTGCGGGAGATGCGCGCCGTCGACTTCCCGCTCATCACCAAGGCCGAGCGGTTCATCAACGAGAACCAGGGAAAGAAGCTTGGCAGTGCCGGATACGAGACCATCGTCGACATGGTCGTTGCCGACCCGGACAAGGCCGGAACGTATTACTTCGCCACCTCGGCCTACGACGCGGCCACAGGAGAAAACTTCGTCGGGGTGTATTCCATGGAGGAAACCAGTTACAACTGGTGGCGCGCGTACAAGCATACGTACAAGCGGGGCGATGACGGCTCAGCTCCCGCCCAGCTGCGCGTCGTGGGCAAGAGCGGCTCAATGCTCTATCTCGTCGCGGACAAGGTCGGCGCCATTCGAGCGGATGAGACGCTTATTTCGGACATCGGCCCGCTCCACGCCCTAGACTTAGACAAGCCGCTCGACGGCCTCAAGGAACTGAAGGCGGTCCCGCCGACGCTCGAGGGCAAACGGATCTGACACATTGACTCCCCTCTGTTTTTGAGCTATGATTTGGCCCATTGTGGGCCGTTAGCTCAGCTGGTAGAGCACCTGCTTTGCAAGCAGGGGGTCGTCGGTTCAAATCCGACACGGTCCACCAAAAAACGCCCGGTCACCGGGCGTTTTTTCTATCCTAGCCATTTCCTGCCCTTCTGTTAGCATCAAAGCGTATGAAGATTCCCGTCGTCCTGACTGCCCTGGCACTGGTCCTCTCCTTCCCTTCGCCTGCACAGGCCGCCTCGCCGCGCCCGCCCGCGACCGTGCGCCTCATGGAGGCCGACGGCACGGTCCGTGCCGCGTTCAAGCTCGCGACCGCGAACGCGGCGACCGGATTCACCGTCGCTTCGGCCGATCTCGGGGAGGATGGCGTCCCGGAGCTCATCTTCGGCGCCGGGCTCGGGAACGCCCCGGAGGTGATCGTCACGCGTCAGGACGGAAGCGAGATCGGCCGGTTCCTCGCCTATGCGCCGACATCCGGGATGGGCATCAACGTGGCCGCGTGCGACCTGGATGGCGACGGCACGCCGGAAATCGTCACGGCCGCCCAACGCGGCGGCGGGCCGCACGTGCGCGTGTTCGACAACTTCGGGCAGGCGGAGGATGGCGGCGGATTCTTCGCCTACGACGCCGCGGACCGCAACGGGGTGAACCTCGCGTGCGGGGATCTCGACGGTGACGCCGCAGACGAGCTCGTCACCCTTCCTGCCGCCGGCGCCGCGCCGCTCGTTCGCGTGTGGGACCTCTCGGGCGGGACCGCGGCGCGCACGCAGGAGTTCTATGCGCTCTCCGAGGACGATCGCCGCGGCGTGGTGGGCGTCGTGCATGACCAGGCACTCACCGTGTCGAGCCAGCATGCGAGCAGGACCGCCGTGCGCACGTTCGCGTTCGCGAGTCCGGCGCATCTTGCCGACGAAACCGAGTTCGACGATGCGGCCACGGGCGTCACGGGCGTGCTGTGGATAAATGGCGAGGCAATCCTCTCATCATCGTCCGGCAGCACGCTCATCGATGCGTTCGGCGCGACGTTCGTCACGGTCGCGGACGCGCCGTTCGGGAGCGTGCACGCCGCCGTCGCGGATCTCGAGGCGGACGGGACGGCCGAGCTCGTGGTCGTCGACGGGAAGCCCGCGTTCACCAACGACCCCTCGGAAAAATCCATCGTCGTCGACCTCTCTGAACAACGGTTGTACGCGTACGAACGCGGCATCCTCACGAATACGTTCCTCGTGTCCACGGCCAGGAAGGGATGGGTCACGCCGCCTGGAAAACACGTCATCCTAGCCAAGGTTCCGCTCGTGCATTACGCCGGACCGGGTTGGGATCTTGGCATCATCCCGTACAATCTCCGTTTCCTCCCCCACTACTACATCCACTACGCGCCCTGGAACCGCGCCATCGGCGTACCGATAAGCCATGGATGCGTGAATGCGGATCTCGAGGGCGCGAAATGGATTTACGACTGGGGCGACGCAGGAATCCCGATGGAAGTAAGAACGTGATAGGGGGTAGGTGGTAGTGCGTAGTGCGTAGTTTGGATGAAAAAAAGAAAAGTTTTTCCCAGCTATCACCTACCGACTACCGATTACCTCCTTTTCCTCTTTACACGACTTCAAAAAAATGCTACCATGCTTCTAATCGTCGATCGTTGCGCGTTCCTCGATCACGATTTGCACCATCGCGCGCGTGCGCGGTGACAAATCTTTCGCGGCAGCATCGCAAGATGCGTCCGCGCCTGGCGGGACCTTTACCCGCTGACCATTGGAGGCTATGAAGAAGAGGAAAAAGGCAGCCAAGCGCAAGCCGGCACGGAAGGCGAAGCGCAAGGCCGCTCCCAAGAAGCGCAAGGCGGCCAAGCGCCGCCGCTAGTCCGAAAGGACTCTCAAAAATCCCTCGAGACGCGTCGAGGGATTTTTGATTAGAGGAGATTTCGCTGCGCAGGCTTCGTCGGCCGCCCGTCTCCCAACAGCCTCACGGTCCCGAAGATGCCGTCATACCCTGGCTTAATGTCCACGCGCCCCTCGCGCATGCGGCGGATGGCCTCCGAGACGTTCGGCGTGGACGCGACCTCGGCGATGGCCTCGATGGGGGTGTCGAGCAGGAGCGTGAACTCGTCCGCGACCTGGTCCGTGAGCCTCTCGTACTCGGCACGGACGCGTTTTGACAGGACGCCCACCCCGAACGCGTCCGCGATCACCTCCTCGAGCGGCACGATGCTCTTGAACGGGATCTTGCCCTCCGGCGCCGCTTCCCTGTCCGCGAGCGCCTCGACGCGGTGCTCGACGCCCAGCGTGAGCGGTTTCTTGCAGGTCGGACATCGGCCGCCGAGTCGCTTCGTTTCCTTCGGCGCGCACGAAAACTTGCAGTCCGCGCAGCCGTCGAGGTGGTATTTCCCTTCTTCCGGGAAGAACTCGATGGTGTGGAGGAACCGCTTGGGGTCGCGCGACTTGAGCGCGTCCACGAACGCGTCGTAACTTGGTGCCGCAAGATCGAACACGTTCGCCTCGCGGCCAAGATTGCGCGGGCTGTGCGCGTCGGAGTTGGAGATGAGGGCGACGGTATCCAGCCCGGACAGTCGCCAATTCATCTTCGGGTCGCTGGAAAGCCCGGTCTCGATCGCGTGCACGTGCCTCGTCATGCTTCCGAAGCACTCTTCCAACGAATCGAAGCCGGATTTGCTCCCGAACACGCTGTACCAGGGCGTCCAGGCGTGCGCTGGAACCAGGATGATGCGCTCGTCGATGTCTTTCAGGGCCTTGAAGAGCTCTTCGGAGTCGGTGCCAAGGATAGGCCGTCCGTCGGACTTGCGATTGAACTCTTCCTTGTCGAGCCACGCATTCACCTTCGCGACCGTTTCAAGCGACGGGGCGAACAGCAGGTTGTGCACGCGCCGCGTCTTGCCGCCGCGCTTGTAAATCTGGCTCACCTCCGTCACCAACATGAATCTGACCCCTTTCGCCCCTTCGGCCCCTTTCAACCGATACAATCCCGGCTCGCTCTCCACCAGACGCTCGTTGAGGTGCTCCACCCACTTCGGATGCGTCCAATCCCCGGTCGCGACGACATCGATCCCCTTGCGCGCGCACCACTTCGCGATCGTCGGCAACTCCAACTCCTTCGAGCACGCGCGCGAATGCTTGGAATGCACGTGCCAGTCGGTTATGAGGCGCATAGTGAACGAAAACTTGAAACGTGAAAACTTGAAATCTTGAAATGGCAGCCGCGGGTGTCAGCCTGCGTCGTGGATGGTCGTCTGCCATCCGCAATTCGGACAGACGAGGACGGCTTCGTCCCCGCGCATCTCGATTCGCACGGGCGTACCGCATGATCGGATCGGACAGGAAACGATGTCGGGAAACCGTTCTTTTTTCTGCTGAAGAGCCCGTTGGACCTCCTGCTCGATGTTCTTCGACAGTTTCCTCGCCTCGAACATCGACTCGCGATTCTCCCTGAATTCAGGAGCAAACACGCTCATAGCATCGTTCTTGCCTTACGAACCTCATATCAGCGACCTTTTCTGCGCTCCAGAATGGCCTCCGCGATTTCCTTCTCCTCGACGGAGTTGATGCCGATGGCTTCTTCCGGAGCGATCTCGAGCGTACCGATCTTCTGGCCTTGCGCGAAGGCGAGGGCGACCAGGTCCGTGAGATAGAGCTCTCCCTGGGCGTTGTTCGGCCGCACCTTCTCGATGTTCCCCCAAAGCCAGGCGGCGTCAAAGCACATGAGCGCGGGATTCACCTCGCAGATCGCCTTCTCGTCGTCGTAGGCGTCCTTGAACTCGCGGATGCCGGTAATCCTCCCGCCTGCGTCGCGCAGGATGCGGCCCCAATGCTGGAACACGCGGTACCAGCCGTCGAATGACGGGACGGTGGTCGTGAACATGGTGAGGGCGTTGCGCTCCGCGATGTGCGCCTTGGCGAGCCGGCGGAGCGAGCCGGCGGAGATGAACGGGTGGTCGCCATACAGCACCGCGACCGCGTCGGCGGCACCGACGTTCGCCTTGGCGGACAGCACCGCGTGCGCCGTCCCCTTTTGGAACTCCTGGACGGCATAATCGCATTTCCCGCCGAACGTATCGCAGATGCGCGTGCGCTCATGGCCGATGACGACGACGGGTTTCGCGTCGAGCCCCGAGGCGGCAACGTTCTCGAGCAGGTGCTGCAGGATGGGCTTGTCGCCGACCGGGACAAGCGCCTTGGGGAGATCGCTCTTCATGCGCGTCCCCTTGCCGGCGGCGAGGATGACGACACGGAAGACGGGGGGATCACCTGGCAACGCCATACATCATCCCGATGACGAACCCGACGGCGAATATCGCCGAGACCTTCATCACCGCACACAAGGTGCACGATGTCTTTTTCGGTTCATCCATACGGCCATAAGCTTACCCGATGCCTCCGGCAAAAACAAAACCGGCCGGGTTTGCCGGTCGGCGATGTTTGAATCATGGCAAGGTCCCGGCGTCCACCTACTCTCGCCCAATCGGACTACCATCGGCCCCTGGCGGCTTAACTGCCGTGTTCGGGATGGGAACGGGTGTGACCCGCCGGGAACTGACACCGAGACGCTGCCATGATTCGTACAGAGAAAACACGATTTCAGGATCCGATCTGAAAGTGGTTGTAGAGCTCGACCTATTAGTACCGCTCCGCTCCACGCGTTACCGCGCTTCCACGTACGGCCTATCGACCTGCTGGTCTCGCAGGGGTCTCAAATGAATGCTTATCTTAGGGTCGGCTTCGCGCTTAGATGCTTTCAGCGCTTATCCGATCCGAACACCGCTACCGGGCGATGCCCTTGGCAGGACAACCCGTACACAGGAGGTTCGTGCTTTCCGGTCCTCTCGTACTAGGAAAGCATCCCTTCAACATTCGTCGCCCATGGTAGATAGGAGACCGAACTGTCTCACGACGTTCTGAACCCAGCTCACGTACCGCTTTAATTGGCGAACAGCCAAACCATTGGGACCTTCTCCAGCCCCAGGATGCGATGAGCCGACATCGAGGTGCCAAACCATGCCGTCGATATGGACTCTTGGGCATGATCAGCCTGTTATCCCCGGAGTAGCTTTTGTCCGATGAGCTTCCACCATCCTATATTGAATGGTCGGATCACTAACTTCCGCTTTCGCGACTGCGCGACTTGTAAGTCTTGCAGTAAAGCCGGCTTTTGCGTTTGCACGTCCAGCGCGATTTCCATCCGCGCCAAGCCGACCTTTGTAAACGCCTCCGTTACTCTTTAGGAGGCACCCGCCCCAGGTAAACTACCCACCAGCTTCTGTCCCGACTCCCGGATCACGGGTGCCGGTTAGAATCCACGTAACGCAAGGGTGGTGTCTCATTGGCGCCTTGCGGCTCCCACCTACGCTCAACATGCGGAACATGGACCCAAAAGCAAGTTGTAGTAAAGCTTCACGGGGTCTTTTCGTCTAACCACGGGTAATGAGCATCTTCACTCATCTTGCAATTTCGCCGAGTACTAACCTGAGAGAGTCGTCAACTCGTTATGCCATTCGTGCAGGACGGAACTCACCCGTCAAGGAATTTCGCTACCTTAGGACGATTATAGTTATCGCCGGCGTTCATCCGCGCTTCAGTCGAAGGCTGCCGCCCTTGCGGGCATGACCCCCTTCCTTAACGTTCGGACACTGGCCAGGCATCAGCCCGTATACATCATCTTTCGATTTAGCACGGACCTGTGTTTTTGGTAAACAGTCGGTTGACGTCTTTCGCTGCGGGTCTTCCCCTCCCGGGGAAAACCAGGCCTTATCCCGAAGTTACGGCCACTGTTTTGCCGAGTTCCTTAGGCTAGTTTCTCTCGTACGCCTTGGTGCATTATCGCACCCACCCACCTGTGTCGGTTTCCGGTACGGGTCTGCTTGGGATAGTCCTAGCGGCTTTTCTTGGCTCCGTGTCCTCCCCCCTCGGCTGCCTTGCGGCAGCCTTGAGATCGCCCCCTGGACGTCGCTGGCGGATTTGCCTACCAGCTACCAGGAAGCGCCCAACGCCATAGCCATAGGGCGCGGGGGACTTCACGAAGCGTCCCCGCTTCGGTCCCAAACAGAGCGCAGGAATATTAACCTGCTGTGCATCGGTTACGCCTCTCGGCCTCACCTTAGCTCCCGGCTCACCCTGGGACGATTCGCGTTGCCCAGGAAACCTCGGGTTTGCGGCGGAGGGGACTCTCACCCCTCTTCTTGCTACTTATGCCAACATTCTCACTTCGTACCGCTCCACCAGGCCTCACGACCTGACTTCAGCGCAATACGAATGCTTCCCTACCGCTCCGCCCTGAAAGGGCTGGAACCCTCAACTTCGGCACGTCGTTTAGCCCCGGTACATTTTCGGCGCGGAAAAGCTTGACCAGTGAGCTGTTACGCTTTCTTTAAAGGATGGCTGCTTCTAAGCCAACCTCCTGGTTGTATAAGCCTTTCTACCACCTTCTACACTCAACGACGATTTAGGGGCCTTAGTTTGAGATCTGGGCTGTTCCCCTCTCGACGTATGGAGCTTAGCCCCCATCGTCTGACTGCCGGGAAAACGCATTGGTATTCGGAGTTTGGTTAGGATGTCTACCTTGCGGCGACAGTCCCATTCAGTGCTCTACCCCCAATGCGCTGTTTACCAGCGCTAGCCCACAAGCTATCTCGGGAAGAACCAGCTATTACCGAGTTCGATTGGAATTTCTCCGCTACCCACAACTCATCCCCGTGTTTTGCACAGCACGTGGGTTCGGACCTCCACGGGTTGTTACACCCGCTTCATCCTGGTCATGGGTAGGTCACCCGGTTTCGGGTCGTGTATGTGCCACCATCTCACTTTGTACTCTCGGCACCCTTGCGGATACCTAGAATACAGAGTGAGAACACGCGGGTTAACGCTTGCTTTCACTGCGGCTTCGCCCCGTAGGGCTTAACCAAGCGACACACAGCACACTCGTTGGCTCATTCTTCAATAGGAACGCCATCACCCTTGCGGGCTCTGACTCCTTGTAAGCATACGGTTTCAGATACTATTTCATTCCCCTCACCGGGGTGCTTTTCAGCTTTCCCTCGCGGTACTTGTTCACTATCGATCGGAGCGCGTATTTAGCCTTGCCACATAGTCGCGGCAGGTTCCCACAGGATTTCACGAGTCCCGTGGTACTCAAGATCGGTCGCCACGCGTGCATCAAACGTTTCGCGTACGGGACTATCACCCTCTTTGGTTCCGCTTTCCAGCGGATTCCACTACGTTTCATGCATCGCGCCGGTCCTCAGGAGCGGACCATGCGACCGCCTTACAACACCTTCTACGCAACGGCTCCCGCCTTTCACCGCCAATCACCCATGCAACCGAAGTCACATACGCTCATGACGGTTTCACGTCTAAGGTTTGGGCTGTTCCCTTTTCGTTCGCCACTACTTAGGGAATGTCCTAACGTGTTCGCTCGTTCCCCCGGTTCCCCGGAATCACGAGCGACATAGTTAGCAGTCTTTTTCTTTTCCACTGGGTACTGAGATGTTTCACTTCCCCAGGTGCCCGACGTACACCTATGTATTCAGTGCACGACAATGCGGCATTCCCCGCATTGGGTTACCCCATTCGGAAATCTTCGGATCACAGGTTGCTTGCCACCTCCCCGAAGCTTATCGCAGGCTGCTACGTCCTTCTTCGGCGCGCTCTGTCGAGCCATCCACCGTATGCCCTTATGCTCTACAACCACTTCCAAACCAGATCTCGTTTGCCGCATGTCACCGCTACTTTCGGCGCCATGCGTCGCATCGCCTGAACTATCTGACAATCCAGGTTCCCTGTTCCATTTCCCCGACGCGAGTTGCAAGTCGCGACGACGGGTGCGTGGACATGGATGATCTGAAAGCGATCGTGTGTTCTCTGTCTGATTCAATTGTGAAGGGTCACGCTGGCCCTTCGAGCCAGGGACGAACCGTCGCGTGACGTCTCGTCTCTGTGCCGAAGGATGTCGTTCACCCGCCTTCGCTCTTGATAGAGCTTCGGTGGGTCATCCAGCTGATGCTGGATGAAAAAACCGCGCTTGGCAGCGCGGGGTACACCTTAAATGAAGGTTATCACCCCACGAGCCGATGAAGATTCCCGAACGTGTTTGACACAACGTTGCTCCCTGATCTCCACTTGCCCTCTCTCCATCCCTGCCAGGACATCCGAAATGCTGGGGACAAAGAAGGAAGTGATTACTTTGTAAGTGTCGGCATCTTAAATGAATCGAAAAACCCTGTCAAGGGAACTGTCCCCTGGGTTTCCACAGTAGCGGTGGATAACGAAAATAGGCTAAGATACGCCCATGTATCGCTTTCAGCTGACATCGGTCGGGGACATGCGCAACGAAGCGCTCCAAGAGCTTCGTGACCTGTATGTCGCCCGTCTCCATCCGTTCGCCAAGGTCGACCGGGAGGTGGTGCGTGCTACCCCGTTCCGCTCCGAGGCTGATCGGCCCAAATGCCGAGCCGAGGAGACTGGACGTTTACGCGCCTCTCTAAAGGAGGGGGCATTCACCGTGCTCCTCACCGAAGGCGGCAAGCTGTTCGATACCAAGGGGTTCGCGTCGTGGATGGACAAGACGGCAGAGAGCGGCGCTCGGCCTATCCAGTTCCTCGTTGCCGGCACGCTTGGCACCGAAGCGGAACTCGCAAAGGAAGTGGACATGACGCTCTCGCTCTCCCCCCTCACGTTCCCGCATGAGCTCGCCCTTGTTGTCCTGCTCGAGCAGCTCTACCGAGTGTGCACGGTCGTTACGGGGAAGACGTACCATTATTAGGCAGCTGGTAGAGGGAAAGAAAAACCCTGTCAAGGAGGGCTGTCCCGAGGGTTTCCACAGCATGGATGCGGGTTGAAATAAAGCCAGATTAAAGGAAAAACCCGCTAGAACCGTTGGTCCATCGCGGGTCGCGTCTTGGCAGCCATTTCAGGTGATCTTTCCCAGAGCCCAGTCGAGGTACAAGCCTTCGAGCCGAAGCTTCATGCCGACGATGCGTTTCACGACCACCTCATCGACCTTGCCGGTCTCCTGGGCGTACCGCTCGGCGAGCAAGGTCTCCGTCTCGATCTCTTTCTTTAAGGAGATAATCGCGACGGGACGATAGGGGTTCTCGGCGTGCTCTTGCGCGTGCCTGAACACTTGAAGCGACTCCTCTCGGGTCAAAGTGCGATGTGCCATGGCTTCCTCCTTGTCGGTGCCGAACCTTCTCTATCATCCTAAATGGACACGGTCAATCGAAAACCCACCGAACGCGCGGTGGGTTTTCTTGTCCCGGGCTCGAGCCGAAACGGCTCGCCAACCGAAGTCGGCTGGTGGAATCGACGGGATTCGAACCCGTATCTCTTGGTGGCAACCCTAGCGAGGTTAACCAGTTACCTCCACGATCCCGAATCCGAGCCCGGGATACACAAACAAAACGACCCCCATTTTAAGGAGGGTCGTTTCATTGCCACCAAGAGGATACCGTAGAGGTACTCACCAGGGTTAATGGTATTCAATCACGAAATATCATTTCCGTCAACCCATCTCCTGTGGAAAACCGCTTATGGATTCGCCAGCTCGTCGTGCAAACTGTGGCCGGGGGCGAATTCGAAGGGGCGGGACTTGAGGTCCTCGATCACTTCGACGAGGATCGGATACTCCGCGTCCATGAAGTGGCCACAGCCGTCGGTCTCGACCAGCTTCGCACGGAAGGATTCGGCCAGGCGCTTGGCGTGGTCGATGGGGACCATCGTGTCGTCCTTGGAGTGGACGACGACGTATTCGCGGGCCTTCCACATGAGCACGTCGGCGTCGAGGTCCACGATGAACAGGCGGCGCAGCGCCTGGTTCGACACCTTCCATGGGGCGGCCACCATCACGACCGCGCGCGGGGTCTCGGTCATTTCCACGGCCTCCAGGTACTGCAGGATGATGAACGCCCCCAGGCTGTGTCCCACGAACACGTCGTCGCCGGTGACCGGGCCCACTTGGGAACGCAGCGACTCCACGATCTCCGGGAGCTTCAATTCGCCGTCTTCGCCGAGCTTCAGCCCAAGCCGCGGCGTGACCACGTCGAACCCGCGGTCGCGAAGCGCGCCGGCAAGCGAGGGGATGAACTGCCCGTCGGGAGTGGAATTGAAGCCGTGGACGAGGATGGCTCTCATAGGTCGGTCGGTGGTGCCGGAAGTGGGACTCGAACCCACATGGGATTGCTCCCGCCAGCTCCTAAGGCTGGTGCGTATGCCAATTCCGCCACTCCGGCATGCGTCGCAGTGTAATGAAAGAAGCGGTTTGCGGCAATTATCCACATCCGGACGATTGACGGAAAAGCTTTTTCGTGGTGGAATGAACCTACAAGAGAACACGACCCTCCCTTCCTGGGCGGGTCGTGTTTTTTCTTGCCGCGCGAGTCCCTGGGACGCCAGGGCGCTCATTCACAAACCGACGCCTATGAAATACCTGATCATCATCGGGTTGCTGGTGGCGCTGCCGCGTGCGCCCGTGCGTGCCGAAGGGACACCGGTCGTCGTCCTTTCCGAAGTGGGATGGGCCGGATCGTCGCTCTCCACTGCGGACGAGTACATGGAACTCGCGAACCTCACGGATGCGCCCATCGACCTGTCCGGGTACCGGCTGATCGGCGGCGGGGACATCCTTCTCCCATCCGGAGCGACGCTTCCCGCGCGCGGCACGTTCGTCATCGCGAACTTCGCCGTGGAGGACGTCCGCAGCGCGCTTTCGAGGACGCCGGACTTCGTATCGACCGCCGTCGCCCTCTCGAATTCCGCGCTCGACCTCACGCTTGTCGCGCCGGACGGCACGGTCGTCGACCGTGCCGGGGACGCAGGCGCGCCCGCGGCCGGAAAAGCATCGAGCAGCGGCTCCGGCGCCCGCAGCATGGTCCGCGCCCTGCCGTTTGCGGACGGTTCGCTCGCCTCGTCATGGCGCACGATCGAGACGGCCGACGGGATGGACGAGGGATTGCCGGACCTCGGGACGCCTGGCGTGAACGACCTTGCCGAAGCGGCGGTCGAGACGCCAATGCCAGCCGTGACTGACCCGGTCGCAGCTGAAGTCGAACCGTTATCCGCTTCAGACGAGTCATCCCAAGACGTCGTCGAGACGCCAGAAACGGTGACGGAGCCGGTCGTCGCGCCGCCATCGGACGAACCAATCGTGACGGAGCCGGTCGTAGAACCCGCCCAAGAGAACGTTGTCGTCCTGAGCGATGGCGAAGGACCTTCTGTCGGGCAGCCTCCAATTGAAGATCCCTCATCGGCCGTCCAGACACAGGATGACACGACGACGGTCATCGCCTCCGAACCGATCGAGGTCGTCGCCACGCCAGTGGCGCTCATGCCGACGGTCTTCCCTCCCCACACGCTCCAAATCTCCGAGCTCTATCCCGTTCCCGCATCCGGGGAGGACGAGTTCGTCGAGATCCTGAATCCTTATAACAACCTGATTCCCCTTGCGGGCTGGACGCTGCGGGACGCGTCGGGCGCCAAGACCCCGCTCCCCGACCAGTTGCTCGGGCTCGGTCAGACGGTCGTCCTGAAAAATCCGAAAGGACGGCTCAACAACGACGGGGACGCGCTCGACCTGGTCGCCCCCGACGGCTCCGTGAACGACGCGGTCGCCTACGGCAAGGACGGGCAGAAGGCCGGACGCTCGTTCGTCCGCGTCGAGGACCATCTGGAACTCACGGTCCATCCGACGCCGGGGGAGGCGAACGTGCTCGAACCCGTCGTGACGCAGCCGTCAGTCTTCGACTCCGAGGTCGCTCAGACTCGAGGAGCCGTCATCACGCCGCCGCCAGCGGTTGCGCAGCCGGCCCCCGCTACCCCCTACCAACTACCCCCTACCCCCTCCCTCTATGTCCTCCCTCCCGTATCGGATCACCCAAGCGACGCGGGGATTCGGACGACGGCGCTCGTTCCTGCGCGCGCTCAACCAGTTGTCATTCCGAAGGCGGTCGCTTCTGCAAGATCCGCAGGCACGACCGCCAAGTCTGCTCCCAAGAAACCATCCGCCGCTCCTTCCCGCGTGACCGTCGCTCACGTGGCGGGGATGGCCGTGAACAAACGCGTGGTCGTGACGGCGACGGTGACCGCCGCGCCTGGCGCGATCGGCAAGCAGCTCATGGCCGTCCAAGACGAGACCGGAGGCATCACCGTGTTCAAGAACGACGGGGCGTTCCCGCAGCTCTCCCTGGGCGACCAGGTGGAAATCGCGGGCGTCGTGAGCTCCTCCCGCGGCATGAAGCGCATCCGGCTCGACGCGAAATCCGCGGTCCGGATCCTCGACCATGAGGACGCGCCCGAGGCCGCGGAAACGTCGGATCCTTCAGGGGAAGACGTCGGCGCGCTCATCAAGATGACCGGCCTGCTCGTGAAGACGTCGGCGGGGACGGCGGTCGAGACGGACGCGGGGGCGACCCCCGTGCGCCTTCCCGCCGAGAGCTCGATACGGCCCGGGACGCGCATTGAGGCCACCGGCGTGCTCACCTCGTCCGACGGGAAGTTCAGCCTCCTTCCGCGATCCGCCGCGGACGTGGTCGCCCTTGAGGCGCCAGCCGCCCAGGAACACGCGGCGCCGACGAAAGGGGCGGGGCGGGGCGCCTCCGGCATCGCGCTCACCACGCTCGTCCTCGCCGCGGTCACGACGTTCGTCCTGCGCCCACATGTCCAACGCCTTATCACCCATTATGAAAAACGCCCCGCTCTCCCTCTTCCTGCTCAAGCGCCGGATTGAGAACAAGGCCTATGCGTACGGCGTCTCCTCCGTGGTCGCCACCCTGCTCGGCGAATACGTGGTGGAACTGCTGCGCGCGAGCGCCTCCCACGGCGACCTCTCCGAAGCCGTCGCCCTCTAAACCCTTCATCATTCACCTTCCACTCATATGGCTATCAACGACAAGGCTTCCTGGTTCATGTCGCTCATCGGTTCCATCCAAGGGATGGCGGAAGAGCTCGGTCTCGACGACGTGTCCAGCCAGAAACTGCGCGAATTCGTGCTCGGCATCGCCAAGGAAGAATTCAAGGCCGGCAACCGCTCGGGCATCTCCTGGGCGCGCAAGAACCCGCCCAAGCAAGCCGTTGCTGCCGCCGCGTAGGTTGGTATACTCAGAGCGTATGGAAGACGTTGAATTGCGGGAGGCCTTCGCCGGCATCCACAGACAGTTCGAGAAGATCGACCAGCGGTTCGACCGAATCGACCAGCGGTTTGAGATCATCGACCAACGATTTGAGATCATCGACCAACGATTTGATGCGATGGACCAGCGGTTCGATGGGCTTGAGACGAAATTCGGCGGACTTGAGACGAGGTTCGGCGGACTTGAGCAGCGCTTCGATGGGCTTGAGACGAAAATGTCAACGCAGTTCCGCATCGTCAACGAAAAGATTGATGACCTTGCCGCTGCAACGAAGGCCGGTTTCGAGGAAGCCGGCCGACGCATGGACGACATGGACGTCCGTATCCGCCTCCTATCCCTCGAACGGCGCGTCGCTTCCTGACCCGACAAGAAAACCGCCCCGGCGCCGGGGCGGTTTTCCGTCCGATCCCGTGTCAAACAAAAAGGCTCGTCTGGCGACGAGTCTTTTTGGAGCGGGAAACGGGGATCGAACCCGCGGCCTTCTCGTTGGCAACGAGACGCTCTACCACTGAGCTATTCCCGCAAAAGCCTCTTCTTCTTTTGTGGTCGGGACTGTAACACCGTGTCTCGCGTCTGACAAGAGGTTATACTGTCTGCACTATGCCCCGACGAAGCGCCACCAACAAGCAGATTGCCGACATCCTGCGAGAGATCGGGCTCATCGACGAGGCTGAGGGAGTGCCGTTCAAGCCGCAGGCGTACGAGGTGGCGGCGGATCAGGTGGCGGCGTTAGGCGAAGATCTGTCCGACCTGTACAAGGCGTGCGGAGCGACCTGCATCGACGCGATCCCGGGCATCGGCAAGAGCATCGCGGAAAAGATCGAGGAACTGGTGACCACCGGGCGGCTGAAATCGTACGAGGCGCTCAAGAAGAAGTACCCGTTCGACATGCTGGCGCTCACCGGCATCCAGAACGTGGGGCCCAAGACCGCGCTCGCGCTCTACCGCGCGCTCAAGGTGAAGACCGTGCGCGACCTCGAGCGCGTCGCGCGCGCGGGGAAGGTCCGAAGGGTGCCGGGGTTCGGCCGCAAGTCCGAGGACGGCATCCTGAAAGGCATCGGGTTCCTGCGCGAGCACGAAGGACGGTTCCGTTTGCACGACCTGCTCCCGTTCGCGGAAGGGATCGTCGCGAAGCTGCGCGCGGTGCCGGGGGTGACGCACTGCGAAGCCGCCGGGTCGCTGCGGCGCATGAAGGAGACGGTGGGCGACGTGGACCTCGTGATGACGGCCACGGACCCGAAGCGCGCGCTCGACGCGTTCGTTTCCCTTCCGGAAGTCTCGCAGGCGCTCGAACGCGGGGAAAACCGCGCCGCGGTGCGCTACCGTTACGGCGTGAACGGCGACCTGCTGGTGCTCAAGCCCGAGGAGTGGGCGACGGCGCTCCTGCACTTCACGGGCTCGCGCGACCACAACGTCGTCCTGCGCGAGCGCGCGATCAAGCGCGGGATGAAACTGTCGGAATACGGCTTGTTCAAGGGGAAGAAGCGCGTCGTGACCAAGACGGAGCAGGACGTCTACGAGGCGCTTGGCATGGACTGGATGCCTCCGGAAATCCGCGAAAACCGCGGGGAAATCGAGGCGGCGCTTGCGCACAAGGTTCCCGCGCTCGTCGGCTACGGCGATCTCAAGGGCGACCTGCAGGTGCAGACCGGATGGTCCGACGGCGACGCGTCCATCGAGGCGATGGCGGGAGAGGCGAAGAGGCGCGGGCTCTCGTACCTGGCGGTGACCGACCACACGCAGGCGCTCGCGATGGCGAACGGTCTCGACGAGAAGCGGCTCCTGAAGCAAGGGAAGGAGATCGACGCGCTCAACAAGAAGCTGCGGGAATTCCGCGTCCTCAAATCCTCCGAATGCGACGTCCGCAGGGACGGTTCGCTCGACCTCGACGACGCCGCGCTCAAGACGCTCGACCTCGTGTGCGTGTCGGTGCACTCATCCTTCACCTTATCCGAGAAGGAGCAGACCGAGCGCATCATCCGCGCGTTCAAGCACCCGCTTACGAACGTGTTCTTCCACCCCACCGGCCGCATCGTGAACGCGCGCGAGGCGTACGCCGTGGATTTCCCGCGACTTCTCCGTGCCGCCAGGGAATATGGCGTGGCGCTCGAAGTGAACGGTTCCGAACGCCTCGACCTGAAGGACGCCCACGTGCGCGAAGCCGTGGAGGCCGGCGTGAAGCTGGTCATCGACTCCGACGCGCACAAGGCCGAGCATTTCGACAACCTCCGCTACGGCATCTCCCAGGCCCGCCGCGGCTGGGCCACGCGAGCCGACGTGCTCAACACGAAGCCTGTGGGGGCGTTCCTGAAGGCTTTGAAGGGGTTGAAGAAGTAGGCTAGGCTGCGAGAACGGGCAGGTGCCGAAATTGGTATCCGGAGGGGACTTAAAATCCCCGGGCCGAAAGGCCGTGTGGGTTCGAGTCCCACCCTGCCCACCATCCCCCGTCGCTCAACGGCGGTTGGGCTATGGGGGATTGTTTGAGAATGAAAAATGGCCACGACGCGTCGTCGGGGCCATCCTGAGGAGCTTCAGCGACGAAGGAACTCGTCGAGGTCGCTCGTTTGCCGTGCGAATGCGTGCGGTCGCGTGTTCACCCGAGGACGGTGGCCGTCTTCTCGACGCAGCGGATGGAACGGCCTTGCCCCCTTCGGAGCTCGCGCTCGGTGATGCACGTCTGCAGTACCTCCTTGCCGAAGAGGGTCGGAAGGTACCCGGCGTACTCGAGGTGCGTCACCACGAGGAGGACGTCGACCCCTTCGGACTTCTCCCGGATGAGCGCGAGCGCGGCGGCGTAGTCCTCTCGATGCCTGTTGTCCGACCAAAGCAGGTCGTGCCGCTCGAACGACGCGAGCGCGAGCGCCTGGGCCAGCACCTCAGCGCTGTCGACGGCGCGAAGGGCCGTGGAGCTCAACAGGCGGACCGCGCGCCCGGCCAGGTCTGGCCTCACCAGCTCGGCGAGATGGCGCATCTGGTCGCGACCAAGATCGTTGAGACGATCGTCCGCGCCGTAGTTCCCGTGACGGACGATGACAAGCAGATCCATGAAAGTACTCCGTTCCGCGACTTGCCCAGTCGCCGGGGTCAGGACGACGCGTCAACATAATAGGAAACGATGCTCCTGTCAACCTACTGAACCATGACTGTTTGAAATCCAGAAGTTCAAGAACACGGACCTTTGGCGCATCCCAAAAAGATCGTCCCGTCAGGCTGCGGAACGAAGGAACATATCGGTGAGATTAAAAAACCTCGACTCGTCGTCGAGGTCAGTGCGTCGGCTTCTCGCCGATGAAGCCGTCAATCCTGCCGCCACTATGATAACGCGCGGAGGCGAGGTCGTAGCGCGCCGTATGCATGAACACCTTCACGCGCAGCTCGTTCAGGAACGCCTCATCGACCTTTCTTTCCTCGATGGCGGCGATGACCCTCGGGTAATCCGCCGGATCGCACACCACGAGGCGCTTCCCTTTGGCGGCCGAGCGCAGCATGGCGGGGCCGCCGATGTCGGTCTGCTCGAGGACGTCGTCCGCCGTGGCGCCTGGCTTCGCGATCTCCGTCTCGAGCGGGTAGAGGTTCACGCACACGAGATCGATGTCCTTGATGCCCCGCTCGGCGATCTCCTCCGTGTGCTTTGGGCTGTCGCGACGCGCAAGCAGGCCGCCGTGCACCAGAGGATGGAGCGTCTTCAGGCGACCATCAAGCATCTCCGGGAAGCCGGTGTAGTCGCTCACCTCGATCACCTCGAGCCCTTCGATGCTCTTGAGGGCCTTCGCCGTCCCTCCGGTGCTCAAGAAGACATAGCCGAGCCTGGCCAGGCGTCGGGCCAGCGGCTCAAGGCCGGTCTTATCCGAGACGGAAACCAAGGCATACTTCTTTTGCATGGATCTTTCTCCAGGTGAAGGTGCGTCGTCGTCCAATCTGGAACTTCCAGACGACCGCCGCAGCTTACCGGAAACCCGGAATCCGGCAATGCGGGAGCTTGACTATCTCATCGCGCGAGCGAAGACCGGCTTGTACATGTCGTCGCGCGGATCGATCCGCAGCTCTCGTTCCTGCACGCGTTCCGTGAATACGACCGGTGCCCCTTCGACGACGCACAACGGGGTCCGTTCGTTCCCCTCCCCCATCACGAAGACGGCGGCAGCCGCGAGCCCGTCCGCGACATTCGTCTGCGTCATTTTCAACGTTCTCCCGAAGATATCGGTCTTCCCGCGATAGTCTCGCAGCCCTTTGATGCCCGCGTAGCCCAACGTGACCCCGGTGACGCCGGAACGCAGCGGCAATGTGCGGCTGTCCGTGATCACGACGCCGACCTGTTTCAGGCCATAGTGCTTCTTCAGGGCCTTCCGAAGCGCCTCGGCCGCGCCGAACGAGTCCTCGGGCCAGAGGATGAGCGATCCATCGGCGTTCGACTCGTCGATCCCGGCGTTGGGGCACCAGTGGCCTTCGTTCAAAGTGAGGTAACACCACTTGGTCTTCACCCATGCGTCCGATTCGCGCTTGATGAGCCGCACTTTTTTCCCGCGACCGCTCTTTTCAACGCGACCCTGCGCGAGCGCCACGATCTTAGACGTGACCACGAGCACGCTTTTCTCTTTTAGCTTCGGCACAAATCGAAATACGTACTCTTCCAAGGACTGGTTCGGATGAAAAATGGAGCCGCGAATGACGTTCACGATCATAAAGAAAGAGGACGGGAAGGCGACGAGCCTTCCCGTCAGAATTAGATGTCCTGCAAGGAACAATGTATGGCGCGAGCAAGGAAGGAGGCGATTTCCGAGGATGATACATCCGGATAAAGCAGCCGGTTTATCTCGATCTGAAGGGCGTCGACGCGTTGCCCGTTCCATTCTTTGGCGATGCTCCGGACAATCCATCCTCCACGATAGATTCCGGTAACGCCCAATCGTGAATCCGGCGAGAACACAACGCGATATCGCTCCTTAAGGACCCGAGCGACGAACAGGTCGCTTTTTCCAGGACATGTCCTGTGTCCATCAGAGCCCAACACGAAGTCATACGTCTCCGGTCCCGGCGAGGCGATAAAACTGTGGAGGTCGACGACGAGGCACCGGCCGTTCACGGCGACGGAGCGTCGGATAGCCTCGTGAAGATGATGATGGAACAGGTGGTACGTCGCTTCGAATCCGTCCACGAAGGGCTCCTGCCCTGGCGCGCGGTTTGCGTCCATATGAGAACGATGCAGCGCGCTCGCAATGCGGCTCGCGCTTATGCCCAATTCTGACAACTCCTTCACGCATGCGTCAGCGACCTCCCACGTCCCGACGTCGCGCGCATCCGGTCCGCATTCACGTTCCCATCGTAACGTCTCAGCGCGCTGCAGGGCACCGACGACGCGCGTGGCACCATCATGCGGCACGCTGATTACCACCGGCCCATCACCGAACGACACGTCGATGTACATGAAGCCTCCTTCAATTTGCAAACAAAAACGCAGAGGAAACGGAAATCCTCTGCGTTCAAACGCTCAGATGAAGCTGGACCAGGTTTGCATCCGATGCGTGAGAATCATATCGGAGAGGAATATACGGGAGGCGATGAAAAGAAGCAAGAAATAGGTTGCCCAACGCGGATCCTTCGTCAGCCGTTCAGTCTCAGGATGACAAGGCTGTCTGCTATGGACGGCGCTTGCCCCCGGCTCCCCCGCCCTCCATAATGAACCCGACCTATGATCGAACGTGACGAACCTCTCCCCGACGAACGTACCGTCTCCCCCGCCGAACAGGCGCCGGAGCGGGAGTTTGAGGTGGGGTTGCGTCCGCAAAGGCTCGACGATTTCGTGGGCCAAGCGTCAGTAAAAGACAATCTCTCGGTGCTTCTGGAAGCCGCGAAAGGCCGCGGAGAGCCGGTCGAGCATGTGCTCCTCTATGGCAACCCGGGCCTGGGCAAGACCACGCTCGCGCACGTGATCGCAAACGAGATGGGGGCGCAGGTGAAGGTGACGAGCGGACCGGCGCTTGAGCGCGTGGGCGACCTTGCGGCCATCCTTTCCAACCTCGGCCGCGGCGACGTGCTGTTCATCGATGAGATCCATCGGATGAACAAGACGATCGAGGAGGTGCTCTACCCGGCCATGGAGGATTTCGCGCTCGATCTCGTGGTCGGCAAGGGCCCCACCGCGCGCACGCTGCGGCTCAACCTGGAACCGTTCACCATCATCGGGGCCACCACGCGGCTTTCCATGCTCTCGTCCCCGCTGCGCGACCGCTTTGGCGCCACGTTCCACCTCAACTTCTACGAGGAATCCGACCTTGCCTCGATCCTTACTCGCAGCGCGCGGATCCTCAAAGTCGACGCCGACGCCGCCGCCGTGGCTCTGCTCTCGCAGCGCTCCCGCCGCACCCCGCGCGTGGCGAATCGCCTGCTCAAGCGCGTGCGCGACTTCGCCCAGGTGCGCGGCACGGGCCAGGTCGACGAGGCGGCGACGCACGCCGCGCTCGCCATGCTCGACATCGATGCCTTGGGCCTCGACCGCGTGGACCGGCACCTCCTTTCCGTCATCGCGGAAAAGTTCCGCGGCGGTCCGGTAGGCCTTGGCACCCTCGCGGCCGCCACCCAGGAGGAGGCCGATACCATCGAGGACGTGCATGAGCCGTACCTGATCCAGCTGGGCATGCTCGAGCGCACCCCGCGAGGCCGTATGGCCACGGAGCATGCCTACCGACACCTCGGGCATCCGGTTCCAGAACAGCGGATGCTATAATCCGTCATACCTGAAGCCTGAGGCCTTGTCCGCCTGAAGCCTAACGCCTCTATGCCCATCGCCATCCTCCTCATCCTTTACGCCCTGTTCGTCGTCTTTTTCGTCGTGTACGGAGGCTTCACCTGGTATCACTTGAGCCGCTTCGGGGTGGCGCACGGGCACCTTGTCGCCATGCAAGCGGTTTTCCTGGTGGGTTCCATTGCCCTGCTTGGCGCTTCCGCCCTTGCCATCCTGTCGTATGACTGGACTGCGACCGTCACGACCGACGATCTCGATCGCCTGATCGGCTCCATCTTCCAGACCGTATGATGCGCCTCGACCAACTTCCCAATCAGCAGGAGGGCGAGAAGGCCGCCCTGTTCCTGCATCGGCATTGGCTTACGCTCGTCTCGATCGCCGCCGTGTTCGGCTTGCTCACGCTGCTCCCGCTCGCCATCGCCGTTGAGTTCGCCGATGCCCTCGCGACCTTCTTGTCGGACCCGATCCTCGGCCCGCTGCTCACGGTGGTCATGTCCATCTACTATCTCGGCGTGTGGCTGGTGACCTTCTTCGAATACGCCGACTACGAGCTCGACATCTGGATCGTCACCAACGAACGCATCATCGACGTGGAACAGAAAGGGCTGTTCAACCGCGTGGCCTCGGAGCTGCACCTCGCGAACATCCAGGACGTGACGACCGAGGTGAAGGGCATGCTGGCCACCTTCCTCGATTACGGCGACGTGTACGTGCAGACCGCCGGCCAGAAGGACCGGTTCATCTTCAAGCACGTCCCGCACCCGAACAAGGTGAAGGAAACCATCATCGAGCTTTCCGACGCCGACAAGCGCCGCCATGGCGTAGGCAACGCCGCGCACGCGGTCTGACAATGAGAAAGCCGGCCTGATGGCCGGCTTTGACTTGAGATTGCTTCGTCGGCTGAGGCCTCCTCGCAATGACAGAGAGGACCGGTTTTCGTTTCTCCTTATTGCCACCGCTTCGTGATCCCGACGTCCGTGTAGAAGTAATGGAGGATCTGCTCCCAGCCCTGGCCGCGGTTGGCCATGCACAGCGCCTCGGTGGCGCTCATGCCGATGCCGTGGCCCCAGAGCCTGTAGCCTTTTTCCTTGTCGCACGGGCAGGCCACCCCTTTCACCCACGGCACGTCGCCGCCCCACACTTCGCCCCAGTCGTACGTCTTCCCGGCCGAGCGGGAGAAGTACGGGGTGATGGCGGTGCGGCCTTCGTAGGTGACCGTGCGGCCGCGCGTTTCCTCGACGCTCGCGACGATGCGCGGCGAGGCGGCCTCCTGGTCGTAGCCGCGATACACCTGGTCGTCGGCGTAGCCGGTGATGTGGAAGAACTCGGGCCCGCGCTTGGTGCCGCGCTCGAAGTGGTAGGTGGCATACGTGCGCGCCGCGGTGATGAGCGCCTTCTGGTATTCCATGTGACTGACGTTGCTCGTCTCGCCCAGCCCCTTGAGGTACCACTCCATCGGCAGCTCGTTGATGAGCCAGGCGCGGCTCTTCGTGTCGTTATAATGGAGCTCGAGCACGTTGCGGTAGCGGTTATACGGGCGGTCGGCCCCACGGTTGCGACGGTCCCAGTTCTCGACCGTGCAGATGCCGTTTGGCTCGTCCGGGACGAAGCGCAGGAAGGCCGGCGTCTTCTCGAACCCGTTGCCGCGGTCGAACCAGTAGCGGCTCTGCTTATAGAGCGCGGTGACCGCCTTGCGCGCCGGAAGCTCGGCGAGCAGCGACCCGTCGCCGCCCATCAGCTTCCAGGAGGTCTCGCAGCTCACCTTCACCTGGTTGTCCGTCTCGCCGTCCACGATGAGGATGCCCACGCGCAGCATGGGCTCTTGCATGTCGAAACGCTCCGAGGGCGAGGGGGCCGGCAGGTCGTCGCGCATCGGGGAATTGAACGCGTCCGGAGCGTTTTGGGTGACTTCCACCGGGATGTCCACCGTGAAATCCGGCACCACCTGCTCGTCCACGGCAAGCGCGTATTTCACCGTGTGGGCGCCCTGCGCCTTCGGGGCGTTGAACGTGAATTCGAAATACTCGAGCCCGCCCGGCGCCACGTCGGTCCCGACGTTCGCGACCAGCACGGACGAGGAAAGCCAGCTGCGGTGCTGCGTCTCGTTGCGGACGCTCGCGATCGCGAAATCCGGCGTGCGTAATTCGCGCTTGCGCCAGACAGCCGTGCCGGTGTTCTTGATCCCGACCTTGTACGCGACCGGATCCCCGCCCTTCGCGACGACCTTCTTCTGTGAGCGGATGAGGGTGAGGGCGGAGAGGCCCGTGGGGGGCTGGGTGATTGAGGTTGTTGAGGTGGGAGAGGTCTGGACTGGGGGCTGGGGGCTGGGGGCTTTTGCCGGCTCGGCCACGACGATGTTGACCGTAAACAGGCCGCCTGGAATCCAGGCGACATCTTCTGCGGCCAGGTTGAAGGTCTCGGCATACGTGCCAACGGCCTTCGGGGCCTTCAGGTTGAACGAAATGGTACCCGTCTCTCCTGCGCGAGCCGCCTGCTCCTTCATCACGGCCGGTTGGATGGGATTTTTCCACGAGGCATCCTGGAAAATGCTCGTGCGGTACTTCGGTCCGTACGTGTACACCGACACGTAGGCCGGACCGGAGTTGGCCCAAGCCGCCGTGCCGATATTCTTGAAGGAAATGGTGTATGCCTTGGTCTCCCCGGGCGCCATCACGAGCTTGCCGGAACCGGAACTGGAGATTTGCAGCGCCTCGTACCCCTTGAGCGGGGCGGCAAGCACGGAGGCCGGAGCTGCAAGAAGCACGAACGCCGCCACGAGCATGGCGGCGACGATCCGATGGGGTTTTCGCAAAGAAATTCCCTCCATAATTCGCCACTATCGTATCCGTTTTCCACGCTTCCGTCAACGACGGTTCATGCTACTATACCCGCGCATATGCCGACGGGTCACGGGCTCAGCAAAAATTTCGCTCTCCAGGCGGCCGGCAAGGCCGTTTCGGTCGTTTTGGGGCTCGTGATGATCGGGATCCTCACCCGCGCGCTCGGGCCGGAGGGCTATGGGGCGTTCACCACCGCTTCCACCTATTTGCAGTTTTTCGGGGTCATCGTGGATTTCGGGTTGACCCTCACGCTCCTTGTAATGATCTCCGAGAGCGGCGCGGATGAGGCCAAGGTCGCCGGCAACGTGCTCGGGCTACGGCTGTTCTCGGCCGCCATCCTGTTCGCGCTCGCCCCGCTCATCGCCCTCCCCATCCCGTGGGACGCCACCGTGAAGGCGGCGATCGCCGTGGGCGCGCTCGCCTATTTCTTCATGGCCGGTTCGACGATGCTTGTCGGGGTGTACCAGAAGCATTCGGTAATCTGGCGCGCATCGATCGCGGAAGTGGCGAGCCGCGTGGTGCTCGTGGCGCTCACGGCCCTGCTCGCCTGGTTGGGTGCCGGACTCACGGCCATGTTCGCTGCGCTCGTCATCGCGAACGTGCTGTGGCTCGCGCTTTCCATCGGCCTTGCGCGGCCGTTCGTGCGCCTGCGCCCGCTCATGGACCTCGCCGTGTGGAAATCCACGCTCGCGCGCAGCTGGCCCATCGCGCTTTCCATCCTGTTCAACCTGGTGTATCTGAAGGGCGACGTGCTCATCCTCTCGCTCATCCGCAGCCAGGAAGAAGTGGGTTTCTACGGGGTCGCCTATCGCTTTCTCGACGTGTTCACGGCCGTCCCCACCATGTTCATGGGACTCCTGCTCCCCTCCTTGGTCACGGACTGGACCGCCGGACGTCGGGAGGAATTCGGCCGTCACGTGAATCGGACGTTCGACCTGTTCGCGCTCGCCATCGCCCCGATGGCGGCCGGCGGCATCGCCATCGCCCCTTCGCTCATCGCGCTGGTGGCCGGATCCGGCTTCGATGCGGCCGCGCCGGCGCTTGCCGTTCTCATGCTCGCCACGCCGGGCATCTTCCTGGGCGCCCTGTACGGCCATGCGGTCGTCGGGATCGGCAAACAACGCGCCATGGTATGGGGCTATGCCGCCACGGCCGCCCTCACGACGATCGCCTACCTCTACCTGATCCCGCGCTGGGGGATCCTCGGCGCCGCCTGGGCAACCGTCGTCTCGGAAACGTTCATGCTCGCGCTCACCTTTTGGATGGTGATGCGCACGAGCGGCGCGCGTCCACGCCTTGTCGTTGCGACGAAAGCGGTCGCCGCGTCCATGGCCATGTATGCGTTGTTGAAATGGCTCCCGCCCATGGGAGCGCTCCCGTCCATCGCCGTGGGTGCCGCAAGCTACGCCGTCTTGGCCCTCGCGCTGCGCGCCGTGACGCTCGCGGACCTGCGCGCGCTCATCCCGCACCGATCGCCCGACCTGCGCTGACGTATGTATTTCCTCCTTCTCGGAGCGGCCTGCGGCTTGTTCGCCTTCGTCGCCTGGCGCGACCTGAAAGGCGGCGTCCTGCTGCTCGTCGCCGCGCTTCCCGCGTACCTGCTGCGCATCCAGGTCGGACCTGTCCCGTCGACGCTGCTCGAGCTTCTCTTCGGACTCTTGTTCGTCGTGTTCGCCCTTACGCGACGTGACCTGGTGCGCGCCTGGCTCGTCGAGCGTCGCGCCTGGCAATCGTGGTACGTCCCATTGGCGCTCCTCATCCTCGCCGCCGGCGTAGGCATGGCCGCGTCGCCCGTGATGCTGTCCGCGCTGGGGCTGCTCAAGGCATACGTCATCGAACCCATCCTCCTGTTCCTCATCGTGCGCGACCTGTTCGTGACGGAAACCGACAGGATGCGCCTCCTCCAAGCCCTCGCCGTCGGCGGCGCGTTCGCGGCGCTCGTCGGCATCGCGCAATACGCGCTTAACGCCGGCATCCCCGCGCCTTGGGACATCGAGCGACGCGTGACCGGCCCGTTCCCCTACCCGAACGCGCTCGGGCTGTATCTTGCTCCAATCATCACGATCGCTGGGGTGTTCCTTCTATCTGTCTTTGCGAGGAGGCCTCAGCCGACGAAGCAATCTCCCGTCACGATATGGTTCTGGTCCGTCATTCTCCTACTTTGCTCTGTCGCCATCTTCCTTTCGCAAACCGAAGCGGCATGGGTAAGCATCCCGCCAGTCCTGTTCCTGGCCGCCCT
This sequence comes from Patescibacteria group bacterium, assembly GCA_004297215.1. Classification (NCBI taxonomy): domain Bacteria; species Patescibacteria group bacterium. Next base: position 640,933 of record SCUM01000001.1, read on the forward strand.
GCGCGAAAAGCGCTTGCGTGTTCCGACACTAAGTGTCGGCGCGGCCTTGATGTTATTGGTTTTCGCCATCCCGGCCGGCCGACACTTCGTGTCGACCAAGCTCCTGCTCCAAGACGCTTCCGGCCAGGTGCGCATCGCCCAGTGGCAGGAGACCATCGCGTTCTTGAAGGACGGGCATTGGCTGCTTGGCGCCGGGCTCGCGGGCTATCCGGGCGCCATCGAGCCGTATCACACGCATCCGGAGTATGAGATCTTCCAGGATCCGCACAACGTGATCCTCAACGTCTGGGTCGAGCTCGGCCTGCTCGGACTCATCGGCACTGCCCTGCTCGCATGGCAGGTCGTCCGGACCCCCAAGCGCGACTGGGTGGCGCTCGCCGCGTCGTTCGCCTTGCTGCAGATGCTCATCCACGGCCTGGTGGACGTCCCGTTCTTCAAGAACGACCTCGCGATGATGACCTTCGTCTTGCTCGCGCTCGTTGCCGCGCAAAAGAAAATGCGCTCGGAGGATCCGGGCGCGTGAGGATCACGGCAACAGCTTGATGAGATGTTCGAGGAAGACGCGCAGCGCGGGCGCATGTCTTTTCGCCTGTGCCTGATTGTCCTCGTGAGAGTGCTCCTGCTTGTCGTCGTTGGTGATGTACGACAGGGCGAGCACCCTCACCCCGCTCTTCCTGTGCCCGGCGAGCACCGACGCTTCCGGAAAGGTGCTCATGCCCACGCAGGTCGCTCTGTGCTCTCGCAAGACCGCCTTGTCGTACGCACGGCCTTCGAAGTTGGGACCGCGCACCATGGCATAGCAGCCCTTGAGCACCGCGAGCTTGTCCGTGTGCGGCCCGCCAAGCTGCGCGAGGCGGATGAGATCGGGGTCGAGCACGTCGTCCGCGCACCAGAACTCGTCGCGCGTGAGCGGGGGTGGCGGCGCGAACATCGACAGGAACCCGTCGATGGCTACCACCTGCCCGACCGAGGCACGACCTCCGAGCGCGCCGGCGGCGTTCGTAAGGACGAACGTCTTCACGCCCAGCTCGACCAGCATCTCCACCTGCAGACGCACCATCTGCTCCACGAGCGGATCGTGCATGCCCTCGTACTGGTGGACGCGTCCCCGCAAGACGATGACGGTCTTCCCGGCCACCTGGCCGTAGCAGACGAGTCGCTTGTGACCCTGGATTTCGCCGAGCGACTCGAAGCCCGGCAGGTCCCGCATGGGCATGGAACGTTCCTGGGCGATCTCGAGCAGGTCACCCCAGCCGGTACCCAGGACGAGCGCTGCCTTGGGCATGCGGGATTGTACGATGCTGAACTGCTTCTCGAGCGCCTTCGTGGCCGGCTCCAGATACGCCTTCGGATTGAACGAACTCATCGCTTCCTCCTGGGTCAAATGGACCGACCGCATCCTACCTGGCCCCTTGCCCCTGTCAAAAGACCGGCATGTGGCCGTGGCTCCTCGGCCTGGGTCGGGGCGTTTGTTGACTATCAGTATCTCGAATGCCGTTTCCATCGCTCAATTCCCAATCCGACGCCATATCCGACAGCAAAATAGCTACCGAGCAACAACAAGCTTAGCCCGACAAACCCCAATCGCTCCGAAAAACCGGCACAGAAGTCCGATGGGACATTCGTCAGATCGATGCAATAACCGGCCCCTCCCTCCTTGTCCGTCCATGGGGTGCTTCCTGGCTCCTCATACAACGACCAGTGCGTGCATGTCTGCTCGTTGAACGGACAAAACAGGCCGTACGGGACGATGAAATGGGAAAAGATCGGAAAAAAATGGCCGGTCAGCGTCATTGGCATGAGCACTCCATCAGGAACCATCCCGCCGTACGCGCGGTCGATGGCCGGTAGGGAAAAACCGACATAATAAACCGCGAGGGCGATGCAAACCATCACCCCCGCGATCCCGCCCCGAATTCGGAGCGACGGCTGCTTGAACCGATCCCAAAGTCCCATGCCGGCTACTTCTTCTTGTTCTTCTTCGGCTTCTTCTTGTTGCGTTGCTGGGCGTGGTTGCCTTTGGCCATACGCGTGCGTGACGAATGATGGGGAGATGATACCACGAGGGCCAGCTTCGCTTCACGCGACATCCGTTTGATCCGCGCCTCGCGCTTGAGGGCGGCGGAACGCGACGCGGCCGGTTCGCTCCACGCGAGCGCAACGGGGCGGCGGGAACGCGTATAGGCGGCGCCGATGCCGGCGTTGTGCTCGGCGATGCGGCGCGGAACGTCGGTCGTGACGCCCGTATACAGGCTCCCGCCATGCCTGCCGGCAGGCAGGTCGGCGCAGCGCGCGATATAGACGTGCCAGGGAGACATATCTTTCAACAAGACCGGCCAAGCGGCCGGTCTTCGCGTTATTTCGCCTTGCAGCGGGTCTTGCAGCGCGGCTTGCATGCCTTGCGCTTCTTCGCGACCTTGGCTTTGGCCATAAGGTGGAGGGATGAAGAATGATACGGACAGTATAGCACCCGATCGATTGACGATGAAGGTCTCGGATGATACGTTGCCGACGCCTTTTGGCCACGGAGAGGTGGCAGAGCGGTCGAATGCGTCAGACTCGAAATCTGATGTACCCGCAAGGGTACCGTGAGTTCGAATCTCACCCTCTCCGCCATGAAAAGCCGTCCGGTCCACCGGACGGCTTTTCATTCGGCTTCCGGGACCGGGTCCTGGTTTTTGCGCTATACTCCCCCTCGCTATGACCCTGGGTGACTGGTGGAACCTGATCCGCGGCGTGCCCACACAGGCCGGGCGGCCGCTGCCGGAAGGGTTCGTACACCCGTATGAGGACGCCGCCTACGTGATGGGCGGCTTCCGCACAAACGACTCGGCGATCCTTGTCCGAAACGGGTCTGTGCTTGGCGCGCGCTGGCGCGTGGGGCCGTTTAGCGTGGAGTCGTATTTTTCAGACACCGAGCCGTCAATCGCCTTGCACGATCGGCCGCGCATGGTGATGTGGCAGCCGCTCACGAGGCTCGACACACCCAAAGGCTGGTACCGGCCGCCCGTGCAGCTGCAGTCGCGCCAGCACGGGGTGGTGGACCTGGGGGCGGGAGGAGAATATTGGAAGGACTGGTCGAGCCACGCGCAGCGGCATCGGCGAAAATGGCTGCGCGACGAGGCGCACGAGATCGTGGAGGTCGCCTTCCCCGAATACGCGGCGGCGTACCGCGCCTCGGGCAAGCTCCCGTTCATGCGCGAGGACTTCCTCAAGATCATCGCGCGTCGGCTTGAGACGCAGGGCTCGAACATGCGCCTGCTCGTCGCGCGCGAGAAGGTGACGCGGCGGATCATCGCCGGCCTCGCCGTGCTCGACCTCCCCGACACGCGGCAAACGGTGCACGTGAGCGCCTTCCTCCATCCCGACGCCCATCGCACGAGCGTCGGCTACGGGCTCATCGACGCCTGGGCCTCCCAAAGCCTCGCCTCCGGCATCCGGTTCCTCTTCCTCGGACTCGTCTGGTACCCCGGCGACATGCGCGGCTGGAAGGGGTATTCCAAATTCAAGCGCCAGTTCGCTCCGCATCTCATCGTGTACCCGAATGCGTTGGTACGATTAGTGCGTAGGACGTAGGGGGTAGTGCGTAGAGGGATGATTGATTGCGGTTTTAGACGTAATACGCAAGAATTCCACCTACGCACTACGAACTACCAACTACGCACTCTATGATCCGCAAAGCGATCATCCCTGTCGCCGGCATGGGAACCAGATTCCTCCCCGCTTCCAAGGCGCAACCGAAGGAGATGCTTGCCGTGGTCGACAAGCCGGTCATCCAGTACATCGTCGAAGAAGCCGTCGCGAGCGGGATCGAGGAGATCATCTTCGTCACCTCCATCGGGAAGCGCGCCATCGAAGACCATTTTGACCGCAACTTCGAGCTCGAATATCGCTTGGAACAGAAGAAGAAGATGAAGGAACTCTCCCTCGTCGGGGCGATCGGCAAACTGGCCAAATTCGCCTTCGTGCGCCAGACGAAACCCCTGGGCGACGGGCATGCGGTACTCGCGGCGCTCCCCTTCATCGACCGGCACGAGCCGGTGGCGGTGCTGTTCGGCGACGACATCATCGACGGCAAGGTCCCGGCGCTCAAGCAGTTGCTTGAGGTGTACGAAAAATATCAGGACCCGGTGGTGGCCTTGCAACAGGTTCCGAAAAAGGACGTGTCGAGCTACGGGGTGATTGGCGGGAAGAAGATCAATAAGGCCACCTGGGAGGTGAAGACCTTCGTCGAGAAGCCGGCCGTGAAGGACGCGCCGAGCAACAACATCGTGATCGGCCGGTACGTGCTCACGCCCGACGTGCTTGCCGTGCTCGAGGACCAGCGCGCCGGCAAGGATGGGGAGATCCGCCTCGCCGACGCCTTCGCCACCTATCTGCAATCCGGCCGACCCATCTACGGCCACCTGTTCGAGGGCACCCGATACGACTGCGGCAACAAGCTCGGGTTCCTGAAGGCGCAGATAGAATTGGGACTGAAACATCCGGAAGTCGGGAAGGAGCTGAGGAAGTACCTGCGCGCCGTCCGTTAGTCGAAACGCGTCATCCTGGATGACGCGTTTTCGGATCCATAGTAAAATGGCGTCAATTCTATGACATTCTCCAAACGCTCGATTGCCGGCGCGCTCCTGACCGCGCTCGTCCTCACCGGCCAAGGCTGCGGCGGCCCCAGCGCGGCCGAAGTGGCGGCAACGAAGCCCGTCACCCTCACCGTGTGGCGCGTGTTCGACACGGCGAACACCATGCGTGACATCATGGACGCGTACACGAAGGTGCATACGAACGTGTCGTTCAAGTACGTGCAGCTGCGTCCCGAGGAATACCGGGACGAGCTCCTGCGAGCGTTCGCCGAAGGCAAGGGTCCGGACATCTTCTCGGTGCACAACGACGGCATGGGCGAATTCAAGAGCCTCATGGCCCCGCTGCCGGCAACCCTCAAGATCCCCTATACGACCGTGACCGGCTCCGTCAAGAAGGAAAAGGTGACGGTCATCCGCGAGGATCCCACCATCACCCCGCGCGAGGTGCGCCGCGACTTCCTCGACGTGGTGGCGGGCGACGTCGTGCTCCCGTTCCAGGCCACGCAGAACGCCCCCACCGAAGAAAAGGTGTACGGCCTCCCGCTCTTCGTGGACACCATGGCGCTGTACGTGAACCGTGACCTCTTGAACGCGGCCGGCATCGCGGAGCCGCCCGTCACGTGGGACGAGTTCCAGGCCGCCGTGATGAAGCTCACCAAGGTGGGCCCGAACAACGAGATCATCCAGTCCGGCGCCGCGCTGGGCACCGGGGCCAACGTGGAGCGCGCGTTCGACATCCTGTCGGTGCTCATGATGCAAAACGGCACCCAGATGACGGATTCCCGCGGAAACCCGACCTTCGGCTCCTACGAGACTCCCGCGCACACGAATCCCGGGCAGGACGCCGTGCGCTTTTACACCGATTTCGCCAATCCCACCAAGGAGGTGTACGGCTGGAACGCGCAGCAACCCAACTCCTTCGACGCGTTCGTGGCGGGAAAGACCGCGTTCTTCTTCGGCTACGCCTACCACCTCCCACGCATCCGCGCCCGCGCGCCCAAGATGAACGTCGAGGTGAGCCCCATGCCGCAGATCAAGGACAGCCGCGCGGTGAACATGGCCAACTACTGGATCGAGACCGTGTCAAAGGCGAGCAAGAACCAGAACTTCGCCTGGGACTTCGTGCAGTTCGCCGCCTCGGCCGAACAGGTGCCGAGCTACTTGAAGGCCGCCGCAAGGCCCACGGCGCGGCGCGCCCTCATCCAGTCCCAGGTGAACGACGAGGACCTCGCGGTGTTCGTGGGGCAGCTTCTCACGGCCAAGGATTGGTACCGCGGGGCGGACGCCGCGACGGCCGAGGCCGCCTTTGAGAAGCTGATCGACGACGTGCTCGCCGGCATGGACGTGGAAGACGCCATAAAGTCCGCCCAGAACCGCGTGATCCAAACCTTATGAGCGCCATCTGCAACGGGGCGTCCTGCACGGTCGCGGAGGTCGGCAGGTTCATGGCCGGCATCAGCAAGGCGTGCGGCAATGAGGGCAACTGCCAGCTGCCGGACATCATGCAGGTGATCGTGAACATCGGGAATTTCGTACTCGGACTCGTGGGCGCGGTCGTGTTCCTCATGTACGTCATCGGCGGGTTCTGGTTCATCTTCGCGCACGGCAACATGGAATACGTGAAGAAGGGAAAGACCATGATGACGACCGCCACCGTCGGATTGTTCATCGTGTTCTTCGCCTTTGCGGGGATCCAGACCTTGAAGAGCGTGCTCTCAGGCACGACCGCGGTACAGAAAGGCGGCAAGTACGTCCTGTGCACAGGGACGGCGACCGAAGACCAGGCCTGCGCCCTCAACAGCACCTGCAAGGGGTTCGTATGCACGAGCACCTGCGATGCCGACCACCCCAACGGCGATTTCCTATGCGCAGACAAGAACGATCCGTTCACCGCGCAGCGGATCACGAGCGAATGCGAACCCAAAAAATGCCCTGGAGGCGATGCGGTGCAGTGTTGCAGACTGAAGAAATGATTCCTCTTCCTATGAACCGCCTTACTCTCATCCTTACGTCACTCGCCCTCTCGGCCAGCCTTCTCCCGACGCCCGTGTCGGCGCAAGCCGGACCCCAGACGTGCGTGGACTCCTGCATAACGCTGTGCGCGACGGATCCTGACAGTCCAGACTGTCCGGATCCTCCCAATGAGGAAGGGTGCAACGCGCAGTGCGGCATTGCCCCTCCGACCACTCCGCCGGAGACGTCGGTCGGCGCACCAGCTCCGACCCCGCCTCCTGCCGACGTCCCCCGCACCCTCCAGAATCCGCTCGGCACCTCCGACCTGCGCCAGGTCATCGGCAACATCGTGCGGGCGCTCCTGGGATTTGCAGGGGCCGGGGCCTTGCTCATGTTCGTGTGGGGAGGGTTCCAGTTCATGATGGCCGCCGGGAACCCGAAGAACGTGGAGAAGGGCAAGCTGACGCTGATTTGGGCCACCGTAGGACTTGTGGTAATATTCTCGGCATACACCCTGCTCGACACCCTTATCAAGGCCCTGTCGGGATAGCGTGCTCTAAGCCACATTCATTCCTTAATCCTGTCTCATCAGGAGACGTCATATGCAGAAATCGTTCGCAAGGATCGCCGGCAAAGCCGCCGGCATCGCCGCAGCGGCCCAGGGCGCCCTCATCGCCGCGCACGTCAAGGCCCAGGCCCTCACGGGCGAGGAACTGTTCGGCGGCGCCGGGAGCACCACCGGCGGGACCGATTTCGCGGCCGCCGCAGGCCTCGGCTCCGGCGACCTTACCGACACCATCGCCTCCATCATCCGCACGGCGCTCGGATTCCTGGGCGTGGTCGCGGTGGTCATCACCCTGTACGGCGGCTTCCTGTGGATGACATCCGCCGGCAACGACGACAAGGTGAAGTCCGCCAAGAAGGTGATGATCTCGGGCATCATCGGCCTCGTCATCATCCTCTCCGCCTTTGCCCTCGCGAACTTCGTCATCACCCAGCTCTCCGGCGCCACGGCCGGGGCCTGATCCTTTCCCCATTCCCCCTCCAAAGCCCCGCAAGGGCGAAGGAGGGGTCATGGCTCGAGCTCCGACCGCCGGTCGAGGCTCGCGCTATGGCAACCCAGGCTTCGGACCTGATCTCAGGCGGACTGAATAAGGCGGCGGGCACGGCTGGATTCGGTACCGTTGCTGCCAGCGCACCTTCCAACCTTGGGGTTCTCATCGGCAAGCTCCTTTCCGCGGTGCTCGGCATCCTGGGCCTCGCGCTCGTCGTCTTGCTCATCTACGGCGGCATCCTGTATCTTACGGCTGCGGGGAACGAGGAGAACGTGAAGAAAGCCAAGCGCACCATCATGAACGCCGTCATAGGCATCGTGATCGTCGCCTCCTCTTACGCCCTCGCGAGTTTCGTGGTTTCACAGCTGCAGCGTGCGGGGAGAGAAGAGATCGAACTCACTTCCCAGGAGCTTGCCGAGATTTGTGCGCTGGATCCGACCAGCTCTGCGTGCCCGCAGGGCGCTGGTACGTCAGGAAGCGGAACCTCTGGTGGAGGTGGTACCCCATGTCCTCCGGGTCAGACCTTCGTGAATGGAGCATGTAGCTTCTAAAAACAATTGGTTCATAACGACCATATGAAACGTCTTTCTCTCAAGCTTTCCGCCGCCGCGTCGGCCGCTTCCCTCGCGCTCGCCCCGCTCGCCACCCGCGCTGCCATCACGCTGGACAAAGGACTCGCCGATATCGAAAGCGCCTCGGGCCTCACGGGCGGCGAGGGCGGCCTTCCCGCGCTCATCGGCAACCTCATCAAGGGGGTGCTCGGGGTGCTGGGCATCATCCTCGTCATCTACCTCGTGTGGGCCGGATTCAAGTGGATGACCGCGGCCGGAGACAGCAAGAAGGTGGATGAGGCGAAAGCCATGATCCAGAACGCGGTGATCGGCATCGTCATCGTGGTCGCCGCCTACGCCATCGCGAGCTTCGTCATCAAACTGCTCTCGACCGCGGTCGGCGGCTAGTCGCGGACACAATCGGAATTCAAAAGCGCCCTTCCCCACGAACCAGGGAGGGCGCTTTGTTTCCAGATTTCGTTGACGCTGGAAACCGCGTCATTGGCGTTTTACGCCGGTCTGCACGTGTGCGGACTGTGCACCACGTGCTGGCTCCGTCCGAACATCTTGTACGTGCACGTCCCGACTCGCTCGGTCTGCGTGCTGTAGACCGAGTCGTTGATCGGGACGAAGACGAACGTGTCGAACGCCGCCTCGTCGCCGAACTTGAACCGCTTCAGGTCCGCCTGCGTCGTGTGGCCGGCGTAGACCCTTCCGTCGGGAAGCGTCACGTAGCCATCGAGCAGGCACGTCTGCTCCGTGCCCGGCCGCTTCATCACGCTGTAGCCGACCAGCGTGAGCTCTCCCCCGCCCTTCGACGGGCAGTAGAGACGCGGCACGTCGTCAGCGACGAACCGGTTGGCGTCCTCCCGCAGGGAAGCGACGCACAGGCCGATGCTCGCGTGCCCACACTCCGTGGTGGCCATGCGGGCGAGCGCGGGGTTGGCGGGGATGAACGGCATCTCCGTCGGTTGTCCCGGCATCACCACCTGCGGCGGGACGAAGGTCCCGAACGGGGTAGTACAGGTGCCACAGGCAGTGTTGAGACCGACTGTGATGAGAACGAGGACGACGCTGATGATCTGGTTCATGGTGTGCTCCTGTGTCTGGGTGGGTGTGTGGAACTGCTAGTCGTCATCTCCGACCATTTTGGTGAGCGCGTCGACATCGCTGTCGAGCTCCTTGATGGCCGCGCCGTGCTCATCGACCGTCTTCTTCAGGTCCGCCGGCGCCGACGTTGCCGCCGTGCCGGGCGAGATCACCTGCGGCGGGGCCGTGGCGGCTCCGAGCAGGGCACAGTCGATCGGATCGCTGCACAGGCCACCGCCGTACGCCCCATTGGCGCCAAGGCGGTGCACGCTCTCGTGCTCGTTCTCGGTGCGCGCGAGCAAGGCCGCGTCCTGGGCCCCCACGGCGTCCGTGGTGACCGTCCGCTGCTTGCCGGCGATGAGCCATTTCAGGCACTTGCCCGCCGTGACGTTTCCCTTGCCGTCGTCGATGCGCTCGTGCTCGGCGCACCGGTCGGGCACCGGGGCCTTTACGACCTGGCCGGTCTTCTCGTCGACCTTGGACTGATACTCCGGCTCGAAGTCCTCGATCACCACCTTGGTATTGGTGGGATGGAAGAACCCTTCGAGGCTGACCGGGGTCGAGCAGCCGGCGAGGGCCGCGACGAACAGGATCACGAACGTGGTTGCGATGTCGTTCACTTGGAACTCTCTTTCTTTGGATTGTGAGGGTGCGAATCCCTCTGGGTGACGGGGTTGAGAAATGGTTTGCTGACCTGCCGTATCTGGAAAAACCCCAATTCCAGAACGTGTGAATATACCACTTTTTTGGGGTTTTGTCAAGGGGAAGAGGTTGATAAATTGGCTGTAATTAGCAAAATGAAGGATGTAGTATGAAGAATGTAGGATACAAAAAAGCGCTCGTTTCCGACGCTTTCCATTCATCCTTCATCCTACAGTCTTCATCCTTCATTCTGCTCCCCAATAAAAAAAGCTGGTTGCCATGGGAGTACCCATGACTTCCAGCCTCCGTGTAGCCTCTTCTTTCAGCCCGTGCACCCGAGGAGCTTCATCCGCTCCGCCGACAGCCCGTACTTGGCCGCCTTGGCGCACTTGTCCGTCTTCTTCGGCTTGTCGTTGGAAGCGGTCTTTCCGTGACCGCCGCCTCCGTTGCCGTTGCCATTCGACGCGCCCTTGTCAGCGACGGTCGTCGGCTTCTTCTCGCCCTTCAGCTCGGCCAGCTCGCCTTGCAGGGCCTTCAGCTCTGCCTTGAGCTTCGTCACGTCAGCCTTTGCTGCCGTGCCCTGCCTTTCGAACTCTTCCCGCTCGCTGATGGAGATGCCCTTCTGCTTGCTCATCTCCTTCAGCCCTTCTGCTTTCCCCTCTGCGTCGACAATTTCGGCCGGGATCGCGAGGATCCGCGCCGAGATCTCCTTGCGCCGGAGGAGCTTGGCCTTCTCCTCGTCCGTCTCCACGCCCGCACGGAGGGCCTCCACCTCGCGCTTCTTGTTTGCGAGGTCCTTCATGGACCCGATCTCCGCCGTCGCTTGCTCGGCGAGCGCGTCGGCCGCCGTCACGACCACCGTCGTCACGTCGGCGCGGACCTTCTTCGCCGCTTCATACCTGTCCTTACTGATCGGCGCGAACGTTGAGAAGTCCGGTGCGGTGTTTCCGCCGAATCCGGGAATGGTTTTGGTCTTCCCGTCCGGCGTGGTGACCGTCATCTCCGAACCCTTCACGAAGAACGATCCGACCACCGCCGCCGCGAGCACCACCGAGACGCCGGTCACGGGGATCCAAGCGAACTTGTGATCCTTGAACCGGTACCAGGCGGCAAACGCCGCCGCCGCGACCACGACCAGGATAGCGACCGCCACCAGGAACGCCGCATTCACCTGCACGCCGTACCAGAGGCCGCGGAGGACGTCCTGGAGGTGCGTCGACGACTGGTACAGGGTCCAGACGAGCGCCGCCACCACCACCGTCGGGATGAGCCAGTAGCACAGCAACGCGCTGCGCTTCATAAGCGACACCCAGATCCGGTCGATACTGCTTAGCTTGCTCTCGTCCTCCTTCCCGTCCTCGCCCCTGGCCTTGCGCAGCACCTGCTCCGCGTTGCTCATCTGCGCCCAGTGCGCCACGTAGAGCCCCATCACGCCCAGGGTGAGCGCAAGCCGCATGCCGAACGGGTACTTGGCACCCGGGTCCATCCACTCGAGCACCGCCGCGTACGCCGTCCCGATGCCCAGCACGACCAGCCCGAGCATGACCAGGTTGCGGAACTTCGTGATCGTCCCGGGCGTGTCGTCCTTGTAGTTCAGTCCCTGGTCGGTGCGGTCGAGCATCTCCTGCAGCAAGGTCGCCACCGGAGCGGTGAGGACCACCCCGACGATGCCCGCGAGCAGAGAGAACGCCGCCCCGACGAATCCGCCACCCATCGCGCCGAGTACCGTCACGACGACGGCCGCGGCGAGCGGGATAGCGTACGCCCAGAGCACCTTCGGCACCGCCTCGATGAACCTCCGCGCCCGTCCCTTCTTGGGCGGCGGGGGCGGAGGTGGCGGGGGTTGCACGGCCGACTTCTTGGCCACTTCGAACGCCTCGTCATGCGCCTTGCCAATAAGTGCCATGAGGCGTTTGCGGTGGCGCTCGGCCAAGTCGACGGCCTTTTGCAACGCCTGCGGATCCGTGGAAGGCGGATTCGCGGGCTTCAAACCATCCGCGACGGTCCGCGCCCAGTCGAAGCTGTTGGTGGGGTTCTTCCCCACCTTTGCTTGCGTCTGGCCGATGCGCAGGCACATGAACGCTTGCTTGCGCAGGCTCTTGATCTTAAACACCGATCCGAGCGCCGCATCGAACGCCGCCTTCGTGTCCTCGCCAGCCTTGGCTTGCGCCTCGGCAACGGCGAGGAACATCTCCGCCCTCTTCTGCGGATCCTCCTCGGCCCGCGCCTCGAGCGCCGTCGCGAGCGCGCCGGACAGGTCCGGCTTCTCCACGACGACCGCCGCCGGCTCCTCATCTTCCTTCTTGAGGAGGCCGCCGACGAAGTTCACCACCGTGACCGCGCCGAGCCCCGCCTTGTTGGCAAGCTCCTGCCTGCCCTTGGCGAAGGCGCGGATGGCCGCCGTGACGTCGTCGAAGCCCTTGTCAGTGAGCTCGCCGTCGTCGTCGAACACGTCGTTCTCGACCAGGGCCGCTGCGACTTCGCTCGGGAGGTTCATCACCTCGTCGAGATACCCGTGGCCTTCGATCTGCTTGAACAGATCTGGGCTGCGATGCGCGGCGGAGCCATAGGCGATGGCGATGGCGATGACGTTGCCGTCGATCTCCTTGCGCTCTCCGGGCTTCGCCTCTCCCTCCGCCGGCGCCGCCGCTTTCTTGGCCTCGTCGGCGATGCGCCGGGCGACCTCGGGCTCGCAGTGCTTGCACACCGCGCTCCCCCCGATGGCTGCCGCGGCTTTCGCTGAGACGAACCGCAGGTTCTTAGTGAAGTCTTTCGCGTTCGCCTGCAGGAGGGACCCGACCTCGCACAGGAGGACGGGATCCTTCTTCGAGTCGACGGCGACGTTGCCGTCACCGTCGAGCTGCACGGCGTGGAACACGCCGTCGAGCGTGATCGCGATCGGCCCTTCGAGCGTCTCCCGCTTCGCCACGACCTTCGTCTTGGCGTCGAGGACGGAGTCTCCCGAGCTCGGCGTCTCGTTCACGTCCTTGATCGGACGCGCCTTGGCCGCGTCGAGGGCGCTCAGGCCCTCGGACAACGTCTGCAGACTGAACTTCTTGACGAGCTGCGAAATGAGCCCTGGTCCGAACTCCTTATCGAGGGGAAGCGCGTAGGCCGCATCCGCGAGCAGGGCCGCAATGACTTCGACCGCCACCTCGAGGCTGGGAAGCTTCAAGGTGATATCCGTCAGCTTCTTCGTGAGCGGCCCGCCTGAGAGCCCCATCTCCTTCAGGTCCTGCACGAGGTGCGGGAGCTGCTGACGGAACTCCTCGCCGAGCTTCTTCGCCCCGACTTTCACGCCGAGGTCGAGCGGCTTCGACAGGTCGGGAAACCACTTCTTCCCGAGGGCTACGTCGAGATCCTTGTTCTGGTTGCCATCGTTCTGCTTGTTCTTCTTGCCCATTGGACACTCTCGCTTTCTTCTTTTTGTGCGGGAGGGGACCCCCGCTAGATTTTCAAAGGAGACGCGACCGGAACCCGGTACGCGATCTCTCCTAACGGGATACTCCCACTCATAAATCCCGCACGGAAAAGACCCTCCTATATACGCGAAAAACACCCTTTTGTCAAGAGTGTCTGACGGTACTCTTTGCTTACTTGAGCGAAAAATCTGTTATCAGCCGGCCTTCTTTTATGAGCGTTGTGGCGGCTTGTCGCGCCGTGGCAGTCCCGACGAGGGTCGCGCCGACCAATTTCCCCTTTCGGCCGAACAATTGGACGATGCCGGTCGCGGCATCGCCGAGGACCTTCGTCTCGTCGGCTTTTTCCCGCATCACGTCGCCGACGAAGGTGATCGGCGTCCCCAAAAGCTGCGTCGCGAATGAGGACACCAGGCAAAACGGCTGCCGCTCCCCGGCCATATTCGCCGCGACGCATCGCCCCTGCATCTGCGCGTTCATCCAGCTCCCCACCATGCGCTGCCGGCCGACGGACAGGTCGAAGAACTCGGCCACGTCCCCGGCGGTCCACACGTTGGGCGCGTTCGTCTCCAGATATTCGTTTGCCTTCACTCCCTGCCCCACCTCCACGCCGCCTTCGCGGATCCACGAAAGCTCGGCTTCGAGTCCGAGGCCCAGGCCGACGATCGCTGCCGAGTCCGCGGGCACAGACCCCCTCATGCTCCCCCTTTCCAAGGGGGAGGTAGCGCAGTTCGTCACGAGCGTGACGCCGGATGATTCGAGCTTCGTGCGCAGCATCTCCCACGAAGCGCCGTCGAGCGACGAGGAGAAGAACCGGTCGCCGCGCAGCCGCACTTCGATGGGCAACGCACGCGAAGCGAACAGGTCCACGAACTCGCAGGCGATGAACCCGCCGCCGTAGACGACGCCGCGCGGCTCGCGCCCTACCTCACCCATGCCCTCTCCTTCTAAAGGAGAGGGGTAGCTGGCTTCGTCCAGCAGCTTCAAGATGTGGTCGGCATCATCCACCGTCTGCATGTGGCAAACATTGCGTCCCTCGAGGTCAGCAGGGCGCGGCTGGCCGCCGGTGGCGATGAGGAGCTTGTCGTATTCCAGCTCGCGGCCGTCGGAAAGGGTGACGAACGCGTTCTTCGTATCGAGCGCCTGTGCGAACGTGCCGGCGAGCCACTCGATGCGGTTCTGCGCGTACCACGCGGCCTTTTTCAGGAACACGCGCTCGCGCGGCACCTTGCCTTGCAGGTAGTGCGGGATCAGCACGCGCGAATAGAGCGGATGGAATTCCTCGCTCACCAGCGTGATCTGCGCGTCCGGCAGGCGCTTGCGCAGCTCCTCGGCCGCGGTCGTGCCGGCGATTCCCCCACCCGCGATGACGAACCGTGTCTCGCTCACATTTCCGGAAACAGCTGTTTTCCCGCCTCGTCGTACACGAAGATGGCGAGCGTGGGGCAGGACTGCGCGCCCAGAAGGATGTTTTCCATCTCGGATTGCGTCACCTCAAGCTCGCGCTCATAGCTCTCTCCGCCCGGCTCTTGCCCGTGGTCGAGGACGTCGGCCTTGTTCTCGGCGTTTAGCTGGAACGTGTCCGGAGCGATGGTGACGCAGCTCGCGGCACCGATGCAGAGGTCGGGATCCACTTTCACTTTGATGCGAGGCATATCAACCGAAATACTTTTCCTTATAAAAACGGATCAGTTCCTCCGCCGCCGGCAAGACGCCAGGGTTGCCGATGCCGACCTTGGTCTTCTGTTGGACGGCCTCGAGCGTATGCGCCCCTTCGAGCACCGCCTCCTCGATGTCGCGGTCCGTGACCTTGGCGACCGGGTCCACCAGGCGGGCGGATTCGACCACCATCTTATCGGTCTTGCCCGCTCGGCGGTAGTAATCGTTGATGGCGTCTCGCAGCGCCTTGTCGCACAGCACCGAACAATGGAACTTGCGCGCGGGCAGACCGCCCAGGCGCGCCATGATGTCCTGCGGCTTGAGGTCGCGCGCCTCATCGAGCGTCATGCCGCCGTTCTCGGTCACCATCACCGACGCCATGGAGGTCGAGGCGATGGCGCTCCCGCACCCGAACGTCTTCCAGCGGAACTCCCGGATGCGTTCGGACTCGGGATCCACCTTCATCCACACGCGCAACTCGTCGCCGCAGGCCGGACTCCCCACCTTGCCGGTGGCATCGTACTCGTCGGGACCCACGTCGCGATCGATGAAGTTCTTCGGCCTGAAAAAGTGCTCCTTCACGGTGTCGGAATAGAACCAGGATTGCTTGCGGTCTCGGCTGGTGACGTCAGGCATAATACTTTTCATCGACCCTGACCGGCGAGATGGAGCGAAGCTTCTCGACGAGGGGCGGGAGGATGTCGAGCGCGTAATCCACGTCGTGGTCGGTGGTGGCGCGTCCCAGGCTGAAACGCAGCGACCCGTGGGCGACCTCGTAGGGGAGACCCAACGACAGGATCACGTGGCTCGGTTCGAGCGCGGCGCTGGTACAGGCCGACCCTGTGGAGGCTTCGATTCCCGCCGCATCAAGGTACAGCAGGAGCGCCTCCCCTTCCACGTCGAGGAACGACAGGTTGGCGTTGTTGGGCAGGCGCCGCGTGGCGTGACCGTTGAGCCGCGTCTTCGGCACCCGCGCGAGCAGCCCCTTCACGAGCCGGTCGCGCAGCGGGATGAGCCGCGCGTTCTCCTCCTCCATCCCGTCTTGCGCGCGGTCGAGCGCTTCCGCAAGGCCCACGGCGCCCGGGACGTTCTCCGTGCCCGGGCGGATACCGCGCTCTTGCGTGCCGCCGAACTGCAGCGGCTGGAGCTTGAGCCCGCGCTTCACGTACAAGGCGCCGATCCCCTTCGGCCCGTATATCTTTCCGCCATTGATGGTGAGCAGGCCCGCGTGCAGCTTTTCTACGTCGAGCTCCATGGCGCCGGCCCCCTGGCAAGCGTCGGTGTGCAGCACGGCCTTGGTCTTCCCCGCCTCGCGCATCTTCTGAAGCTCGCGGCCGATGTCGGCGACCGGCTGGATGGTGCCGATCTCGTTGTTGGCGAGCATCACGGACACGAGCACGGTGTCGGGACGCACGGCGGCGAGCACGTCTTCGGCTTTCACGAGCCCGTCGCGGTCTGGAGAGACGACCGTTTGCGTGAACCCTTCCTTGCGGACGAGGTGTCCGACCGATTCAAGTACCGCCGGATGCTCGAACGCGGTGGTGACGAGATGCATCCCTTTCTCCTTGTTGGCACGCGCGTATCCGAGCACGGCCAGGTTGTCGCTTTCCGTGCCTCCGGAGGTGAACAGGATCTCGTCGGGCCTCGCCTGCAGCCGCTTTGCGATGCGGGAGCAGGCGGCATCCACCGCGTCCTTGGCCGCCTTGCCGTCCCCGTGGAAGCTCGAGGGATTGCCGCAATCAGCCCCGAGGAACGGGCGCATGGCCTCAAGCACCTCCGGAGCAAGCGGAGTGGCAGCGGCGTGGTCGAGGTACACGTGGCGCCCCATAACAGGCGGAAGGTAACAGCGAAAACCATCCCTGACAAGAGATGGGGGCGAGGTTCAACCTCCAAGGTTGAACCTCGCCCCGGACTTCAGAGAACCACCCCGAACCTCGTCCGCACGAACCACCCGATGAGGAACCCGATGAGCGCCGCGCCCATGGATACCGCGAGCATTTCTAACCCGGACCTGATCCGATCCTGCTTCGTGAAAGAGGCGCTCCAATACCCGAGGCCGAACAGCGAGACCCCGGTGCAGGCGATGGACGGGAGATACGCGTTTTGGATGGGCAGGAGAAGGTACGGCAGCAACGGGACGAATCCGCCCGCGAAATAGAACGTTCCCATGACGAGCGCCGAACGCCGAGGAGTGATCTCTTCCTGATGCCTGCGACGATGTCCGTCGCGCTCGAACGCCTTCTCGGCCGCCGCGGACGACTTGGTGGAAAGATAGCTTCCGGCCGCCATGGAGGTGGCCTCTACGGCGATCAGCACGAGCCCCGAGAGCACGACGACGTAACTGCTTCCCGTCCCGGCCGCGATCCCGGTGATGGTGCCGAGCGTGGAAACCAGGCTGTCTTCCAGCCCAAAGACGATTTCCCGCATCGAGCTCACGATGTCTTTCCTCCATCCTCCTTGCATACTTTCGTGTATTATACCGTATCATTGACTCACCCTATGAATATCCCGGAAAAATACCGCCCGTTCGATCGCCCCACGCTCATCGTCGTCACGGATAACGTGCAAGCGAAGCTGTTCAAGGCCGATGGCCGCGAGGTGAACCTGGTCCATCTCATCTCCAAGAAACTTGAACCCATGGAACAGGAGCGTTCCGCCGTGATGACCGGCGCCGGCCCCCGCAGCGCCGACGAGCACAACAAGGGGGAGCTGAAAGCGTGGACGCGCGAGCGCCTGTACACGGAGCTTTCGACGGACCTCATGCATCGTCTCCAGGCAAAGGAATTCGAGGCGTTGGCCTTCACCGCGCCGGAAGAAGACATGAACGAGCTCAAGGAATGCCTGCACGTGGACCTGCTCAAGCACGCGACCGTGTTCGTTCCGAAGGACCTGGTGAACGACGAATTGGTGGACATCGTCATCCACGTGCAAGATGAGATGTAGAAACAAAAGCGCGCCCCGAAAGGGGTGCGTTTTTGGAGGCCACGGCCGGGGTTGAACCGGCGCATAGCGGTTTTGCAGACCGCCGCGTTAACCACTTCGCCACGTGGCCATTCGTGCGAGGACGATAACAGGTTTCTCCTTCCGAGGTAAAGGGCGCGACATGCGAATATTGACCAAACCGTCCGTTTCTGCCATCCTTCCGTCGCCACTAAACGGCAAGGAGACGCAGCAACATGAAGACGAAGACCGCGTTCGTGGTGGTTCTCGCCCTTTCCCTCCCCCTCTCCGCCCTCGCGGCGGACCCGCCGGCCACGCAGCCGGTCGCGCCCAAGGCACCTGCCAAGGTCGAGCCGAAGAAGAAGGCGCCGGCTCCGAAGGCCAAGGCGCCGACCAAGACAGGCCAGGAGCAAGCGCTGGCGCAGCCCGTAAACCCGAGCGAGCAGCTCGCGCTCGACATCAACAAGGAGCCGGACTGCGCGAAGTTCAAGTCGACGGGCGAGTACTTCACCTACATGAACTCTCGCGTGGATCTGCTTGGGAAGTACGCTGACGAGCTCGGTCATGTCTCGCTCATCCTCACGGTCGCGACGCAAGAGCGCGACATCAAGGATCCAAAGCTGCGTGAAGCGGCAGTCGCCGTCAACGATTCCGTCCAGATGTCGGCCAAGCGTCTGCGTGAGCTGGCAGTCCTGCTCCACATGCCCGGCAACCTCGCGGCCGGAGACGACAAGATGGATCCAGGGATGGTGTCGACGTGCAGGCAAATGCAGACGTCGACCGCTAATCTCTACCGCTCCACGATGCAGGTCGCATCGACGGCCATCAAGCTCCAACAGGTGCTCGACCGCCGCTATCCGCCCCCGCCGGACGCCGATGCGCCGGCGGCCACCCCCTGACCCGTCCATGACGGGTTTTTTCATACAAAAACCGGCCGCATTGGCCGGCTTTTCCGTCTAGTACACCTCAATCATCGCCCTGCGCCTCCCGAGCTTCCTCGCCTCGTCACGACTCTCCATCCACACGTCCATCGCCTGGCCGTACCGCGCGTTCATGCGGTCCTCGACGATGAATTCCTTGTCTCCGAACAGCTGCGGAATCTTCACTTTCGTCCCAATGGGGAGGAAGTTGGCGGCCACGATCCCGTCGCGAACATGGGTGCCAGAGGCGGTCACGAATGGGGTATCGTCGGTCTGCCACGGGTCGGAGTTGTACGCGCTCACGGGAACGACCATGCGCCGTTTCCAGGCGGGCTTCGGGGAATCCGGCAGCGTGCCGAACGGCCGGGTGGCATTCTGCATGGCCGCCACCTGCAGGGCGAGGGCTTCCGCGCGCTCGGCCTCGTGGGCATCCTCCCGCGCGAACGCCGCGGGGGCAGACATGACGAGGACGCTCACGAGACAGGCGGCGGCGAGTGAAAGGTCCAAAGCATGGCGGCGCAAAGCGCGCCGCGTGCCTTGGGCCCACACCATCGACGGTAAGGGACTCATAGGTCGCGACATTGTACGTTCGACGCGGCAACGAGTCAACGGATAACTTGAAAAAGAGGCTCAAATCCGCTACGATTCTCCGAACCGTATGTCCTCCCACCGCTACCCCTCCCATCAATGGCATCCCGGGCGGAGATCCCGCATGAAGCTCCCCAAGCTCAAGCTCTCCAAGGGGGCTTGGCAGAACATCCTGCTCGTCGTTTCCCTGCTCGTGATGGGCGGCTCCCTGTTCACGCTCGGGCTGTTCGCGTTCGTTTCCCGCGACCTGCCGGACCCGAAACAGCTCACGGAGCGCACCATTCCCGAGACCACTAAGATCTACGACCGCACGGGGGAGCATCTCCTGTACGCCATCTTCAATAAGGAGAACCGCACGCTCGTGAAGGTGCAGAAGGAGTTCTGTAATCCTGAGGCAGACATCGAGAAGGATGAAAAGGGAATTCCGCCCTTTGCGGTGCAAGCGACCATCGCGGCCGAGGACCGTTCCTTTTGCACGCACGGCGGGTTCAGCTTCAAGGGGCTGTTGCGCGCGCTCGTGTTCGGCGGATCGCGCGGCGGCGGCTCCACGCTCACCCAGCAGCTCGTGAAGAACGCGATCTTGAGCAACGAACGCACGCTCACGCGCAAGGCCAAGGAGCTCATCCTCTCGCTCGAGCTCGAACGCCGCTATGAGAAGGACGAGATCCTCCAGATCTACTTCAACGAGATCCCCTACGGCTCCACCTACTACGGCATCGAGGCCGCGAGCCAGAACTTCTTCGGGCGCCACGTGAGCGACCTCACGCTCGCACAGGCCGCGACCCTCGCCGCCCTCCCGCAAGTGCCCACCTTCTACATCAACAACCCAGACCGGCTCCGCGTGCGCCGCGACTGGATCCTCGCAAGCATGGCGGAACTCGGGTTCATCACGACGGAAGAGGCCGAGGAGGCGAAGAAGACGGATACGCCGCTCAACGACCGCGTGAGCAACATCTCAGCCCCGCACTTCGTGTTCTACGTGAAGGAACAGTTGGAGGCGAAATACGGGCAGCGCCAGGTGGAGGAAGGGGGCCTTAAGGTGATCACGACCCTTGATTACGACAAGCAGATGATCGCCGAGGAGGAGGTGAAGCGCGGGGTGGAGGAGCGAGGCGAGCAATATGCCTTCAATAACGCCGCACTCGTCGCGGAGGATCCCAGGACCGGGCAGATCCTCGCCATGGTGGGCTCCAAGGATTACTTCGACGACGAGATCCACGGCAAGGTGAACGTCACCACGCGAGCGCGTCAGCCGGGATCGAGCTTCAAGCCCATCGTGTACGCCAAGGGGTTCGAGCTCGGATATACGCCAAGCACGGTGCTTTGGGACGTGAACACCGTCTTCCCATCCACGACCGGCGCCTACAACCCGCATAACTACGACCTGAGCGAACGCGGACCTATCCGCGTGCGCGAGGCCTTGCAAGGGTCGCTCAACGTCCCGGCCGTGAAGCTGACCTATCTGGTCGGGGTGCCGCGCGCGCTCGATTTCGCCGAGACGCTTGGCTACACCACCTTCGAGGACCGCTCGCGGTTCGGGCTCTCCATCGTGCTCGGCGGGGCCGAGGTGAAGCTCGTGGAGCACGTGGGCGCCTATGCCGCGTTCGCCGCCGACGGGATCCGTATGCCGCAGGCATCCATCCTTAAGGTGGAAGACGCGCACGGGACCGTCCTCGAGGAATGGAAGCCGCCTGAAGGGGAGAAGGTGATGGAACCAAACGTGGCGCGCACGCTCACGAACGTGCTGTCGGATAACGCCGCGCGCGCGTACGTCTTCGGCGCGAATAATGCGCTCACGCTCGGCACCCGCCCGGCAGCCGCGAAAACCGGCACCACCAACGACTACCACGACGGGTGGACCATCGGCTATGTCCCGTCACTCGCTGCCGGCGTGTGGACCGGGAACGCGGACAACGCCGCGATGAAGAAGGGGGCGGATGGGAGTAAGATCGCGGCGCCCATCTGGAACGCGTTCATGAAGCGGGCGCTCGACGCGACGCCGGTGGAGACGTTCATGGGCCCCGTCCTGAATCCGACGGGCAAACGCATCCTCGATGGCGAGCTCGGCGGCACCACGGTCACCGTCGATAAGGCCACAGGCAAGCTCGCGACGGAATTCACCCCTCCCTCCATGCGTGAGGAACGCACGTTCGCTGAATATCACGACATCCTCCATTACGTGGACCGTGCCGACCCGCTCGGCCCGATCCCGGCGGACCCGGGGAGGGACGCCCAATATGCGGCCTGGGAAGCGGGCGTGGCTGACTGGCTCGCGCGCAAGGAAATCGAGACGGGGATAAAGGTCACCAATGCCGCGCCCCCCACGGAATACGACGACGTACACGTGCCAGGCAACTTCCCGAGCGTCACCATAGAATCACCAGGAAACGGCAGTGAGATCTCTTCACGCTCGATCGACGTGGCCGTGAACGCGTTCGCTCCGCGCGGCGTGCGTCGGGTCGAGTTCTATCTCGATGGATTTTTCCTCGGCTCCGACGAATCCGAGCCGTTCTCCTTGCATGCGTCGCTCCCTAGCACGGTCGGCCGAGGATTCCACACGCTTAAGGCTGTAGCCTTTGATGATGTGGAAAACAGCGGCTCTGACACGGTTGGCGTGCACGTTACCAGCGATGCCGAGGTCGGCGGATTCGATTTGTTGGACCCGAAGAACGGCCAAACGATCGAAAAAACCAGCTCCTCCTTCCCTGTAGCCGTCACATTGCAGGATCCGGGCGACTACAGCTCGGTCACGGTCACGGCCAAGCCGTCCGGCGCGGGTTCGCCACAGCCGGTCGGGACGAAGACCTTCCCCTCTTCCCCGTTCATCACCTTCGATTGGACCCTTCCCGCCGACGGGGATTGGATCCTCACTGCCTCGGCCGTCCGCACCCGTGATGGCGCGCGCATGGACACGGCCGGCATCGTGGTGCATGTCACCACCCCGTCAGGAACCGCCATCCCGACACCCTTGGACGGCACCCCGCCCCCATCGCAAAACGATTTGAATCCGTTCAAGACATGAAACGAAGAACGGGCCGTACGGCCCGTTTTCTTTTACTGTTTGATCGGCATCACGATATAGAGGTAGCCGGTCCCTTCTGATGGGGAAATGACACAAGGGTTGCCACCGTCGATCATCTTGAACGACACCCTATCGCCACCCATCGCGTTGAGGCCGTCGAGAAGGTAACGGTAGTTCACCGTGACGTTGTTGTCGGAGCCGGTCGCCTCCGCCCCGCACTCGGCCGTATTGTCGCCGCGCGCGGCATCAGTCGCCTTCACCCGAAGTTTCTTTTCGTTCACGTCGAATTCAAGCGTCACGTCGAAAAGGCCCGTCCGCGAGAAGAGGCTTGCGGTCTTCACCGCTTTCACCATGTCGTCACGATCCAGCAAGGATTGCGTTTGGAACGATTTGGGAATGATCTGCCGATAATCCGGATAATGTCCCTCAATGAGGCGGGAAACGAGCTCAACCGTCCCGTAATCGAATGCCGCTTGGTTGTCGGAAAGCTTGAGGGAGATTTCCGCTGGGGAATCCACCTCGTCCTTGAACACGGATAGTATTCGGTTCACTTCGGAAAGGGTCCTTGCGGGAATGATGACCGTCTCCTCCGTTTCGACGGATCCCGCCGGGAGAGGGACGACGGCTTCCGCAAGACGGTATGAGTCGGTGGCCGCAAGCGTCATGGTCGAGTTTGTCCCGCTGTTGCCGAAACGGATGCACACCCCGGCAAGCTCGGGCCTGGACTCGTTCGTGGCCACCGCGAACAAAACTTGGGAGAGGGCCGAGCGGAACGAGGCGACGGGGATGCGATACGAACGACTCGCCGTGACCTCTGGAACGAGCGGAAATTCCGAAGCGGGGAGTCCGTTCATCCGTGTCTTGTTTCCTGCGCATGAGACGGACATGCTCGTCCCCGCCTCCTCCACCGTCACGGTCTCGTTCGGAAGGAGGGATACGTAATCGAAGAAGAGCTTGGAGGGGACGGTAAACTCCCCTGGAACCTCTACCTTGCCACGCACTGAGCACGACACGGCTATTTCCAAATTCGTCGTCGTGAACCGTATCGCCCCGCCGTCCGCTTTCACCAGCACGTTCTGCAGGACGGGTAGGTTCACGTTCTTCGATGTGATGTGACTCGTGATGGACAACCCTTGATGCAGGTTCTCCCTAGTACAGGATAATTTCATATCGATTCCCCCCTTCCTTGTCACCCCGTTATCTATTATTAGATAGATAGAGTATGAGACTCACGAAGATAGTAAGGGGTGTGGACGGGGTGGATAGATAAGGAATAGGCTTAATATTCGCGAAAAAACAGTTGTAAGGAATGTGCATGGACCACCCCTTTGTCTTGAGGATGATCGGAGGATGGAAGATGAGATGGAATTCCCTTTCCGATCATCCCCCTTTTCCCCACACGCGCGTCCGCAAGGCATCTCACCCTCTATCCTCCGGTTATCGACTTGTGGATAGAGGTGGATAAGCTGTTTAAAGCGCGTACAGCCGTTGTTTGATGATTTCCAGGTCATGTTGAAGCTTTTCGTCCTCATTCAGGCAGTTCAGGATCTTGTCGTAGGCATGCATGGCCGTGGTGTGGTCTCGGCCGCCGAGTTCGGATCCGATGGCTGGATAGCTTGCCTTCATTTCCTCACGGAGGAGATACATGATGATCTGGCGAGGAAAGGCGAGGCGTTTTTCCCGGCTCTTTCCCAAGAGCTCATCGACGGGCAGGTCGAAGTACGTGGCGACCGTGGTGAGCACCTGGCGCGCGGTGAGCGTCTTCTTGTTCGTGGTCGGGTTGAAGCTCGTGAGGATGGGGCGGACGCTTTCCACGGTCGGGGGGATGTTCTTGAACTGGTGGAAGGCGATGACCTTGTTAAGCGCTCCCTCCAACTCACGCACGTTCGTCTGAACCACGGTGGCGACGTGGTTGAGGATGTCGTGGTCGAGAGCGTAGTTTTTTTCGCGACACTTAGCCCATAAAATGGCCACACGCGTCTCAAAATCAGGACTTCCCACATCGGCCATCATCCCGCATTCGAACCGTGAGATGAGGCGCTGTTCGAGCTCTGGGATGGCCTTCGGCGGCCGGTCCGAGGTGATCACGATCTGCTTATTGTTTTGATAAAGCTGGTTGAACGTGTGGAAAAACTCCTCTTGCGTTTCCTTCTTTCCCTTAAGGAATTGGATGTCATCGATGAGCAGGAGGTCCACGTTGCGGTAGCGAGACTTGAATTCCTTCATCTGGTTGCCGCGCAACGCCCCGATGTAGTCGTTCGTGAACCGCTCGCAGGTGACGTAGAGGACGTTGAGGCTTGGGGTCTTGCGTACCAGGTCATTCCCGACCGCTTGGAGGAGGTGCGTCTTGCCGAGCCCGACGCCGCCATAGATGAACAATGGGTTATAGACCCCGCCCGGCTGGGCCGCGACGGCTTGGGCGGCCGCATGGGCGAGCTCGTTCTGCTTCCCTACGATGAAGGTCGCGAACGCATACTTCCCGTTCAAGGTGAATTCCCCATTTTGCGGCTGGGCATGGGACGTTTCGACCTGGAATGGCATGGCATCGGCCTGGATCGGATGGTCGAGGGCAGGTTCAGAGGCAGGGGATGAAACCAGGGCGCCAGCCGCAGCAGGAATCTTGGAGTCCACCCGATAACTTATGATCCGGACCGTGTGGTTGGTGAGATTTTGCAAGGAGTTCATGATCTCCTTGTGATATTTTTTCTCAAGCCACGCCTTCGTGAACGCGTTCGGGACCCCGATGCACACCTCGTTTCCCGCATGGGAAGCGATGAACGTGTTACGAAACCATGTCGTGAAATTCGCCTTGCTTAGCGATAACTCAAGCTCCCCTAATACAGCATGCCACAACTCATGAGTCGTCATACCATCAACGGGACATTCCTCCTTAAATCCATTGAGTGACAGGTAGTGTAGTCCAGATATCCACAACGGGGCAAGTGTGTGGATAGGGGGGGAAACAGTTGATAAGTTGGGGATGGGGTGCTAGGATGGCCGTGCTATGAAACGAACGTTCCAACCCAAGAAAGCGCGCGCCGGAAAGGTGCATGGCTTCCGCGTCCGCTCCCGTTCAAGGAGCGGCCGGGCGGTCCTTGCCCGCCGCCGCGCGGTCGGACGCAAGCGTGTGTCCGTGCAGAGGAAAAAGCTCAAATGATCCTGCCTAAGGCAGGATCATCCTGAGCCCCGACATTACGTCGGGACGAAAGGATCCTATGTTGCCCGCGCAGAACCGCTTGCGGCATGAGAAGGATATCAAAGCACTCTTCTCCGAAGGGAAGGGTGTTTTTGATGCCCTCTGCGGATTGAAGTATCGCAAGAACGGGCTTGGGTCCTCTCGTTTCGCGGTGGTGGTCGGGACAAAAGTCTCGAAGAACGCCGTGGATCGCAATCGGGTGCGACGACGCATCCGTTCCGTGCTGGAAGCGCGCCTCGCTCTCATAAAGCCGGGATTTGACGTCGCCTTCCTTACCCGCCCGGGGGTCACGAAGAAGGATTTTGCGGCCATTGAGGCAGCGGTCGTGAGTTCACTCAAGCGCGCCAAGCTTTTGTGAGGATGATCGCCTTGGGAGCCATACGCCTGTACCAAATGACCCTCTCTCCGGATCATGGGCCGTTGCGTTTCCTCCATCCGAACGGATTTTGTCGGTTTCATCCTACGTGCTCGAGCTATGCGTTTGAGGCGGTCGAACGATTTGGTACAGGAAAGGGCCTGTGGTTGGCCATGAAACGCCTCTTACGCTGCCACCCTTGGTCACCTGGAGGCATCGACGAGGTTCCGAAATAAAACGGCCTAGACAGGCCGATTTTTATAAACTTCATCAGGGATTTCCACCTGTTTTAGCCGCGTTCCGGCCCCTCGGACGAGGTTCAAGCGGGACGGAGCTACCCCGAACTCGTCCGCGAGCAGCCGGAGGAGCGCTTCATTGGCTTTTCCCTTCTCTGGTGGGGCGTTCAGGTCGACTTTTATGGTCGTGTTGTCGAGCCATGACACAATTTTTGTTTCCCGAGCGTTCGGCCGGGCGTGAACTGTGAGGATCACATGGCTTCCTCCCTCATTTTTCGGATAGTTTCTACCACTTTACGGTGGATGACCCTGTTGCTGGCCACCAAATCGTCCTTCGTGAGGTCCCAGGGGGTTCCGTCGTAGGTGGTAACCCTTCCCCCGGCCTCTTTCACTAGCAGGACTCCTGCGGCCGTATCCCAAGGCTTGTCCCCCGTGAGAATGACCGCGTCCGCACGCCCGGCCGCGACGGAGGTGAGCATGATGGTGGCCGACCCTAATCGCCGGAAGTACGGCATGGACAGCTCAAGCGCAGTGACGATGTTGCGGTGGACCGCCCGGTCGCGGTTTCGATACCCACGTCCGGCCAGGAACATGGCGCCGTGGGCCACGCTTCGGCGAGTCACGCGGATTCGTTTGCCGTTCAGGAACGCCCCTTTCCCCCGCTCTGCCGTGAACATCTCATCGTGGATAGGGTCGTAAATCACTGAAAGTTCCGTCACCCGGTCCTTCACGCGGGCGATGGCAACGGCAAACAGCGGGATGCCGTTGATGTAGTTCGTGGTCCCGTCGAGCGGGTCGATGATCCAGGTGCGGCCGTCCCCGATCTCCATCGGGGCCCGGTCGGACTCCTCGCTCAAAAGGTGGTCGTCTGGGAACGCCTTGGCAAGACGGCGCAGGATGAGGCGGTTGCTGGCAAGATCCACTTCGGACACCGGCCCGCCCTTTTCCTTGAACCGGACCCGGTTATCCGGCCTCAAAAAGTGTCGTTTGAGGATCGCACCGGCGTCCCTGGCCGTCTTTACCGCGATGCGAAGCTCGGGAGACATAGCCCTCGTACATTACGCCTTGCGGAAACCCTTGAGAAGCCGCAGGTCTTCGCCCACCCCGTCGTCCCACGGGGTCTCGAGGATCAGGTCGAGATGTTGGATCTTGGGGTGCGAGACAATCGCCTGGAACCCTTTGAGTCCGATCTTTCCTTTTCCGAGGTGCTCGTGGCGGTCCTTGTGGGCCTCGAAATCGACCAGGGAGTCGTTGCAATGGGACATCACGAGCCGGTCTAATCCGACCAATTCGTCGAATTGGTCGAATGTGTGGCGAACGGCCTTGGCCGTTCGCAGGTCGTACCCCGAGGCGAACGCATGCTGCGTGTCGAAGCAGACGCCAATTTCCTTCCCACGCCTAGCCCCGTCCAGAAACGCCGCAATCTCTTCAAACGTGTCCCCCATCACCATTCCGGCGCCCGCGGAGATTTCGATAAGCAGCTGACAGTCGCCTTCATATCTGTCCATGACGCGATCGATTCCCTCGATGACCATCTCCAAGCCCTTCTCCTGTCCCACGTCTTTCGCCGAACCGGGATGGAACATCACGGCGCGACACCCAAGCGCGCTGCCACGTTCAAGTTCGTCGCGAATGATGCCAACCGATGAGTGTCGGATGCGAGGTTCGGACGAGGCGAGGTTGATGAAGTATGGAGCATGGATGTAAGCCGCCTTCTGCCCATGCTCCTTCATCGCGTCCTGAAACTTCGCCGAGACCTCCGGCGTGATTGGTGCCGGCTTCCCACCTTGGGGCGGACGGGAAAACATCTGGAACACCTCGCAGCCGAGTTCGGCGGCGTTCTTTGGTCCGTTCCAAAGGCCGCCTGCTGCGGAAACGTGAGCGCCGAATTTCATAGATTTCAATCCTAACACAACATTTGTTCAAGAAAAGAAAAAAGGGTGACACCGTCACCCCTTCGATAGTCATCATCCGAGCACACCTGCGAGTCGCCCCTTCCAGCTCTTGGTATGAAAAATACGTGCGACAGACTTGTTTCGAGCCTCCTTCCACCCAATGCGCCCATTGGCCCAGTCGTGTGCCGTATCCTTGTTTTCCTCGTCAAACACATACAGCGCATGGCCGTAGTTCGGCGAATCAACCACAAGGATGCGCTTGCTGTTCTTCAAGCCGGTGAACATGAGTCTTTCGCCGATTCCGACGAAAATGTCCTGTGTCTCGTCGAAGGTCCCTGGATCGAAACACTGTCCGTCCACGATGCGTCGGATGCGTTTCTGATTGCGCTCAAGCGCCATCTGACGCGCAAGTCGCATTCGGATCAGTTCGATCGTGTTCACACCGTCGAAATAACATCCGACGATGCTGTCGAGCAGCAGCGACCAGTTCCGCTCGTGAATCGGCTGGACGAACCGGATTGCCTTGTGGCGCGACCATTCGTACGGACGTTCTCGCGGGAAGGTGATATCCCCATTGGTGACATCCCCATTTTCCAGACGGAAGAAGGTATATTCGATTTCCGTCGCCATAATCTTCTCCACCTCCGCGACGCATAGGCTGATGAACGGATAAGGAAGGAATGTTCCTTCACGCATCCAGCCATCCTTGATTCGTTCCCAACCATCACGCCCATGATTGTCCCCGAATTCTCGATCGTAACACCTCCATTCACCGTACGACTCTGAGTCTACGTATCCATTCCTCCACCATTTTATGTATGGCAGGGGTTCGGAAATCATCCAAAACTCGCGACCGTCATTCAAGGTTCCTTCGATTTGTTCAATCGATGTCGGATACAGGTGTCCCTCAACCGCATGGCCAATGATTTTTCCATCGACCTCAAGACGGTTGATGTGCCGTCTTCCCTTAACGGCCATCACGGTTCTGACAGGCATTTCCCTCCGACTAAGCGTAGTGATGGCGACATCCCGGACAGGCCGAATCTTGACTAGGTGGCGCATCTCTTCCTCCGATTGATGTACGGAAAGAATTCCGTTGGTGCGACCG
This sequence comes from Patescibacteria group bacterium, assembly GCA_004297215.1. Classification (NCBI taxonomy): domain Bacteria; species Patescibacteria group bacterium. Next base: position 670,141 of record SCUM01000001.1, read on the forward strand.
AAGCGATTTTCAATGATCCGGTAAGGATGCTACAGGAAAATTACGATTTTGTCAATAGATTTACTGTCAGTTTATTATTACAAACTCTCTTACAAAATCAGTAGAATATGCTATACTGTCATTATAGATATGACAGATAATGTTTTTCGAAAGACAAAAGGCAGCGAAAACCTTCTCGTTTCGAGACTGGAGGAGTTTGGGTTGAATGCCGCCGAAGCGCAGGTGTACGTCTATTTATTGGAACGAGGATCGGAGGCCGGAGGGTCGCACATAGCCCAGGCGACCGATCTGCACCGGCAATACGTATACCTAGCTCTCCCCCGACTCATCGAGCTTGGGCTCATCGAGGAGGTTCCACGCGGAAAGCAACACGCATACAAGGCCCGCTCGCCGATCGAGATTGAGAAGATCGGGCGCAAGCGCGCGTTGCTCGCTGGCGACCTCGCGCGGGATCTAAATGCCGTGAGTGCTATCGGGAATGAGCAGGATTTCGAGGTGGTACAAGGCACTCGTGCCATCCAGGATTTTGAGCTCCAATTTGTAGGGCGCGCAAACGAGGGTGAACAGGAGTGCATCATCGGCGGCGCCTCGCAAGCGTTCGGAGAGCTCATGCGCGACCAACTCGAGGCATATCTGGAGCTCAAAAAGGAAAAGAAGATCGTAGTGAAATATATAGGGACCGAAGACGAACGACCGTCGTATCAGAAATACATCGGGAAGTTCGCGCATCAGCAATATCGCTTCCTGCCAAAGCTTCCGAAAGGAAACGCGCACATGGTTGTGAGAAAAGACAGCGTGGCCTTTTATAGCTTTCTTCAGCCGCCGCTCGTGTACGTCGTGAAATCTCCCGTCGTCGCGGCAAACTACAAGCAATTCTTCCTCATGCTTTGGGAAATGGCGACGGTTTGAAACGGAAAAGCGGGGCCATTTGCCCCGCTTTTTGTTATTTCACCATTTCACTCCTTAGCTTATCGATCACCTTCCGATTTCGCAGTACGACCGTGACGTACTCCCGATACTGCGGCGAGTACAGGCGCTTCTTGGCCTCGGGATCCTCGTAATTTTCGGCCACCTTGTCGAGTTCTTCGTCCACTTCCTTGTCCTCGACGGTGATTTTCTCAAGCTTCGCGATCTCCTTCACGATGATGGCCACCTTCACGCGCGTGAGCGCCTGCGCGGCGAACTCGAGCTTGAGCTGCGCGATGGATTTCTTGATGGACGACAGGTACTTGTCGAAGTCGAGTCCCTGCGCGGTGACGTTGTGCTCGAGCTCCGAGAGCATCTTCATGATTTCCTCGTTCACGAGCAGGTCCGGGATGTCGTCGAAGCGGGAATCCTTGGCGATCAGCCCAAACATCTCACGCTCCACACGGCGTCGCTCCTCCTCCGCGCGCTCAGCCACGAGGTTCTCCTTGATGCGTCCGCGCAGCGTGGCAACGTCGGCCTGTCCCATGGACTTGGCGAACGCGTCGTCGATGGGCGGCGCCTCGAGATGATAGAGCTCGTTGAGCGTCACCTCGAAGTCCACGTCGGTGCCGGCAAGCATCTTGGACGCATGCCCCTCCGGGAACTTGAGGGTGAACGATTTCTTTTCGCCCTCCTTCATCCCCAGCACATGCTCCTTGAAGCCCGGAATGTAATACTCCTCGCCCATGTAAACCGCGTGATTGGGGGACTGCCCGCCCTCGACGGGGATGCCCGCCTTCTTCATGTCCATGGCCATCACCGCCTTGTCCTTGTCCGAAACGGCCGTACCGCCCGGAGCACGGACCTCCCTGGTCTGCATGCGCGTAAGGTCTTTCAGTACCAGGTCGACCTCCTTGTCCTCGACCGGTTTCGTCTGCGACTTCACCGACATCTTGTGCCAGTCCGCGAGCTTGGTCACGGCCGGCATCTTCGCGACCTCGGCGGTATATACGAGGTCATTGTCCGGGGCGAGCTTCACCACGTCGATCTTGGGCGAACCCACGGTCTCGAGGTCGTTCTTCGCGAACGCCTCGAACAGCGTGGCACGGACGACGGGCTCGAGCGCGGCCTCGTAAATCTTCATTTCCCCGACGCGGTTTTTCACCAGGTCGTACGACGCGTGTCCCGGGCGGAACCCGGGGATGGAGGTTTCCTCCGAAATCGCGGAAGCCGCGGTTTCAAGGTAGGATTTCAACTCCTCTTTCGGGACGGTGACCGTGATCTTTACCGCGTTTTTCGCGAGATTTTCGACCTGGATGGAAGGCATAATGGGCCGAGTTTAGGCCATAAACTCCCCCGCGTCAACGGGGAAACCAAACCCCGCCCTTTTGGGGCGGGGTTATTGGATGGTTATGCGATGAACGCGACGATGAGCAGCGCCACGATGTTCAGGATCTTGATCATCGGGTTGATGGCAGGGCCAGCCGTATCCTTGTACGGGTCGCCCACGGTGTCGCCGGTGACGGCCGCCTTGTGCGTGTCGCTTCCCTTGCCGCCGTAGTTGCCAGCCTCGATGAACTTCTTGGCGTTGTCCCACGCGCCGCCGCCGGTGGTCATTGAGATGGCCACGAACAATCCGGTGACGATGGAACCGATGAGGAGCCCTCCGAGCGCCTCCTTGCCAAGGCCGAAACCGACGACGATCGGGGCGAACACGGCGAGGAGCGATGGGAGAACCATCTTGCGGATGGCCTCCTGGGTGACGATGTCGACCGCCTTGGCGTAATCCGGCTTCCCAGTGCCCTCCATGATGCCAGGAATTTCGCGGAACTGGCGACGCACCTCGGCCACGACCGAACCGGCCGCCTGGCCCACGGCTTCCATGGCCATGGCGCCGAAAAGATAGGTCACGAGGCCGCCCAGGAACAATCCGGCGATCACGTCCGGGTCTGCCAGGCTGAAGATGACATCGCCGCCCTTTGCCTCGAGCGCGTGCACGAAATCGCCGAAGAGCACGAGGGTGGCAAGGCCGGCCGAGCCGATGGCATAGGCCTTGGTGACGGCCTTGGTGGTGTTGCCGACCGCGTCGAGGGGATCCGTGACGTCACGGACCTCCTTGGGGAGATCCGCCATCTCGGCGATGCCGCCGGCGTTGTCCGTGATGGGACCATACGCGTCGATTGCCACCACGATGCCCGTGAGCGAGAGCATGGCCATGGCCGCGATCGCGACGCCGTACAAGCCAGCCTGCTGGAAGGCGATGAGGATGCCGAGCACGATGGTGATTACCGGGAGCGCGGTGGACTTCATGGAGAGGGCGAGGCCGGCGATGATGTTGGTGCCATGGCCGGATTGGCTCGCCTCCGCGAGCTTCTTCACCGGGCCATACTGGGTGCCGGTGTAGTACTCGGTGATCATGATCATGAGGCCGGTCACCACGAGGCCCAGCAGGGCGCAGAGGTATACCGCCTTCACGTCGAGTCCCGCGACGCCCCCGAGCAGGTTCTTGGTGAGCGGATAGAAGCCGATGGCGGCCAGGATGCCGGATGCCGCGAGGCCCTTATAGAGCGCCCCCATGATGTTCTTCTTGTTGGCGCCGAGCTTCACGAAGAAGGTGCCCACGACCGAGGCGATGATCGCGACGCCGCCGAGCGCGAGCGGATAGAGGGTGGCGTTCAGGTCGTTCGGGAACAGGAGGTGACCGAGCACCATGGTGGCCACGGTGGTCACCGCATAGGTCTCGAACAGGTCCGCGGCCATGCCGGCGCAGTCCCCCACGTTATCCCCCACGTTGTCGGCGATCACGGCCGGATTGCGTGGGTCATCCTCGGGGATGCCCGCCTCGGTCTTACCAACGAGGTCCGCGCCCACGTCGGCGGCCTTCGTGAAGATGCCGCCGCCCAGCCTCGCGAACACGCTGATGAGCGAGCCGCCGAATCCCAGGCCGATGAGCGCGTCAACGTCCTGCGTGACAGCATAGAAGCCGGCGACGCCAAGGAGCGCGAGGCCTACCACGAACAAGCCCGTCACCGCGCCGCCCTTGAAGGCCATGTCGAGCGCCTTTTCAAGGCCACCCTTCGCCGCCTCAGTGGTGCGCACGTTCGCACGCACGGATACGGACATGCCGATGTAGCCGGCGACTCCGGAGAGGATGGCGCCCACGGCGAACCCGGCGGCCATGGTCCAGCCAAGCGCGAGGCCAAGCACCACGAAGACGACGGCGCCGATCATCGCGATCGTCTTGTACTGGCGCGCCATGTACGCGTTCGCCCCTTCCTGGATGGCAAGCGCGATCCCCTTCATTTTCCCGTCTCCGGACGGCTGCTTGAGAATCCAGTTGATGAGAAAGCCTCCATAAGCCAGGGCGACCACGGAGGCGCCGATGGCGTACTGAATGATGTCATTCATAGATGGGCCTGGATGGGCCAAAAAGTACCTAAGACGGTGTTATACTAGGAATGAAACCGCATATTGTCAAAGAGCCCATGTCCCCTTCGGCCCCGACCTTCCTCGTCGAACGCGAGCTCCGGAAGCGCGGTTTTTGCGCCATCGCCGGGGTGGACGAGGCCGGAACCGGGGCGTTGGCAGGGCCGGTCGTCGCGGGGGCGGTCATCTTTCCGTTCGACTCGAGGCTCGGGAAGGTGCGCGACAGCAAGCTCATTCAGGAAGGGGCCCGGGAGGAGCTGTACGAGCTCGTCATCGCGCGTTCGTCGGCGCATGCCGTGGGCATCGCGGAGGTCGAGGAAATAGCATCGGTCGGGTTGCGACGCGCCACTTTGAACGCGATGCGTCGAGCCGTGGAAGCGATCGCCGCCGTCGATTACGTGCTCGTGGACGCCTGGACCATTCCCGGCATCACGATTCCCCAACACGGCATCATCCGCGGGGACCGTACCGTAAAGTCCATCGCCGCGGCGTCCATCATCGCCAAGGTGACGCGCGACCGGCTCATGCGCGCGCTCGCGCAGGAGCATCCCGCGTACGGATTCGACATCCATAAGGGGTATGCAACGGCCGAGCACCGCCTGGCGATAAGAAAAGAGGGCCCGTGCCCCGTCCATCGGCTCTCGTATAGGTCGTTCCTGCCCATGGATACTAAATAAGGCTAAGATGAGCAGTTATTTCCCTTTTTTCCATTGACAGATGAGGCCGTGATTGCTACCATTCCGTCACTTGAAAATGAGGTAACCCTCCCTTTATCAAGCTCGCGATCAAACAACTGTTCGTCCGCGCGCTGCTTACGCTCCTGTACGGGCTGATCTGGTTTCGGAGGGCCGTCGTCCCGTTCATGAAGGCCGCTTCCACGCCCCTGCGCATCGCAGGGCGTTTTGTGTTGCGCGCGTTGGGGGTCCCGATCTACCGCCTGGCTTTCTTTCTCAAGCGGCAGACGGGCCGCGTGCTCATGCCGGCAAAAAACCGCGTCGCCTACCTGGCTTCCAACCGATATGCCATCCACGTGTCCGTGGTCGCCATCGCGGCGTTCGCGAGCGGGACGAATCTCCAGGGGAGCGAGGTGCGCGCCGAGTCGTTCGGGACCGGAAGCATGCTGTACGCCTTGGTCGCGCAAGACGATTCACAGGCGGTCGAGGTGGTATCCGCGCAGCCGGCTCCTCCCCCGTCGAACGTCTCGTATCTCGACAATGATGGCACCATCGCGTCGCGCGCCTATCCGGACCTCGACCTGAACAGCCATGCCTACGCGACCACCACGGTGGGCGGGAGCGCCGTTTCCGCCCCCACGATCTACGACGGAGGGGCGTCCGTGGCCCCGAGGACCGCGGTGGAGACCTATCAGGTCGCCGAGGGGGATACCTTGTACGGCATCGCCGACCGGTTCGGCCTCTCCTTGAGTTCGCTCCTGTGGGCCAACAACATGACGGTCCGAAGCATCATCCGTCCGGGACAGAGCGTGAAGATCCCCCCGATTGACGGCGTGATCTATACCATCAAGAAGGGCGACAGCCTGTCGAGGATCGCGAAGGCATACGGGGCCGAGACGGAAAGGATCATCGCGTTCAACCGCCTGTCGAGCGCCGACGACCTGGTGGTGGGCGAGCAGATCGTGCTGCCGGACGCCGAACCGCCCGCCCCGCCCCGCACGGCGTCCGTCGCGAGGATCTTCACCACTGGGAAGGCGCCGCTCACGGGACAAACGAGCACGCGCACCGGCGCGCTCGCCGGATTTAGCGGGGGATCCGGCACGTGGGTTTGGCCCACCAACTGGCATGTCATCACCCAGTATTACGGATGGAAGCACACGGGGGTGGATATCGACGGCGATTATACGACGGTGAGCCGTGCCGCGTCGGACGGCGTCGTCATCTATTCCGGCTGGAGGAACGGGTACGGGTACACCATCGAGGTGGACCATGGAAACGGGCTGGTCACGCGATACGCGCACCACTCAAAGAACCTGGTGAAAGTCGGACAAGCGGTGAGCGTGGGCGAGACGCTCGCGAAGACCGGCTCCACGGGACGCTCCACCGGTACGCACCTGCACTTCGAGGTGATCAAGAACGGCAAGTTCCAGAATCCGCTCGACTACGTGCGTTAAGGGAAAACGGGGCCGTGAGGCCCCGTTTCCGTTTGTGACGGAAGCGTCCTGGCTGTATCCTGCGCGCGAGGAGGCCGCCATGACGAGCATTGCCCTTTTGACCGACGGCATCGAATGGATGCGGCAGCTGCAGGCATCCATCTGGACGACACCGGATGCTCCGGGATGGTGTTACGGCCGGGCGCATCCGCCGCAGCCAGAGGAGACCAGGCCGCTCACGCGCTCGGAATGGGAACGCGTGCGGCGGGTCATCGAGGACAGGCGGTTGCCAGCGACGGTGATCAACGTGCATTTCGGCTTCGGGATCGCGCTGGCCGTCTTCGAACATGCGCCGGTCCCAGGAACGCCGCCGGAGATGCTGCTCGTCGTGTCCTACGAGCAGCTGCCCGGCACGAGGCCTGACGATCCGAACAAGTGGGACAAGGCATGGAAGTCCTTCAAGAGGATCATCACGCGCCCCGCCAACCTCGAAGCACTCGACTTCTATGGGATGGAAGCGCCGCGCGACAGGCAATACTACGAATATTGACGCGGGCGCCTGCACGGGCGCCCATCTTTTTCAGTTCGGAAGCCGGTATTGCAACGCTTCCGCGACGTGTTCGCGCGTGATTCCTTCCGTACCGGCGAGGTCCGCGATGGTGCGCGCCACCTTGCGCACGCGCGCGAGCCCTCGCGCGGAGAGCCGGCCCGATGATACGGCCGCTTCGAGCAAGGTCCGTCCCGCTGGATCCACGCGGCACCAGTCATCCAGGCGCGAGGCGGGGATTTCCGCGTTCGTGAACAGGCCCGTATCCGCGAACCTGGCCGTTTGCCGCCCCCGCGCCGCCTCTACCCGCAGCCGAACGGCCGCGGATCCCTCCGGCCGGCTTTCATCGAACAGCTTCCCGACATCCAGGTTCGGCACCTCGATGACCAGGTCGATCCGGTCCATGAGCGGGCCGGACATTTTTTTCTTGTAATGCTCCCTCACGTGGAGCCGACAGGTGCAATCGCGCCTGGGATCGTCGGCAAACCCGCACGGACACGGGTTCATGGCCGCGACAAGCATGAAACGCGAGGGGAATCGCACCGCTCCCAAGGCCCGGGACACCGTCACGTGGCCGTCCTCGAGCGGCTGCCGCAGGTGCTCGAGCGCGTGGCGCGGGAACTCGGGCAGCTCGTCCAGCAACGGGTGTGCATTACAGGTCTATAAAGAAATACTTTTCGGCAATGGGATTAACGTTGTAGAGGATGCTGATTTATCATTCAAAACAGCGCCTTTATAAGGCTGAATGGCACGTATCATATCAACTGGGTTCACCTGCGCTTGATCGTAAATAACCTCGCCTCGCCCCTCTACGGTTCCATCGATAATTTCTTTGCCCGTAAACCCTACGGTCACATTTACAACGCCACGCATGTCTTTAAGAGCATTTTCTACATTGTAAGGACAGGAGGCGCAGTACATGCCGTCAACCTTCATGGTCACATGACGCAGATTAGCTGCATCTACCTGTGTTGCGCTGTTCGATGGGTTGTTATGCGTTACAAGCCGAAAACCGATGACACCGGCTACAGCGAGGATAATTGCTGCTAAAATTAAATTTTTGTTCATAGAGCTAGTAAAGATATTTGTAAACCAAAGGCGCAAGGAATGGCACGAGCACGTATGTCAGCAAGAGATAAAGTATAATCATTGCGCAGAGGGCGATGACGACCTGCGCCGCCACCTTTTTATTATCGAGCCTGCCCGAACCGTCTCCGCAGTCGCAAGCAATTCTCTGTTTCCTTCTAAAGTAAAGCCATGCAGCAACAACGAAAAAGACAAGTGCGCCAGCAAGAAAATACGGCTTATTGTATCCGATGGAGAGCACGCTTGAAGCCGTGCCTACACCAAGTGCAATGAGAATAAGAGGCCCAAGACAGCAGAGTGAGGCAAGAAAGGCCGCCGCCACTCCAATTTTAAGAAATGTTTTGTCCTCGTTTTTCATATACAGCAACTTAATTTGCTAATATCTTTGGTGAATGAAAGAGCGGCAATTTTTATCGCCTCCGACAATGTTGGAAACATCGGCAAAGAATTCACCACATCGTCAATCGTGTTTTTGTTTTTCACCAGCATCATTGCTTCGGCGATCAATTCTCCGGCATTGGGTGCAAGGATATGGACTCCCATAATCTGTTTTGTCTGGGGGTGAATCGCCATTTTAATAAGTCCTTCAGTGCGGTGCATGATGATAGCTTTAGGAACATCCTCAAACGAAACGGTGCGACAAGCACAAACGCCCATTTGCCTCATCTGCTCGTCTTCGGTAAGTCCGACACCGGCAAGCTGGGGATCGGTAAAAATCGTGTAAGGCACGGTATTGTAATCAATAGAAAGCGTTGTGCCTTTGAGCGCATTTTCAGCTGCGAGCGTGCCTTCGCGTCCGGCAGTCGGCTCAAGACGCAGGGGGCCGTTCGTAACATCTCCGACGGCAAACACATTAGGATTTGATGTCTTAAAACGCTGATCCACTGTAATGGCTTGCTTCTTATCAATTTCAACGCCTGCAACATCAAGACCGATCCCTTGCGTGTTTGGGATTTTGCCGGCGGCCAAGAGTATTTCGTCCGCAGAAATTTCCTCCGGCTTGCCACCAACAGTGTACGAAACAACTTTTTTATCGCTCTCTTTGCGCGCGCTTTTTACCTCGGCATTCGTCTTTATGATAATGCCTTCTTTCTCCAGTATTTGCTGAAGGCGATCCGTAAGAATCTTTTCAGCCGGAGGAAAGATTGAAGCTCCGCGCTGGAGAATGGTTACTTTCGTGCCAAAACGCGAGAACATCTGGGCAAACTCAAGACCGAGAGGCCCTGCACCGACCACAATCAGCTCCTTCGGCTGTTTTTCAAGCTTTAATGCCTCAATATGTGTTATAAAGCCAGCTCCATTGATTCCCTCAATCGTAGGCACAGTAGCGGTAGAACCAGCTGCGATAATGAATTTCTCCGCACTTAATTTTTCACCATTTACTTCTATCTCATTTTGAGAAACAAATTTTGCTCTGCCTTCAATTGCCGTTACATGCTCCAAATTCTTTAATACTTTTTCGTATTTTTCTTGGCGCAATTTTTCCACAAGCGAGAGTTCGTCTTGCACGACTTTTTGAAAATCAAAGTTTTTCACCTCAATCTCAACACCGGCGACGCCGTGATGTTTGGCGTGGTGCAAAATCTCGCCGGCATAGAGTAGCGTCTTTGACGGCACACAGCCGACATTGACGCACGTGCCGCCGAGCGGAAGGCCGGAGTTCACAAGCGCGGTTTTTGCGCCGAGTTCATTGGCGCGGATAGCGGCTGCAAACGCGCCTGCACCGCCACCGATAATGATAAGGTCAAATTTTTGCATAGTGTTTTATGGCCACAGTCTGTCTTTGAGCATATTCGCTAAAGACGACTGTTTTAATTGGTAATATACAGTTCTGAAATCCCTTCGATTTTCAACAATATCGGCTTCTTTGAGCTTCTTTAGAGTATGGGACACGGCGGAAATGGATACGCCGATAATCTCTGCAATTTCTCCCACCGACAGCTCTCCATGCCGGCAGAGAAGATAACAAATCTTCAGTCGTGTCGGATCGCCGACCATATTGAATTCTTTGGCACACTGAAGAATTGCCTTTTTATCTTTAAGCTCCTTTTTTATCTGCTGTACATTTCTCGTTTGCATAGATATTCAAATGATAGCGAAAAAAATAAAATAGCGCAAGATCAAATGCCGAATCCACGTTTATTTGAATACAAGCTCCACCCCGAACCTGTTGGCATCCACACTTTCCCTCAGAACCTCAACGCGGCTCACTGTGCTTAAAAGTATGTTGCGCAGGATCGGCTTATTAGCGGCGAGGTTATCTTTGAGCGCTTCAATCTTCTGAATGCTTTTGAACGCATAATCCTTTGCGCGAAGCCGCATCAGATGCGTATCAAGACGCTCGCGCTCCTGAGCAATTTTCTTAAATTCCCCATCCAGTTTCGTCTTTCGCTCCCCGAACATTTTTATATCCAGCACTCCGTTCTCGTATGCAGTGACCAGCCGGGCAAGCTTTTCTCTGTTTTTGCTTTCCTGCAGAGACACGGCCTTAACCTCGCGCTCAACGCGCTTCGATTCGCTGGCTTTCTGATCCTGAATGAGCTGCGACAGAAGCTCCTTATTGTTTGCAATCTCAACGAATTTGTCGATGACCACGCTATCCAGCAATTCCATCGCAATATACTTATTTCCGCACTTCCGGAATGCATGGAATTTTGCGCAGACATAGTAAGGAGGCGCGTGGCTGTCATCGCCGGCATTATAGGCCCACATCGTAGAACCGCAGTGGGCGCACTTAACCAGTCCTGACAAAAGAGCCGTGGCATTGCTTGCTCTGCCTTTTATAGTGCTCTTTGCATCAATGATGCTCTGCACCTGCCAAAAAATTTCCTCGCGGATGATCGCCGGATGATTGCCTTTAGTGATGACCCACTTCGACGCAGGCTGCTTTTTCTGCTTGCCGAAGAATGTTCGCTTATGCTGCCAGCGCACAAGGCCGGCATACACCGGATTGGTAAGAACGAGCTTCACTGTCGAGTAGTACCAAAGCTTGCCGGACGGACTCGGAATCCCTCGGTCATTCAGGTAGTTGGCGATGTCGCGGTAGCTTTTATTTTCAAGATAGCGGTCGTAAATCTGCCTGACAATTTCCGCATCAGCATCGGTGACGACAACCTCGATCTTTGATTTGCCGTTGCCGAGATCAGTAACCTTCGGGTCGTATCCATACGGAGGGGATGAAGGATGCGGGAGATCGCCCCGCTTCACTTTATTGCCCATGCCCTGCCAGTAGCGCCGGCGTGTCGAATGAATTTCAATAGCGGACTTAAGCGCGCCGAACGTCTGGCTGAAGACGCGCTGGTCATTATAGATGTTGATATTCTGCGGATCATCCGGCTCCACCGGCTGATTGCAGGAATACACCTGAATGCCCCTCTTCAGCAGCAGCTTGCAGATTGTCTGCGAATCGGCATGATCGCGGCCAAGCCGATCATAGTCGTAAACCACCAGCACATCAAACGGCCGGCCGTTATTTGTGGATCGCAGCAGACCAAAAAATCCCTTCATGTCTTCAGGGACTTCTTCGGGCATGATCTCGTTGCCAAGCCACAGCTGGGTAATGAGGGCCTCGAATGCTTCGCGCCCCTTTACCTCGCGTCCGCTCTCAATATCTTTGATGGGAGCCATCACTAGCTCCCATCCGTGGTCTTTTATGGCTTTATCGCAGGCGTTGATCTGATGATCGATGCTGCCCTTATTCTCTTTTGCTTGTTGCTCGGTGGAAACCCGAACGTAGGTGACGGCGCGCATAGCATATTATCAGTATTTCTTAATGTGATAGACGAGCCTGCCCTGAATGCTCACCTCTCGGAGCTTATAAACCTTTTTGAAGGTCTTGGAGGCAGGCCGGAGCTCGACGTGATCCTTTTTCTTAAAGAAATACTTCATGGTAATGCCGTCAGGCGTTGCAGCGAGGACAATATCTCCGTCGTCCGGCCGTGCATCGGCATCAAAGACGCAGATGTCTCCGGTATTGATACCCGCTTCTTCCATAGAAACGCCGTCGGCGCGCAATGCAAAAATCTCGTGGGCATGGATCACCGCTGACCGGGGGAGCGCAATAACGTCCTCATCGCCCTGCTGAACATCGATGATGTCTCCGGCCGGAGCAATCCCAAGAATCGGAATCTGCACGAAATCATTTTCTTTCCTGTCGCCAAGCATGGAGCGCACTGCGCCCAAGACCTCGGACAGCTTCTCTTCTGCAGTCCTAAGCTCTGCGGCCTGCGGGAGCTTTTTGATATCAAACGAATAGCTCTTGTCGATGCCGACGCTTTGAATTGCCCTGCCTGCCTTTACCTCGATCCAGCGCTTTGTGAGGTCGTCCTTCGGAATTTCATAGGCACGCGAAAGGGCCTCGAGCTGCTTCTCGGACGGAAAACGTATGCCAAGCTCCCAGTTGCCAATCTGCGACTGGCTGACTTTCAGGCGGTCGGCAATTTCGCGCTGGGTCAGATTCTTCCCTTCCCTCGCGCTTTTTAGATATGCCCCAAAGTTAGTAACCATAGGATTATCAACACTCATGATGTAATTATACCAAATCTGTAATCAAGTGCAAATACCCCTACCTGTGGATAGACAGTATTCCGGCCTTTTTTGCCACCGAGTTATCCACTGCACCTGCTTTTGACTATCACACCAGAAATGATTATACTTACAACAAGAGTGATGTAATACTATGAAAACACCAGCAAAACCCCAAAAGAACCGCCAGCTGATCCAGGCCCGCAAAGAGCGCGGGTGGACGCAAAGAGAAATGGCGAAAGTCATCGGAATCAGCAGCAATTCATATCTGAGCCGTCTGGAGGCCGGACTTATTCGGCCACGCGTCGACACGGCACGAAGAATAGCCCTCGCCTTAGGGAAGCCTGTCGATGAAATTTTTTTGCACTGAAATCACACCAAAAATGATGTAAGACACAGCAACTATGACAAAGCTTATCTGCAAAAACTGCAAAAAAGAATTCAATGCCGACCGGCCTGAGCGCAAATTCTGTTCGAACAAATGCCGGCAGGGGGGCTCGCGCAAATTCCTGCCGGCAGATTGTGCGACGTGCGGAAAGAGATTCCGCCCCGACGCACCGGACAGGAAATACTGCTCAAAAGAATGCTTCAACAAGCGCCCGAGCAAAAACCGCATGCACTGCCAAATGTGCAAAAAAGAATTTGATGCGGATTCTTCAAAGCGGAAATTCTGCTCCAACGAATGCCGAAACAAAGCATACGGAACAGTGCGCATCGCCGAAGAGGCGACGGGCAAAGCGTACCTGTTCGGCCGGAGCAGGGCCACGGCAAAAGTATGCGTCGAGGCAGACGGCGTGCGCTACGACCTCGACGATCCGGCAAACAGAAAGCACCGCGACCGCGTCTCGCAAAACATCCTTCTCACAGTCGCAAAAATGAACGGCACGCTTGACGTGCTTCTTGAACATTCGCCTTAGAGGCCCGCAGCCCCTAAGGCGAGCGCTCAAGCGCTCGGAAAAGGTCGACGGAGCAACGACTCCGACAACAACCGGCAGCAAACATTAAGAAGCACCCCCTATGACAGAACAACCACCAAAAGAAATCCCGATAACAAAGGCACAGAAAATTCTGATCCAGAGCTGCCTTATTCAGTGCCTCGACCTTAACCGAGAAGCAAGAAAATACGCCGAAGGCAAAGAAGAAAAAGAGCTGAAAGCGGAAGCAAAGCTCATTCGGGAAACTCTCATGGCCATTCAAAAGGTCAAATAGCTTCCGCACTTAGAAATTAACAACTACGAATTATGCAGCAAGCAAAACACATCGCATCAATAACCTTCCAGTCTCTCGCATTCCTCATGATGCTCGACCTGCTGATCCTGTTTGCATCGATCGGGCAGATCGCACTCGAAGGGCGCACCGGACACTGGAATCCGTTCTGGCGCACGCAGGCCGAAATGGTCGTCCGGCTTCTCCCTCAAAACGAAAAGAAGCCCGTCTTTGCAGAGCTGGCTTCTTCCGAGCCGATCCTTTCGGATCAACAAGCTAATCATATCACCCAGCGCTGAACTATGTCTACACCAATCGCAGAAGAGACATGCGAATTGTGCGGAGGCGAGGGTGAAATCACAACGATGGAGCAGGTATGGCCGGGAGAGCCGCATTATGCCCCCATCGGAACGCAGAGATGCCTCTGCCAAATTCCGGAAATCGAACCGGAATACGCATAAATCAAGAAAAATTAACGAAATCTTAAAGAAGCCCCTATGACAAACCAACCAACAACGCATGTCGCCACAACGCCGAACCAAAGGCCGGCAACCACGCTGGAGCAGTTCCGGCATCAGCTTGTCGGCGACTATCAGAAACAGGTGCTCAATTACTTCAATGGCCAAAAAGAAAAAGCCATGAAGTTTATGAGCGCAGTCGTCTACTCGGCGCAGAAAAATCCTGCGCTCTTGGAATGCGACCGCACCACGCTCCTGCATGCCTTCATGGCATGCGCGGAGTACCAGCTCTACCCCTCCAGTGTGTCGGGCGAAGCATACGTAATCCCTTATAAAGGAAAGGCCCAATTCCAGCTCGGCTATCAGGGCATCATCACCCTGCTCTACCGCGCCGGCGTCGAAGCGGTCAACGCGCAGATTATCTGCGAAAACGACGCCTTCGAATACGAGGAAGGCCTCGAGCCGAACCTCGTCCACAAGCCGAATGTGCTCAAAGACCGAGGCAAGCCGATCGGCGTCTACGCCATCGCTGCCATCAACGGGCACAAGCTCTTCAAAGTCCTGTCGGAAGCGGAAGTAATGAAATTCAAAGGATTTTCGCAGAGCAAAAACTCCGAATACACGCCGTGGAATCCGGACAACGACCCCGAGCTGTGGATGTGGCGCAAGACCGCCATCAAGCAGCTCTCAAAGCTCCTTCCGAAAAACGACGCACTGCAGAAAGCAATCTCGGAAGACAATCAGGATTCAGTAATCGAAGCGCGCCGCTCAACCCTCGACGCAGGAGGGCCGGCGGTAGGCCGAGCGCTCCACGATCCAAACGCATCTAACGAGCCGGAAGGCAAATAACTATGGAATCACTAACAAACATCCAACAGGCCCCGGGCAAGACAATGCCGATCGGATCGCTGTCATACTCGGCGCTCACACAGCTGCTGCGCAATCCGCTCATCTTCAAAATGAAATACATTCTCGGCGTCTATGACGCAAAGATGAGCGTGTCCGGAATGATCGGGCGCGCAGGCCACGAAGCGCTGAAAGTGTACTACGGCGGCCACCCCGACATTCCGGTGCCGAAAGACCGCACGGAAGCAATTGCGCTCGCAAAAGAAACCGGCCTGAAATTCCTCGACGAATTCTCTGATGCTTACATCGAATACGGAAAAACCGGAAGTCGAGAGTCGATGCTCAAAGGATACACGCAGGCAATGGACTTCTACTTTGCCGAAGAGCCGGAGTACCACGAAATCCTGATGTCGGAGAAAAAACTCGAAGGAGAGCTGCGGACGCTCGGCGGAGATCTGCTGCCCCTCCCCGCAACCGGCGTGCCCGATCTGGTGCACCGGCGCAAAGACGGCGCAGTGGAAATCATCGACACAAAATTCGTAACCAACTTCACGGATTACGAAACCGAGGACTACATCAAAATCATCCAGTCGCAATTCATGTTCCATCTGCTCCTCGCCTCGGAGGGGATAAAGGCGGAGCGCATGCTCTTCCGCGAGATCAAGCGAACGCTCAACAGCAACGGCAACGCCGGAACTCCGCAGATCAGGGACTGGGCGGTGCCGTTTGACCACGAGCCGTACCGGATTATCTTCTACAACCTCTACAAAGACGTTGCGAAGTTTCTCTCAAACGATCCGATCTTCCTGCCGAACCTCTCCGACCCATTCGACGGCGAGCACGCAGGACTCATGTATGCGCAGGGCCTCATCAACGCGGATATGAGCGACGTCGAAGTGATGCATAAGGTGCGCGACATCGCCTTCACCTCAAAGAAGTTTGTCGCCTCAAGGCTCGACCGGGCAGAAAACAAAAATCTGCTGCCCGAAGAGCGGATCAAAGTCCGGCTCGCAGAATTCGGAATACCCGTGGAGCCAGTCGAGACAAGAGCCGGCGCATCGGTAACGCAGTACCGATTCCGAGTATCGGCCGGAGTAAGAATGACGGCAATCAAAAAGCACAAAGACGACATTGCGCATGCGCTGGGAGCAAAAGGAGAAATAAGAATCATCGCTCCGATCCCGGGCACAACGCTGGTCGGCGTCGAAGTAGAAAACGAAACGCGCACTGCGCCGAAGCTCGGCAAAGAGCACCTGAAGCCGGGCACGCTCTCGCTGCCGATCGGAATCAACGTCAGCGGAGAATGCGTCAGCGTCCCGCTCAGCGAAATGCCGCATCTCCTGATCGCCGGCACAACCGGAAGCGGAAAATCCACGCTCCTGCACAACATCATCACCGCACTTACCAAGCAGATGGCTCCTGAAGAAATGGAGCTGGTACTGATTGATCCGAAGCGGGTCGAGCTGGCGCCGTTTGCACGCAAACCGCACCTGCGCGGAAAAATTATCTACGAATACGACAGCGCAGTGCGCAAGCTGATGGAAATCGCAGATGAAATGGAGCGCAGATATCGGACTCTCGAAAAAGCCGGCAAGCGCGACATCGGCGAATACAACCAAAGCAAGCGGAATGCGGAAAACCGGATGCCTTACATCACGATCGTGGTAGACGAATTCGCAGACCTCATACTGCGCGCCGGCATCGAAGAAAAGCGGCGCAAGATCAACGGATACGGACAGAAAAGCCGGCCGTGGCTCTGCAAAGAAATGGAACGGCGCGGGCAAAATGTGCCTCACGGAATAACCAAGGCAGAGCTGGTCGAAGCGCTCGAAGAGCTGGATGCGCAGGATGAAATGAACCGGCCGGACGCCAACATCGAACTGCTGCTGGTTCGGCTGGCGCAGATGGCTCGCGCTGTCGGCATCCACCTCATCATCGCAACACAAAGGCCAAGCACCAACGTAATCACCGGCCTGATCAAAGCGAACTTCCCGACCCGCATCGCACTGACAACCGCATCGCCGACAGACAGCGAAGTAATACTCGGAAAGCGCGGAGCAGAAAAGCTCGCCGGCAAAGGCGACATGCTCTTCCTCCACCCCGCCAACCGAGGAGAGGTGCGATTGCAGGGATTCACCATGTAAAAACCTATGAGCACCAACGCAAGTAAAAACCAATCGCAAAAATGCCCGCACTGCGGAGCATTGATGCGCGAATACTGGCACCGGCTCACACCTGGGCTAGTTTCGGCGCTGGTGAAACTTCATCGGGCAGTCCGTTACTACAACCGGAACCGCATACACATCCACGACGACATGAAGATCGGCGCACGGCCTGACTTCCGCCTGACTGACAACGAATGGACAAACTTCACCAAGCTGCGCTTCCACGCGCTCGCAGCAAAGATCGACGATGAAAGCAGCCACTCCGGCTTCTGGCTGATAACGCGGAGAGGCGCGCAATTCCTGCGCGGACTGACGGCCGTGCCCCAGCGAGTGAAGACGTACCGGAACCGCGTGATTGACCACGACGAAAAGCTGGTGACGATCCGCGACTACCAGCGAAAAGTCACATGGTTTGAGCGCGAGTTCGACTACGACATCGCTATGCCGGAGACAAAGGTCGAGCTGCCGGCGCTGATGCCAATCTCCCTCGGCGTTGTCTACCGCTTCGAGATGGCAAGAGAACCGCAGCGACAGCTGTTCGCATAAAGTTATGGACAACGAAAAACCCACAAACGAATACGGACACGAAAAACCCACTGAACTGCAGATGGCCGATTTCCTCATGAACCGAGGAATCGACTCAATGGAAAAACTGCAGGAGCTTTTTGAGCCGCATTACTTTGTGGTAATTCCGATCGAAATTCTGGAGCGGAAGGACTTGAGCCCGAACGGCAAGCTGCTCTACGGAGAAATCTCCGCGCTCACAAAAAGGCACGGCTACTGTATCGCCACCGACAAGTATCTCGGCCAGCGGCTGTGCATCAAGCAGCGCACCATCCGGAAGCTGATGCTGGAGCTGGAGTCGAAAGAACTGATAATACGCGACACAAATAAGAGCGCCAAAGGAACATACCGCAGGATTTACCTGACATGGAGATGCCCACCCGTAGGCAAAAATATGCCTACCCCTAGGCATAAAGAGTCCCACCAGGAAGGCATGAATGTTCCTACCAAAAGAGAAATAGACAAAGAGAAATTAAAAAAAGAATCAGAGAGTGTTGTCGCGGACTTCGAAAAATTCTGGCATGCCTATCCGAACAAAAAAGCAAAGAAGCTGGCGCTGCAGAAATGGATGCACATCAGCCCTTCGCCCGAGCTAGCCGAGAAAATTATGAAAGCCATCGAGGCGGCCAAAAAGACCGACCAATGGAAGCGCGACAAAGGTCGATACATCCCGCATCCGGCAACTTACCTGAATCAAGAGCGCTGGGAGGACGAGCTGAAAGCCGACAGCCCCAAGACAGGCGCAGGCAAATTTGAAAGCATAAAAAGCACAAAAGTATGAAAACACCAGCACGATACGAAAAAGCAAACTGGGAAGAGGTGCCGGCCAAAATCCAGCAGGCATTTGAGTCAATGCTTAAAGGCGGAAAAGGCATCTACCTCCACGGAGGCGTGGGCACCGGCAAGACGCACATCTGCTTTGCCCTGAAAAAACACTACGAGGTGCCTCAAAGCTGGCGCTACCTGACTCTCTGGAATGTGGTCGACCTTATCCACGAAATCCGTGCTGATATCGACCGCCACTACCTCGACAAGAGGCGAGCCGAGGACGATCTGACCAATCCCGAAAACCGGCGCATCCTGATCCTCGATGACATTGGGGCCGAGAGGGCGACGGACTTTGTGGCAGAAACGCTCTACCGGATCATCAATCATCGCTACATTCACCAGCTGCCCACAATTTTCACCAGCAACTGCAACACGCAGGAACTTGCTGAAAAAATCGGAGAGCGCAGCACCTCGCGCATCGTAGAAATGTGCGACATTTACGAGCTGACCGGCAGCGACCGGCGAATAGCCGGCAACTCCCAATAAGTCCCAATTTTGAAGCCCTATGAAGATTGCATTCACCATCAAAGGAAATCAGGAAGACCCGCACGGCAACCCACTGCCGAAGATTAAAAAGACGCGGAATTCATACTGGACGAAAGAAGCCCAGCGCTATGCCGCGTGGAAGCGCTATGTGCAGATGCAATTCATAGGCGCTGTCCGGACGCAGGCAGGCCCCGACGAATGGAACAAGGCAAAGCGCCGGATTGCCTGCGGAGAAAAGCCGATAGCTCTTCCCCAAGGCGCAAAGGCCTCAATGCGCCTCAAAATTCTATGGAAAAACAGAGCACACGCCGATCCGGAGAATGTCTTCGGCTCAATCGCAGACGCGCTGTTCCAAAACGACAAGAATCTGGCCGGCAGCTTCGACTTTGAGCCGGCCGGCGACGGAATCGGGCGCGTAGAAGCAGAAATAGCCGTTTTAGAACCACATCAAAAATGATATAATTACATCAGACAAGATACACATCCGCGCACGCATCCCTCTCTTCTGGTCGATATGCCCGCGGCCTATCCCTTACGGGAATTCGGGCATAGGGAGGGAGTCGCGCGCGGAGGTGCAAGCAGTCAAAACCGGCACATATGTCAAAACAATGGAAAAAATTTGATGCGCTCCCGAATTACTTCGGAGGCAAGCGCAGAATCATACGGGATATTTTCAAGCGCGTCACCAAGCCAGACGGCGTATTTGTTGATGCATTCCTCGGCGGAGGATCGGTAAGCATGTGGGCGAAAGCAAAGGGCTACCGCGTTGTATGCAATGACATCGCCGAGCGCTCCTACGCCATCGGCAAGGCGCTCGTAGAAAACAGCAGAATAAAAATCGCCGACGAGGACGTGGCGCTCCTTTTTCAAAAAACTGAAAACAGCGGCTTTATAGAAAAAAACTATGTGCCGAAAATCATGGTGCGCAAGACCGCGCAGTTTCTCGACAACGCGTTCGCATCGCTTCGGGCAAACTTCGAGCCGGGCTCGATGCGCTTCTACCTGATGCGCCTGCTTCTCATGAAATACGTTGCCGGCACGCGCCAATTCGCAAAATACACGCACACTCGGGACACGATGGACTTGGATGCCGGCAAATTTGAATACCCATTCCGCTCAAAAAGCCACGCCTCGCACAATCTGCAGATGATAAGCCATCCTCTGCCGTATCTGCTCAAGCTGAAGGAGCTTATAAACCGAGGCGTTTTTGATAACCACCTGCAGAACGAAGTGCACAAGCTCGACGTATTTGAATTTCTGAAAAAAACAAAAGGCGACATCGCATACTTTGACCCGCCCTACCCCGACTCAAGCTCCTACGAAACAGAATACTACGTCCTCGACTGCATGATTGCCGGAGAAAAAATAGAAAAAGACGACAGCGTGTTCAGCCGGAAAGACGCGCAGGAATTTCTTGACCGAATGTTTGCATCCGCACTCCACATTCCGCACTGGATTGTGTCTTTAGGCCAGACCAATCCCGACCGAGGCATCAGCCCCGAGGAGCTGCTGGAGATGGTACGCAAATACCGGAAAGCCGACGTGGAAGTGCTGGAGCACCGCTGGTCAATCTCCAACATCGTCGGCAAAAAGCAGACAGAGGGCAATGTTGAATACATCGTTTACACCATATGAAAAAACAAGGAAAAGAACTCAAGACAGAAATCGTTCCGATCGGCTCATGCAAGCCGAACCCGTGGAATCCAAACCGGATGAACCGGAAGGAATTTGAGGCGCTCAAGCTGTCCGTTAAAGAGCACGGCCAAACCAAGCCGATTCAAGTCCGCCGGCACGGCAAAGGCATGCAGATACTCGGCGGATTCCACACATGGTCGGCAATGAAAGAGCTCGGCCTCGAGACAATCGCCGTGAACATCCACGAGCTCAATGACGACGATGCGCAGATTTACTCGCTGCAGGACAACATCGGCGGGCAGGACGACCTGCTCAAGCTCGGCATGCTCGTCTATGAGCTGACGAAGCGCGGTCACACTATCGAGAAAATCGCCAAAGTGTACGGACAGGAAGAAGAAACGCTGAAAGACGCGCTCAAAGTGGCCGAAGAAGAGGCAAACGAGCAGCTGAAAAAACTAAAAGAAGAAGTGGAGCGCCCGCATTTAGTCGAGGTGAGCTTTATCGTGGATGAAGACCCGAAAGAGCGCATCGCGCAGTTTGTGAAAGACGTCGCCGAATTCGCAAAATCACGCGGCGCGAATGTTGTTGAGACGAAAGAAAAAATAAATCCAAAGCGCGTGACCATTTCGCTGATTACGTTCAGCGTCACTGCACCGCAGGCGACGGTAATCAATGAGGCCATTGACTCGCTGGCGAAAAGCGAGAAAGCAACGCGATCGAGAGCGCTGGAGCTTATCTGCGCCGACTGGCTGGCAGGAAAATAAACACTATGGCAAAGCGCGACAAAAACAGCAAAGCATGCCGGGACGCCGTCCGCCTCAAGTATGAAGGCGTGCCTTATGCTGACATCGCAAAACAGACGCGCGTGCCGAAAACCACCATCGACAACTGGTTCGAGAAGAACGGACTTCTTCACAATGCCTATGAAGAATATGCGCTCGAGATGGACGCGCTCATCAGAAAAGAAAATCTTGCTGACATCCGGCGCGGAGCACAGACCGCAATCAAAATGCTCACCGCGCTCATGGGAAGCAAAAGCGACTTCGTAAAACTAAATGCTGCAAACAGCCTGCTTGACCGCTGGCTCGGGAAGGCAAAGCAGCCGATCGAGCTTCCGCCTGATCCTACTGATCCTGACGATATGAGCTACGAGCAACGGCTGGCGCTTTTTGAAAAAACCTATGGAAAACCGCCTGCCAACAATTCAGACAAGCGAAAGTAAGATCAGCGCTCTGCGCGAAGTGTACGGATGGTACCAGGACGAGCCGAGATCATTCATAGAGCACAACCTCCTGATCAAGACAAAATCGGGGGAGCTGAAACCGCTCGCATTCAACTCTCCGCAGCTGATCATTTACGGAGTCATCCAGCGCATCAAACAGGAGGGCAAGCCGATCCGTATCATTGTGCCGAAAGCGCGGCGAGAAGGCGTCTCGACGCTGGCCGAAGCGCTTATTTTTCACCGGACGGTGCGGAAGCGAAACACACACTCGCTGGTTATTGCGCATGATCCGGAAACAACAGACGAAATCTTTTCAATGTCCAAGCTCTTCTACGACGGCCTGCCGAGAAAAGAAAAACCGCTCGTCCGGTACAACAATAAAAAGCAGCTGGTCTTT
Source organism: Patescibacteria group bacterium (assembly GCA_004297215.1). Lineage (NCBI taxonomy): Bacteria > Patescibacteria group bacterium. The sequence continues at coordinate 692,544 of SCUM01000001.1, forward strand.
GAGAATCCCGATCCAAAAACGCGCATTGAAGAGCCGGGCATCCGGTCGAAGATGACCATTGCAACTGCCGACAAAGTAAAGATCGGCCGAGGCCTCAACATTCACTGCTTTCACGCCTCCGAGGTGGCGTTTTGGAAAGACGCAAAGACGCTGATGCTCGCGGCACTGCAGGCAGTCCCCGACCTGCCCGACACCATAGTGATTGTTGAGAGCACCGCAAACGGCGTTGCCGGAACCGGCAAATACTTCTACGACTTTGTGCAGGAAGCGCTGGAGAATAAAAACGATTTTCAGGTGATATTTCTTCCGTGGTTTCTTATGCCGGAATACGAGCGCGCATTTGCCAGCAGAGAAGAAAAAGAAAAGTTTGCGAGGTCGCTTGATGCGTACGAAAAATGGCTGCCGACCGAGATGGCCAAATACGGAATCTCCGATCCGGACGCAATACTTGAAAAGCTGAACTGGCGCAGATGGGCTATCCCGAACAAAGCCGGTGGGTCCGCCGAGGATTTCAAGCAGGAGTATCCGGCAACACTGCAGGAGGCATTCATTGCATCGACAAATGCAGTCATCCCGAAAGAGCTGATAGAGGCGCAGCGAAAATTCATCCGGAAACCCCTTCCTGTCCAGGCATTTGCCGAAAACAGAAAGGCACTCGCGCTTACCGATGCAGGCGTGGAGATTTACGAGCTTCCTCAAAAAGGCCACTTCTACTCTCTCGGCGCGGACAGCGCAGAAGGCGAAGGAGGAGACGACGGCGCTCTCACAGTATTCAGCCGAAGAACCGGACGCGAAGTGGCGTCATTCGCCAGTGACCGCCTTCCGCCGGAAGAACTGGCAAAGCTTGCTCTCAACCTCGCGATGTATTTCAACAATGCGCTGATTGTGCCGGAAATAAATCATCCGGGGCCGGCGATGCTTGCCGTCTTCAAAAAATCCGGGTACCCGAACATCTACCGGCGCGAAGTAATCGATAAAATAACCAATGCAAAGACCCGCAAGCTCGGCTGGCGCACTAACTCCCTCACCAAGCCGATGATGGTACAGGACTTCAAGCAAGGCATGCGCGAAGAGGAGATCGGACTTTCATGCGAATCCACGGTCAACCAAATGCTCACATTTATAAGAACCGATGAGCGTGGCCTGCACGGCATGGGAGCGGAAAACGGCGACGGCGCCCCAAAGGAAAACCGCAACAAGGACGACCGGCTAATATCCGCAATGCTTGCGTGGCAGGGCATGAAGGAGCTTCCAGCCAGATAAACCTTTATGCTTGTCCACATCAAAAATGATGTGATATAATCAAACTAACCATACGTCGTAGAAGTCCCCCTAAAATTTCTATGGCGTCACAACAAGAGCTTGAAAAATTCAGAACTGAATACGACGAGGCGGTAAAGAACGCCCGCTACTACTTTCACCCAGAGTACGACAAAGCTTACAAACTTTTTGAGTCGTACACCGGAGACCGCGCCGAGGAACTGGAGCAGCTGACCAGCGGAGAAGTGTGGCAAAGCAATGTATTCATGCCGTACGTCTTCGGCTACATAAAAGCGTATTTGCAAAAGACAGTCGGCGTCATGCCGGACTTGCGCGTGCAGGGCACGCACGGCGAAGCACTGAAAGAAGTGCTCGAGCTTCTATGGGAATACCGCATGAGCGAAGATCAGATCGACTACTTCCTGCAGTGTCTTATTTTCGGCCACACTATCGGCAAGGACTTCCTCAAAAAAGAGGCCGTCAGAACGGTCGAGAAAAAAATCGGACTTATTGAAAAAGTTAAAAAGCTGTTCCGCAGACAGAAAACAGCCGGCTTTGTGTTTTGGCCTGATTTTGATCCGGTCGATGTCTACAATTTTTTCCGACATGTGCGCATGCGCAAGCTCTCCGATCCGCTTCCGGTATTCCAGCGCTACGTGATCACGCTTGATGAAGCCAAGGCGCAATACCCCGATGTCCCTGACAGCGCATGGGCTCGTTTTGTGGATAAAGACGGCAAGCCTCTCTCCGGCATGGGCGACACAACTGACTTCGCCTACGTGCGCAAAGAAGTGCTGCTTGAAATCCGCAAGAGCATCCGGCACACCACCAAAGCATCGCGCCAGTTCGGCGACGCCAATCCGGGCGTAAACTCCGAGCCGAAATCAAGCGACGTTCTCTTTGAAATCGTCGAACGCTGGATGGATGACCGCATGACGGTCTTCTGCCCGGGCGGAGGCGTCACCGGCGCGCTCGAAATCAAGGACGGCGCAAACCCGCACGACCACAGCGAAAAGCCGTTCCGGAAGGTGACGTTCTTCCCTCGCCCGTTCCAATTTGAAGGCATGGGAATGCCAAAGCTCCTCATGCACATGCAGGAGCTCGTGAACTCCGACACCAATAAAATCGAAGATGCTGTGACAGTGCGCATTAACGGCATGATCGCAGCTGCGCCTGTTGCGCTTCCGGGCTATGACCAGCGCAAGAGCATTGTTGTCCGGCCGATGGGCATTCTCTGGACGAACGATCCGGCATCGGTGCGCGAAATCCGCTTCGGCGACGTGAATCAGGGGAATTTTGTGCAGATCGACCGCATCAAGGAAATGATGCGCTTTGTCGCCGGCATCGACGACTACTCAACCCTTCAGGGCTCAAACGGCAAAGAAACTGCGACGGTCGCATCATTCATGCGCGAAGCAACGCTCGAGGGCGTCAAACTCTTCCTCTTCATGCTTCGAAACGCCTACATCGGCCACTTCGACCACTTTATTTCCATGATAAAGCAGCACTGGACGCGCCGGTCTGTCGTGCCGAAGCGCATTCTCGCCGCGCTCGATGACTATACTGACACCGACTTCCCTGTGCTCGAGGAAGGCTGGATCGGTCAGGACGGCAAGCATGCCCTCTTCCCCGATGAATATGAGCTGTCCGTCGAGCAGGCATCAACGCTGGCCACTTCAACCGAACTCCGCAAGCAGAAAGACCTCGAACTCTGGGAAAAAATCAAAGATATGCCGGACGATATCGCCGATCCGGAAACCGGCAAAGTGTTCTCCATCAAGAAATTCAAAATACTGGCGCGCATCTTCGAAGATTACGGATGGGAGGAAGATCAGTACATCGTGGAAAAGACAGCCCCTGTGCTTCCGGCTCCTTTGCCGGGCTCGACACCTCCCGCAGAAGGCATCACTCCGCCCGCACCAACCATTCCGCTTCCCGGGCAGGAAGCGGGAGCCAATCTGGGCGGTGCCGTGAGGCAGTAGTCCACAGTTAGGGCCATTGTGGACTACATCAAAGTTGTATATAATTACATCATAAAGATATGGCAGAACTTAAACCAACAAAAGGCAAGCCGGCAACGGCAGTCGAAGCTCCAAGCAAGCCGAAACGCGAGCTTCCGCGCGTGACATTTACCGCCGAGGATATTCCGGAAATAAAAAGCTGGAGCGTCGGCGGAAAATACCGCCTCGAAATGGAAGTCGAGCAGGTGGCAGCCGAAAAAGACCGCTACGGCTACGACGAGGGAAAGAATCAGCCCCTTACCGCAACATTCAAAGTCACGGCCGTCAAAGCCGTGAGCAAATCAGAAAAAGAAAGCAACCCGGGCTCCAAAAAGAACCGCCGGAATCCGAATGAACTCGGCTACTAAAATTATGAACGCTGACGCAAACAAAAAAATTGAAGAGCTTTCACAGGAAGATGCGCGCGCAATCGCCGATCTTGCCGAAAGCAAATACTTCCTTCCGCTCAAGCATCTCCTCGAAGCGCTGGATGCCGGCGCGACTACGCAGCTCAAAGACCACAAGAAACCGGATGCCGAGCTGCGCAAATGGCAGGGCGTCTGCGAAGGACTGGCCAACGTGACGCTCTGGATCGAGGCAATCGCAAAACAGGTCAAGAGCGGAAATAAAACCGGAGGCATATGACATACACCTAACACAATCGAACACAAAGAAGCCCCCTAACTTCTTATCAGCAATTGGCCGGCTCAGCTGACCGGCTAATCGCGGGGTTCTTAGGGGGACTTCTTACGCGATTGCAGGTCAGCCGAGCTGGTCAAAATACCAGCTCGGTTTGTTTGCGGACTACGCAGGAGCATCTAGGCCATGACCCTGAACGTAATACTCCGCCAACCGCAGTTCAAAACTCATATGAGCATTGAAACACCTACTGGCTCTGATCCGAAAGAAAACGCCGGCGCAGGCGCAAGCCTCGACGATGTGCTTTCCGGAAAGGAACACCCAGAGAGTCAATCACCAGACCCCAAGCCCAAGCCATCGGGCGACGGACACTCTGACAAGACGGGAGACGATGCCGGCAAAAAACCGGATGGTCAGCCCGCCGCCAACGCAGGCGCAAAAGGCGAAGACGGCAAACCCTCCAAGTACGCAAATCTTGACGAGGCGAACAAGGCGTACGGCGAGCTTGAAAAAAAGCTCGGCGAGCATGCCAAAGAGCTCGGAGAACTCCGGACTCTGAAAGAGGAGCATGAGAAAGTCCAAGGCTTCCTCACTGCCCTCGACAAGGCGCTCGCTGCCAAACCGGAACTGGCTGAACAGCTGAAGGCGGCTCTCGCCGGAAGCTCGGCCGGAGAAGGCAAAGGCAAAGCAGGGGCGGACAAAGATGAGGACGACGACTCTGTCGAAGCGACCGTCAACAGAATTCTTGACGATCGCGAGACGAAAGCGAAAGTCAAATCCGGAATCGATGCGTGGATGGATTCGCACAAGGAAGAGCTCGAAGCCGAAGACGGCAAGCTCGGCCACACGATCCTCGACACCATCGAAAAGGATAAGCTCCCATTCAATGCCAAAACTCTTCAGCTCGTCTATGACGCGCTGACCGGAGACAAAAAGGCAAAGAAGGCAGCCGAAGATGCGCTGAAAAAAGAGGAGATCGCCGATCTTGACCGCGAAAACGCCTCAGCCGTTGGGGACGGGGCACCGGCACCCAAAGGCAAAATCCCCGAAGGCGGATTTGATGCCTTCGTCAGCGGAATCGGAAATCCGAACCGCATGTAACAACCGAGTGCAGAGGCAATGCGCTCACAATCAACTGACAGTGAATTATGGCTGAACCAACTCACATCATCGGGCAGCTTGACACCCTCAGCGTCGAACAGTCGACTCGCGTTCCTGATGTAGACGATAAAATCTTCATCTTGGAGCCGGGCGAAACTCCTTTGACTGCCTTCCTTACGCAGATCGGCAAGATCGCGGACGGCGGTGGCAAATTCAAAGGATCAGCGCTTCAGAAGGAAGTCACCTTCAACCCCGAGTTCAAGGAGTATGAAGATCAGTACGGCGGCGTATGGGCGCGCATCAACAATGGCGCCGGATACGCCACGGGCGATACGGCATTTGTCGTGGACACACCGGGCGCTGCGATCTTCACCAAAGGCGATGTTGTAAAGAACACCCGCACGGGTGAAATTTACCGCGTCACTTCCGTGAACTACAGCACGAACACCATCACGGTGACTCGCGCACAGGGCTCTGTTGTGGCGACCGCTCTGGTCGACAACGACTGGCTGACCATCATCGGCACGGCGTCCGAAGAAGGCGCGGGCACGCTTCCGGCCAATCACACGCAGCTCGTTCCGGTCACGAACTACACGCAGATTTTCAAAACCTACGTGGAAGTATCGAAGACGCTCGACGCTTCAAAGACCTACCCGTCAATGAAGCCGGGCGAATACCGCCGGTTCCAGCGCGTGAAGAAGGCTATCGAGCACGCCAAGCTTATCGAGCGCGCCTACCTTTTTGGCGACAAAAAGGAAGTGGCAACGGGTCCCGACGGCGAACCGCTGCGCTACACAGGCGGCATCCTCGAAGCGATCACGGCTATAGGCAATGTCCAGGACGAAGCGAGCTCCGCCCTTACGGATACGGAATTCCGCAACTTCCTCCGCGACTATGCCTTCAAGTACGGCTCCTCGGAGAAGCTGTTCCTCTGCGGCAACGCAATCCTCGCCTACATCGAGAGCTTTGCCACCGGCAAGCTCCAGCTGACCCCAGACGACAAGACCTACGGCGTCATGGTGCGCAAGTACCAGTCTCCGTTCGGCATCTTGAATATCGTCCGCCACCCGATGTTCGATCAGGAATACTCCGGTCTCGGAGTAGTCCTCGACATCACCACGGTCAAGCATCGTCCTTTGAACGGCCGCGATACCGGGCTCACGACCAACGTGCAGGCACCGGGCGACGATAAGTTCAAAGACGAGTATCTGACCGAAGCAGGTCTCCAAAGGGTCAACTTCGAAAAGAACGCGATCCTTAAGGGCGTTGTCTAGCCGACTGGAGTGTGATCCCGACTCTCTTACTCAACGGGATACCAGAGCTTCTGCTTTGGCTTCCTGCCTCCTTTCGGGGGCAGAAGCGAGGGCAGAAAAACGCCCTTAGGCCAGGCGCGCAACAGTCCTCGGAGGTCAAAACATAACAGCAATAACAACATCCCTCGTATGGCAACATTCAGAACTCGCATCTATAAATCAGGCGGCGGCTCGCTCCGCATCGTTGTGAAGCCGGGCATGCCCCAATTCGAAGGAGGCGTAAAAGTCGGCGACAAGCCGGGCGTCTACGCTGACTTCGTCGGCGGAGAGTTTGTCACCAAAGATAAAGAAGTGATCGAAAAACTCCGCTCCCTTCCCACCTTCGGCGTCGACTTCGTTGAAGTTACCGACGAAGACGAGAGGGCCGGAAAAAATGCCGGCAGCGAAAGCACTGATCAGGCCGGCAATGCCGGAGATGATCAGTCCGATCCGCGCGCAGAGCTTGAGAAGCTGACTAAATCCCAGCTGCAGGAACTCGCGCAAGAGCGCGGAGTATCGCTCGATGCAAATCTCAAAAAGGCCGAGATCATCGACGCGCTTCTTAACGCACAAAAATAAGAAATCCCCCTGAAATTGTATGAGCAAATCCAACATCAAAATTCGGGCGGCTCATCGCGTCATTGTTGACGGCACAACTTACGAGCAGGACGACTTCCTGCCCGAAGACATTGATGCGGAGACGCTTGAGCAGCTGAAGCTCTCTCATGCCGTGTATGAGCAGGAGATGAGCCACGGTGAAAAATCATCGCCCGCTTCGGCCGAGGCCAAGCCGGAAGAGGACGAGGAAACCGAGGCGCCGAAAAGGCGGACTCGAAAAAAATAGCGTATGCCTATCGTCTCAAACGATCTAAAAGAATATAAATCTTCTGCATCGCAGTCATCGGGCGGTGCGATTTCGGGCACGCTGGTGACCGACAACGTCGACAACAACCTCTTCACTGACATAACCGGCGATGAGGCAGCTGCCGGCGGAACGGAATACCGAAAGATATTCCGCAAAAACGAGCACGGCTCGCTTGCATGGCAGAACGTGATCTCGTGGATACTCTCTCAGCCGACCAACGCCGCGCTTTCATTCGGCTTCGGCATTGATCATGCTGACGACGCCGACGGCGCGCAGGGCAACATGACCAACTTCAGCGCAGCTGCTGTGGTGGCTCTTGTTTCCGACGGCGCCGACACTCGCCAAGCGACCATCGTCGGCGAAGACAGCACCGGCGCACGGCAGACCGAAAACGTAACGCTAAACGGCGCGACTGAAGTACTGTCATCCGGCACCTATGCAAAAGTCTATGCGGTCTATCTCGCATCTCTTGATGCTTCCCGCACAGTTACAGTCAAGCAGGGATCGGGCGGAACAACCCGAGGAACCATCGGAACGAACAAAAAAATCTGCTTCCTGTGGCTCGGCAAAAAAGCATCCGGATCGATTATCGATGCCGAGGGCGGAAATGCTCCCGACAAAGCATCCGGCATGGAGCACGGCAACATAGCCGCAGCCGGAAACTTCGGCCTGTGGTACCGGCTGTCATGGCTTGCCGGCGCAGGCGCAGTCACCGCGAATTCCACGCAGGTGAAATCCGAAGGCGACACTGCAGCCTAATACGCACGGGGCCGTGCGAAAAACCAATCCAAATTTATGACCAAACCGCTTAGCAAAAAAGCACTCGAGCTTCTCAAAGAGCTGTTCTCCGAAATGTCCAACCTGCAGGTGCCTGCCGGCCTTGCCGAGCAGATCGTTGAAATCCGCAGCTGGACAAAAGAAGAACTGGCCAGAGCCGAGCGCGACAATCCAAGCGCAAAGTGAGCGGTCATAGAACACTGAGGCTATGGCGCTTGATGCAGTAAAAAATTTTGCAAAGGGCGCGGTCTCCCAGGGCTATGACTCGCTGGCAACCTCCATTGTTTTGGCCTCCGGGGACGGCGCACGATTTCCTGACCCGTCATCCGACGGTGAGTTTAATGTTGTCTGGTGGAATTCCACCGACTACGGCGACCCATCGGATGATCCCAATCGGGAGATTGTGCGTGTCACTGCACGGACTACGGATACGCTCACAATCACGCGCGCGCAGGAAAGCACCAGCGCAGCGAACCACAACACCGCCGGCAAAACCTACAAAGTAGCGCTCGCGATGTCGGCGAAAATGATCGCCGATCTGATTGCCGAACTGAACCTCCGCTTCAAGCAAGGCGGCAATGCTTTCGGCGCAGCAGCAGTTCTCGGAACGACCGACGACCAAGTCGTTCAGATACAGCACAACGGCAGCATCCGCCTCGAGCTCAATGCAAGCGGTCTCAATCTTTACGCCCCGCGCACGATTTACACAGCCGGTGGCGACATTTGGTTTGGCGCGACAACCGCGCACAACATCAAATTCAATACAAACAACTCCGAACGAGCGAGAATTGATTCTGCCGGCGATGTTAGCATCGGAACGACTTCGACAGGAGTCCGATTGCGGGTGGTCGATAACGACGGAGGCGGAGTCCGCGGTACCTATACCACGACCATAATGCAGATACACGGCAAGGATGCTGACGCAAACCATCTGCTGATTGATGCTGCAAACAACAATCCCTTTATCCTTTTCCGTCATTCAACAGGCACGTTCGCCTCTCCTGCCGCGACTGCAGGCAACAACTTTATTTCCGGCTTTGACTCTTATGCGCATGACGGCTCCGCATTTCAATGGGGCGCCCGATTTTTTGTGGCCGCTTCTTCCGGCGTTGCTTGGAGCGCTTCAAACCGAGGCACTGAACTTTGGTGCTATCTGTGCAATGTCAACACTACTTCGCCCGGGGTCAGATTGGTCATTAAAGGGAATGGAGAATTAACTTCCACTACCGGCACAACTATCGCCGAGGGCTCCGGCGGACAGATAAACTCGGTCAGCACAAAAAACGCGATGTCTGGCGTCGGGGCTATCGTAAATTATGCCTACGCCGGCATCCACAACGCGAACACCAACGGAGCGGGCGCCGGCATCGCTCTTACAGTTACCACTGCGTTCACAACCAACATTGCCGCTTCTCTTATCGGCTACCGCGTCGGCTCAAACGCCCAAGGGCGGCTCCTGATTTACACCAAACAGTCAACGACCGGCGGGGCTGCGCCAAACCTAGCGCTGGTTATTGATGAAAACCAGAAAGTTTTGATTTCGGGCACAAACGGCACTGCTTCTGCCCGCCTTCACATCCAGGAACCGACACTCGGCAGCGAAGCGCACCGCATCGAAACAGTGGCAACCAATGACGACGTGGCGGAGAAAGTGTATCAGGGACGCGCTGCGACGACTGATGCCACAGCGACAACCATCCTCACCCTCGCAACGATTACCGACTCGGTAAAGATGATTGAAATAAAAGTTGCAGCACGTCGAACCGGAGGCACCGGTGGCACTGCGGGGGACGGCGCGGGATATGCACGCGTTGCAACATTCAAAAACATTGCCGGCACAGTAAGCCAAATAGGAAGCACACAGGACAACGCAACCCATGAAAGTCAGGCCGTATGGGATGTTTCTTTCAGCATCAGCGGGACGAATGTACTTGTGCAGGTTACCGGCGCAGCCGACAACAACATCACGTGGCACGCAACTGCTCGCGTCTACGAATTGAGCACATAAACCTATGATTTACGGAACTCACGCATACGCAACAGCACCATACGCAGGAACTACACCGCAGAAAATATCCGTGGCTCGGATCATTGCCTATGTGCTCGATATTTTCGGATTGGCAGCGAAGCCGGCTACCTACCAGCTCGACATTTTCGCGCTGGCGAGCCGTGTGCTGACATACGCATGGGATCAATTCCAGCTGATCGCAAGAGAACTCGCTTATATCTTTGACCTCCGAGGACTTGCCAGCGTGGCTGTCTCATACATTCATGACATCTTTGCGCTGATCGGAAAAACCACCTCTTACGTCTGGGATATTTTCGGGCTCGCTGCGCGCACCGGATCATACCTATGGGATCAGGCAGCGCTCACTGCAAAAACGGTCGCGTATGTCTTTGGCATCAGCGCATTAGCTTCAAAGGCATACACCTATCTGCTCGACATCAATTCGCTGATTTACAAAATTACAGCGTATCTGCTCGACATTAAAAATCTCATCGCCAAAACGGCTTCCTATATCTGGGATCAGGCGACACTGATCGCCAAAACTCTGACCTACATTCTCGGCATCAATGCGCTTGCGGAAAAAACTTATACCTACATTCTCGATATCCGGATACTGGCATCCCGCTTGACGCAGTACGTGTTCGACATCATAGGCCCCGCAATCAAAACAACGGTCTATATGTGGGATCAGGCCCAGCTCGCAGCGCGCAGCATAACCTACCAATTCGGCATCTTCCTGAACGCGCTGATGCAGAGAACGTACATCTTCGATCTGAAAGAATTGGCTGCAAAGCTGACCGCATATCTCTTCGACATGCAGCAGCTCGCGACAAAAACATCAGCATACGTCTTTGACATGCTGAACCTCGCCGGAAAAACAATCGCGTACTTGTTCGATCAGACCATCCTCGCAGCAAAGCAGCTGGAGTATCTGTTCGATATGCAGCAGCTGGCTGCGCGCGTCACCGCCTATGTGCTGGATATCCGGAACCTCGCGGCAAAAACAGTCTCGTACCTTCTCGACATTCAAAATCTCATTGCCCGGGTAACTGCATACATCTTCGATATCCGCACAATCGCGGGCAAAGCAGGAACTTATCTGTTTGACATCTTCTCAGTAGTCGACCGGACGCTGACCTACCTGTTTGACATTCTGGCACTCGCTTCAAAGGCAGTGATTTATCTGCTGGATATTGAAAATACGATCGCAAAAATCCTGACCTATCGCTTCGAAATCAATGCCATCGTCTCGAGAATCCTGACCTACCGCTTCGACATTCTGATCACGATCGGCCGGATGTGGACATACCTGCTCGACATCTTCGGACTTGCCGGCAAAGCGATCCGGTATGTGTGGGATATTTTCAAAATTCCCGAGCCGATCAGAGTGGCAGTAGAGCTGCTGACGGCAAAATTCTCCGTGCTCCTCATGACCGCGAAAAGCATCATCGGCCTACCAAGCTCAAAGACCGGGATACCTCTCTCAAATGCGAAATCCGGAATAGAGCTGAAGCAGTCAAAGAGCGAGGCCGCTCTGAAAAGCGCGAAAGAGGAGATAAAACTTAAACCTTAAATATGGCAACCATAAAAATTGTACAAAACGATACCCGCCCTCCGCTTGAATTTGATATCACGCAGGACGGCAAGGCCGTAAATCTCACCGGCGCGACAGTCAAGTTTTACATGAAGAACGCAGATACTGGCGCAGTGAAAATCAACGGCGCAGCGTGCACGATCACCGATGCTGTAAAAGGCAAATGCCGATACAGCTGGCAGGCATCGGACACCAATACGGTCGGAACATACTCCGGAGAAGTTGAGGTAACCTTCCCCGACAGCTCGATCCACACGGGCTATAAGCAGATGATCATCGTCGTCCGCGACGACATATAAACATATGACCAGAGGAGAAATTAAAACCGCAATAAAAAACCAGACCGACGACAGCTCGGTCGCCGATTCCATTCTCAATGAATGGGTGCAGGATGCAGACCGCGCCGTGCAGACATGGCGTCCGGAAAAAGACAGCGAGCAGACGTTTGATCACTGGGACTACCTGCTCGAAGAAAAGGCCTACGAAACCGAGGCGAACAATAACCGATTCACGCTGCCGGACAACTTTCGCTCGTTTATTGAATTCACAATTGCCGACGACGAAAAGCCGTATCGGCTGATCGACTATGGCCTCCGGAACCGCTACAGCGACCATGTCTGCTGGATAATCGGCAAGTACCTCTACATCAAAGCGACGCCGGCTGAAGGCGGAAAAACAGCAACGCTGCTCTTCGTCCATATCTCCGATGAATTTGCTGCAGATGCAGATGAGCCGGAAATTGAATCGCTGTATCACGGTGCGCACGTCGCCTTCGGCAAAGGCCGCTATTACAACCAGCAGGGCGACACCGAGCTCGAGCGCGAGAACATGGCCGAGTTTGAGCGCGTCATGCGCCGCAAATGGCGCGATCAGACGCAGGCCCGCATGCAAACCAATCCGGACACAGTCACCATTCCGCGCCAGCACATTGTCTAAACATCTATGCCACTTCTGCGAAAAATTTGGAAACAATCGCGCTTCGACAAAGGACTCGGCAATCTGAATGCGCCGGGCATGTTTTGGTGGGCGCAAAACCTCGACTTTGAGTCGACCCCGCCGTATATCCGCGTGGCGCAGAAACTGCTCAAAGAAACTGACAGTGCTGCCGTTGCAACGCTTGCCGATATTTTCTGGAGCACGATATTCGACAGCACGAACTGGGCGATAAACATGCTCGACGGCAAAGTCTTCAAATTCAACTATCCGAGCTGGTCGGAAGTCCACGACAATGTGAATGCGTGGGGCGGGCTCGGCCTTTTCGGCGACAGCCAAATAGACAACTTCACGGAGAAAGGCTTCCTCTACTATGCATCAAACGGATGGGCGGGACGATATCAGCGCGAAACTGACACGTGGACTGACTCATGGCAGAGCTTTGCGGTCTCAAATAACGCAGAGCTGTGCCCGATCACGAAGTTTCTGAAATTCATCTGCTTCGGAAACCAGCGCTATGTAGCGGCATGGGATACCGGAGCCAGCTCGTGGAACGCGACGCGCATCACGCTTCCGCTTGGATACAAAATCAAGTGGTTTGCTCCGCTCACCGACTACCTCGTAATCTGCGCCTACAGCAATGCCTACGGTGCCGCGCTGTTTTTCTGGGATGGCATATCCGCAACTTACAACCGCGTGCTCCAGCTTCCGAACCTGTCGGCTCCAGCCGGAGTAGTGGACAAGAACCGGCTCTACGTGATCACCGGCGACGGCTGGATCAATCTCTTCGACGGGTCCGGCCTCGTGAAACTCAACCGCTTCCCCGACATCGAGTCCGGAGACATCAATCTCTCCATCAACCCTGATGCCGTCAAAGTGCACAAGGGCGTCATTCTTATCGGCCTTCGGGCCCACGGCTTCAATATGGAGAAGCGCTACTATGCCGGCGGAATATGGTGCTTCAATCCGGACACCAACGCCCTCTACTTCCGGCATACGATGTCGCACGGCGGCATCACCAACATCAGCGGAACCGGCGTCATCACAATAGGAAGCATTATGCTTTCCGTAAATTCCGATCAATTCCGCGCGGCTTGGTACAAAGGCGGCGGATCGGGCGCTTATGTCATTGACGTAAACAACGACACCGGCTCCTTCAAGCCGTATGACTGGAACGCAATCATAGTCAGCCCGCTCTTCGACGATGAGCCGTACCGGCGCAAGCGATTCATTCAGGAGGTGCTGAACTTTTGGAAGCCAATGCCGGAAACAAGCTTCGCCCGCTACGTGGTGAAATACAACACCGAAGAGCGCTATCAAAAATACTCGGCATTTGCCACCGGAGGCGGATCAAATTACTTCACTCTCTCATTTATCCCGACTGCCTACTTCAAAGTCGGCTACGAAGTCACAGTTGTCGCCGGAGGCGGCGCCGGACAAATCCGCCACATCACCAGCATCGACACCTCGCTTAACCGGGTATACGTGGACGAAACCCTGTATGCAGGAGCCAACTATGCCAGCGACTCCTATCTTCTCGTGACGCCGTTTCTGAAGATCGGCACAATCAAAGGAAATGAGAGCCCGAGCGCTATCAACAAGCTGTTCCGCTTCAATGCCCGCGCAAAGAAAATTCAGATCAAAATAGAAATCTGGTCGCCGACCGGCTTCACCGGGCAGTGGGACTTAGGCATCTCCGACATGAGCACGGTGTATGTGCCCGACCGGATTATAAAATAACCAAACACACATATGGCAACAGAAAAAAATTACACGCTTGAAAAAATCGACGAGCAGACCGCCCGCAAAACTGACACGCGGCAGTCTGTCACGATCGTAAATGTTGAGGATCTCCGCAGGCAGAAGGCCGAGCTTGAAAAGGAGATCGCAGACAGGCAGAAAATGCTTGCTGAAATTGAGGAGATCATCACGGAATTCGACAAACTGAAATAGCTATGAACAACGAAAGCCAAAACCCGCAAAATAAGCTCGATCCGTCGCTCGGATACCTGCTGACGATCCTGCGCGATATTCCAATCCTAAACACCGCGCCGAGCGATCCGCCGAAATATCCGATCAGCTTTGCGCTATACGACGACGGCTCCGTGCGCAGGTTTTACGTCTTCTTCAACGGAAATTGGCGCTACACAACGCTTACATGATCACATCAAAAATGATATAATATCAGCAACATAGCCATAGAAGTCCCCCTGCTTTCTATGGCAAACACACTCTACGATTACTACAAAACCAAAGGCCAGTCGCTCCCGTCAGTGCAGGAGCGCGCCAAGACCTTTGAGTCACTGGGGCTCGGATCATCAGCCGGATATAAAGGCACGTATGAGCAGAACGTGTCGCTTTTGAGTGCGCTGCAAAAACCGGCTGTTCCCAATCCTGCGACTCCCACCGCGCCTCCGGCGCCTGCTCCGACTCCCTCTCCTGCGCCAACTGCACCGAAAACAACCATCGACATTTACGGACAGAGCGTGCCCACGCAGACATCGCTTCTCGAGCAGTACCGGAAGCAGCTCGGCCTCGACAAGCTGACGGAAGACATCAATACCGCGCTCGCCAGCCAGCCGAAAAAATCCGACATCTATACCAAAGAGCTTGCATCGCTCGATCCGCAGCGCACACAGCTTAAATCGCTCGACCAGCGCATCGCCGAAATGGAAAACGCGCTGGATGCCTCTGAAGAGGATATCCGAAAGCGCACAACCGAAAGTGGCGGCCTCGTGACCGAGAGCCAGACACAGCGTCTCGTAGCCAGCGAAAAGAAGCCGCTTGTCGACGCCTACAACAAAATACTCGGCGAACGCAACCGGCTTGCCTCATCGCTCGGCGAAGAGGAGCGCCTCGCAAGAGAGCGTGCCGGCATCGCATACGAAGACGCGCTTCTTCCGCTGACCACCGCGCAGGCAAAGCTCTCGGCAATAAACCCTCTGTTTGAGCAATACTTTGGCGCGGCGAAATCCGATCTTGACCTGCAGATAAAGGCTGCCGAAACCGCAGCAGAAAAAAGGAACGCCAAAGTTGTCACCACACAGGTGGATGAAGGCGGAAATGTGAGCGTCGTGACGCAGGAAGCCGACGGCTCATTCAAAGTGAACAAAGTCGGCAATATCGGCAAACCGCAGAAGCAGAGCTCCGGCACTGAAGAGGCATACGACGACAATGACATCGAAGCATACGCTCTCGAGCTTCTGAATAACCCCAACTTCGACACTTCAAACGTGCCTCAAAAAATTCGCGCCAAAGTGCTCCGCAAGCGCGATGCGATCGTGGCCGAAGCAGAAAATCCTCAGCCGGCGCCGGGCTCTGTAAGCCCAGGTCCGCTTAGCGCATTCCCGAATCTGCAGGGACTCTCGTTCGGCTCAAGCAACAGCACGCCGGCATTTCTCCAGCCGGCAGCGGGAAGTTTCTCGCTCTTCAAGTAGCCACTATGACCTATGGCCTACATCAAAGACCCAAAAACCGGAAGATACATAAAGACAGCCGACACGCCGGCTAAAACCTTTCCTGCGCCAGCAGGGAATGTTCCCGTTGCCGGCAAACTGCCTGAAATTCAGGAGCCGGCAGCTCAGCCCGGGCAGATGCTTCGCTTTGAGAAAGGCCCAGACGGAAAATACATTAAAAAGACAGTCGCTGCTCCTGCAGAGGCAGCCCCATCCGCAACCACAAAAACCGGCAAGCCGAATCTCGCAACAGTCCCCGGGCTCATGCTTGCTGCAGAGCAGTCCGGCGTTGAGCTTCCCAAAGAAGCAACGGAAACCGGCAAGCGGTCGACACTGCAGAAAGTGCTCGACGTTCTCAATACCGGCGGATACGCCGTGGGTGGACTCATCAGCGGAAAAGGCATTAAGGCCGGCATCAAAGAAAAAATCCTGCCGTCCGAAGCATTGAATATAGAAAATCCGATCCTCGGATTTGCTGCCGATGTTCTGCTTGATCCGACCACATACATCACCTTCGGATACGGCGGAGGCGCAAAGCTGGCCGCTAAAGGCGGCTCGGTCATTTTGAATAAAGCAGGAACCAAGCTGCTCAAGAAAACAATTGCCGAAGTCGGCGAAGAGGCAGCGCGGAAAGCTCTCGCCAAAAAGATTGCCCAGGAGGGCGGAGAAAAACTGCTCGCCAAAGGCGGGGTCAAATTTGCCGGCAAGGAGATTGTGCCACGATCCGCGATCAATAAAGGCGCATCGCTGGCAGACACCGCGCTCGAGAAGCTTCCGGCAGTAGGCGCGGTCTATAAAGGCGCGAAAGAGCTCGGCGCAAAAGCGTTCGTGCCGTTTTCCGATATCAAAAAACTTCCGGGCGGAGAAAAATACGCCGAAAAATTTACAACATTCGCAAAAGGCACGCGCGCAAAGATCGCAGATACGGTCGAGGAATACACCAAGCTCGGCAAAAAGGCGCAAGAAGCGCTGGGGCCGGAGTATGGGACAAAAACAGCAGAGCTGCTGGAGACGGCATCGTACAAGCCGGCCAGACCGCTTCTCAAAGGCCTCAAAGATTACGAAAAAGAATTCATAAAATCGCAGGGCGTCAATCTCGACAATCTGGCAGTTTCCAAAACCGGAAAAGGAAAACCCCGGGACATTTTGAATATGCTCGAAGAGGGCGCAAAAAAAGAAGTCAAAGCGAAAAGAGGACGCCCGACTGCTGCAGCAAGCAAGTCAAAAGTTATTCTCATTGAAACAGCCGACGGCATGAAGGTGCTCGACGGCGCGCACCGGCTTGCCGGCGCACTCAAAAAAGGCGCGAAGGCAATCGACTATCATGTTGTGCGGGAAGTCGCGCCGAAAGCGGAACGCTCGCAGGTCGCCGATCTGATCAGTACGCTTCAAAAAGGACAGAAAGAAATTTCAAAAGCCGAAAAATCGCGTGGCATTCTGAAAACAGAACTGAAAGACGGCGGATATTTGCGTCATTTCCTAACGCCGGAAGCGCGCGAGTTTATGCAGAAAGGCGGAACGGTCTCCGGCGAGCTTACCAAGCCCCTCCGGGTGCGGACGCCGTTTGCTAAACAGCGCAAGCTCGAAGGAACGCTCGCCCAGATCAACAAAAAATTCCAGCAGGCCCACGGCATCAATCTGTTTGAGCCGGATGCATTCAAAGCGCTGGCTGGCCGGAAAGCCGAAAGCATCAAAGCCGTGAGCACGCACGACTTCTTCAGAGATATCGGCAAAGAATTCGGCATGAAGGCAAAATCAAAAAGTTTCAAAAGCCCCGTAACTGGAAAAACAGTCCGGGGCGCCCAGCCGGTCATTCAGGACGGCGTGCGCTATGTGGAAAGCTCCGTGCCCCAGCTCAAAGGCGTGCTCCTGCCGGAACCAATCGTGAAGCATCTCGACGAAACACGCCGGATACTTTCAAACGACGAGGCGACAAACTCATTCCTGCGCCTCTATGACCGCACGCTCGCAGTATGGAAAGGATCGGTCACAGGATGGTTTCCGGCATTCCACGGGCGCAACTTCATGGGCGGACTTTTCAATAACTGGCTCGGGGGCGTAAAAAATCCCGCACGCTATATTCAGGGCGACCAGATTGCCCGGGGAGCTGCCGGAAAATTTACCACCAATGTCGGCACTACCTACACCTACGACCAGGTGCGCACTCTTGCCCGCGAGCTCGGCGTCACCGGACAGCCGGGCTACTTGGACGTATTCAAAGAAGTGGAAAAAGAAATGGGAAAAGGCACGCTCCGCAAACTCGGCGAAACTCCGCAGGCAGTCATGGAGGTTGTGGAAAATCGTCTCCGCCTTCCGCTGTTTGTCGACCGCCTGATGAAGGGCGATGCACCAAGAGATGCTGCAATGCAGGTTTTCAAATTCCACTTCGACTACGCGCCGGAGGGCATAACCCAATTTGAGAAAAACGTGATGAAGCGCCTCATGCCGTTCTACCGCTGGACGCGAGGCAATATCCCGCTCCAGCTCGAGCAGATTGCCAAGCAGCCGGGCAAGTATGCCGCGATTGGCAAGATCGGCAATAAAGCGTACTCAGCCGAAGAGGACGAGGAGCGCCAGTATCTCCCGCCGTACATTCAGGAAGCATTCTCGTTCCGTGCGGGCAAAGACGAAAAGACCGGAGAAGTAAAATATCGCTACGGCATCAACGTGCTGCCGGCTGAAGATATCAACCGGCTCTTTCGGGGGAGCGCGCGGCGCACGCTTGAAGGTCTGATCGGGGAAACAGCTCCTCTTATCAAATATCCAATCGAGCTGGCAACGCGATACGATTTATTCCGAGGACAGCCGATCGAGAAATCAACCTACGTCGCAAAGTGGGTGCCGGAAGTTCCTGCGCTCGCAAAATTCCTCGATGTGAAAGCAGTTCCGAAAAAAGACGGAACCTACAGTTACATCGGCGACCCGTACAAGCTCCACTTTATCAACACATTTCTCGGCCGAATTTACAGCACAGCTGGAGCGAACACCGACGAAAAAAATTCGCTGGCAGAAAAAGCACTGTACAACCTGCTCGGCATAAAGAGCAAGAGCTTTGATATTGAAAAAGAAAAAAGCTACCGGGAGCGGGAGCTTAAAACGCGCATTGAAGATTTGCTCGAGCAGGAAGGCGTGATCCGAAAATTTGAATCGCCCTACATTCCGAATTCGTCTAAAGCCAAAAAGAAACAAACAGTGCCATACATCCCGCCAGTCCGATAAGACCGAGTATGCCGGATTCCCACTCATCCAATTTGCGCCCCTTCCAGAGCTTCCACAGTCCGGCTCCGAGGCCCAGCGCAAGAACGGCCGGAACCACGATCAGGCCGACGGCATCCAAGGCATCCTCCATGCCCCAAAGCAGATATCCCGCAGCCCAAGCAATCCCTATAACCAAGAGATATGCCAGCACCGGATAATTGTCCACAAATTTGCGCATAAAGGTCTAAAAACGTTGCAATCATTGGCATTTTACAGTTTCTCCAGCCCATTGGACAAGTCACTTTTTACACTTTCAAATCACATCAGCTAATGCTATAATTACATCAGGCCAGATGATACAAAATAACCTATGCCAGAGAGCTTAATACAACTTGGTGCCGTAGCCGTACTTTTTCTCGTAGCGATACGGGAATTCTTCTCGTACCTCAAAATGCGCAAAAACGGAAACGGCGGAAACGAAGGGCATTTGAGCGAAGCAATTCTCAATGAGCTCCGCGCGATGAATTCAAACCACCTCCATTCCCTTCGGGAAACACTCGAAGAGGGCAACCGAAACCTCATCAGCACAATTCATTCCGACAACACCAAGATGATAGAAATTCTCGGCGAAATAAAAGGCAACCTTAACCAAAGAAGGTAATCATATGGAAAACCAGCAAATGTTTATGTCCGGCGCAGTCATCGACGAGCGTCCGGAATCAGAAAAAGAGAAGGACTACCGGTTCGAGGAGATCGTGGCCGCGATCAACCCCGTTAACTGGATCGAGAAGCCACGCGATCAGTGGCGCAAGTTTCCAATTTTCAATCAGGATGGTTCCGGCTCCTGCGTTGCGCAGACCGAAGCAAAAGAAATGGGAATCATGCGCTGGCTCCGCGACAAAATATACGTTCATTTTTCGGCAACAGATATTTATCAGCGGCGCAGCAACAAGCCGGCAGGCGGAATGGTGGCCGTTGATGCCCGCAACATTGCGCGCAAGGGCGTGACGCTCGAAGCGCTTGCCCCCTCGCAGGCCATGAACGACGGGCAGATGGACTCCGCAGTCATTGAGGAATACAAGCGCAAAGTCGGAGAAGTGTTTGCGGTGCCGAATTTCGTTGCACTCCCGATCCGAGACATTGATACAGTGGCATCCCTCATTCAGACCACCGGCAAGGGAGTCATGGTCTGGTTTTACTTCGAATACCGCGAGTGGACGGACACTCCGCAGGTAATGAATCCGAATCTCGACCTTTACGCTGGCAGCACTAACCGGCATTCGGTGACCGCCGTTGACTTTACCCTCGTGAACGGCAAAAAAGCACTCATCATTGAAGACAGCTGGGGCCCGACATTCGGACTCAACGGACAGCGCGTGATTACCGAGGACTTCTACAAAGCGCGCAACTGGTATGCCGGCTATCTCGTGAACTTCCAGTTTGAAGATCAGACAAAACCTCTTCCCCAGCCACAGCCGGCTCCGAATCCGAAGCCAAAATACCGATTCTCAAAACCTCTCACATTTGGCATGACAAACTCCGATGTCAAAGCGCTGCAGGACATTTTGCGATACGAGGGACTGTTCCCGCAAAACACAGCCTCAACCGGATATTACGGCGCGATCACTGCGAAAGGCGTTTATCAGTTTCAGGTAAGGCACAAAATAGCGCCAATGGCCGAACTCAATGCCCTTCAGGGCCGAAGGGTCGGAGAGAAAACAATACAAAAACTCAATGCGCTGTACGCGTAACACAAAACTATGAGCAACATCCTCAAATCTGCAAGCAAGATCGTATTCATCCTGATGGCCGTCGCAGCATGCGCCGGATTCTTCCTCGGGAAGCTCGAAGCGAAGGACTTCATGGTGCTTTCCGGCATGGCCTTCTCCTTCTACTTCTCGAATAAAGGAGAAACATCCGGCAATCTTCCCTTCGCGGGTAAATAGCCGGCTCCGGCCGGCTGGCATTAACCAGCCGCCTATGAAACGAGCGATATCTTTTGCCGTCGCTCTTGTTGCTATAGGCATACTGCTGACGGCAAACCCAAAACCCGCTGTTGCCCCGCAGGGCGCAGATACCGGCAGGAAGCCGGCATTGCCCCAATCTGCAGCCGAAGACCCGCGTAAGGCCAAAATTGAGCGCGTTGACGCATACTTTACCGAGCGAAATATGCCACTTCGTGGCTACGGATCGGAATTTGTGGAGGTTGCGGAGCGGTACGGCCTTGACTGGCGCCTTCTGCCGGCAATCGCTGTGCGCGAATCATCCGGCGGAAAGCAGGCCTGCGGAAACAATCCATTCGGCTGGGCTTCCTGCCGGACGGACTTTGACAGTACCGAAAAAGCGATCGAACATGTCGGCCTCAATCTCGGCGGAGAAAATCCCCGCACTGCTCCCTATTACAAAAACAAAACCACGCGCGAGAAGCTATGGTTCTACAATGGGACAGTAAATCCGAAGTATCCGGACGAAGTGCTAGACATTATGGAGCGATTCTGACCTTTTGATCCTGAAATGCAACATTGTAGTGCAACGTCATCATTTATGATGTGCAGCCTGTGGATAACTTTTTGAGCGTTTTTGCGGCTTAACTAGGCCGCAAAATTGCATTTTATGCCGTAGTTGAGCCGTAAAAATAGCGGCATTTTTTTCAAATATCGGGTATAATACAATTATATGCAAACAACAACTCTCCAAAAACTCAATACCACCACGAAGTCTAAGGAGAGCAAGGCCGGCAAGAAGCGCGCGCACCGCGTAGCTTCGCTATTTTCTGGCTCCGGCGGAATGGATCTCGGCTTCGAAGATGCCGGATTTGATGTCGTATGGGCAAACGACGTAAATCACTGGGCATGCGAGACGTTCCGCAAAAATTTCAAGGGCCACATCGCCGAAGGAAGCATCGTCGAAATTAAGACAGATGATATTCCCGAGTGCGATGTCATAACCGGAGGATTTCCTTGCCAAGATTTTTCTATGATATGGAAACGCATGGGGCTCAAGACCGAGCGCGGAAACCTATATCGCCATTTCGTGCGCGTAGTGGTAGCCAAACAGCCGAAAATGTTTGTTGCCGAAAATGTGAAGGGTCTTTTGAGTGCCAACAAAGGAAAGGCGGTCAGACAGATCGTTGACGATTTCGCAAAAGCTGGATATAAGGTAGATGTCTACCCGATTAACTTCGCCAACTACGGCGCCCCGCAGCTCCGAGAGCGCGTGCTTATTATCGGTGTGCGGAAAGACCTCAATAAGGAATTCGTGCTTCCGAAGCCGACGCACACTCCACAAACGTATGTCACTGCGAAAGAAGCCCTGAAAGATGTAGAGAGGGTGCAGCTCAACAATGAGCACCAGAAAATTGAGCCGAGCACGATCGCAAAACTAAGAATCATTCCTCCGGGCGGAAACTTTTCAGACATACCAAAAAATTCGCAGCACTATGTGAAGGGCATGATCTCGCACGTATACCGGCGCTTGCATCCGGACAAGCCTTCAACTACGATCATTGCCGGCGGAGGTGGCGGAACATGGGGCTACCACTACAGCGAACCGCGCCCCCTGACAAACCGCGAGCGCGCCCGCCTGTTTGGCTATCCGGATAATTTTGAATTTGTCGGGTCGATAACCGAAGTCAGAAGGCAGATCGGAAACTCGGTGCCCCCTGCGGGCATTAAACCGATAGCCCGGGCAATCAGGAAATTTTTAGACGAACTATGATTTTTACATCGCATGAAACTCCTATATTCGAACATAAGCCCCTGCAAATATAGCAATTCTTCATTCAGCGAAGCATTTGAAAACGGGGTAGTAGGTTCAGACAACATAAAAATAGCCACTGGCTTTATAACGGAAGAATCATTGCTGGAGCTTAAATCCATCCTGCTTTTTTATTTTGAGGAGCACAAAGTCAAAACCTGCAGCCTTGTGATCGGCATGCACGGACGGGAGGGATTCACCCGACCCCAATACGACGCAGCCATAGACCTTGCCAATTTTCTGAAAGAAAAAGAGATCGGCAAAGTGTATGTTTGCACAGCCTTCAAATATCACGGCAAGACATACGTGTTCCGCAAAAACGGCGTGCCGGCGCCTATCTCTGCAATGCTCGGATCATCAAATCTCGGCAACCTCCTCGACAACCGGCAATGGGAAGTAGATGCCCTGTTTACAGAAG
The DNA here is from genome assembly GCA_004297215.1 of Patescibacteria group bacterium. NCBI lineage: Bacteria > Patescibacteria group bacterium. Next base: position 715,840 of record SCUM01000001.1, read on the forward strand.
GAGGCGTTCTCGAAGAGCTGGACACGCTGCATGACGATCTGATCGCCAAGGCCTCTCGCGATATTCTTGAAATGCCAACACCGGCGACTTTTATTGAAAGAAAAGGACTTCTGGAAGACATCATTGATGTTGAAAAGGCGAACAATGACGAATACGGCAGAATCGATGAGTCCGCCACAACAGGACGGGTCTTTGATATTCCCCTCAAAACGGAGCCAAAAAGCAATCTCAATGTGTACTTCGGAAAAGGCAGGTTCGCCAGAGCAACCGGAGCAGTGCGCCCACGGCATTGGTACGAAGTCGAGCTTGTTGTCTCGAGAGAGATTACTGCTGCAGACGGATATCCAAAGCCTGATTCAGTGATCAAGGTTCTTACTGACGACGGCTGGCGGTTCAAATGCAAAATTCAGGGCGACTACGGAAAGAATTTCAGGTCGGAGGGCGACCTGAAGATACTCGGCCGCTGGATAAAAGGAAGGCTGGAGCGGACTGGATGCCTGAAAGTCGGCCAGCCGGTAACAGACGAAGTGCTGCAGCAATATGGTCGGAGCACTATCTCCCTAAAAGAGACAAACGATCCGGACACATGGCTTCTCGACTTTTCGGTATAAAACAATATGAGCGCTTACTTAGACAACTACCTCAAACGCGTGGGCGAGGCCAAGGGGCCGCGTCTTGTTGATGCGCTCAAAAAAAGTGCGGAGGAATTCGCAGAAAAGCACATCGAAACATTTGACTACAACAGCCACATTTCCGGCCTCCTTTACGGCCATGTACAGAGCGGGAAAACCGGGCAGATGCTCGCGATCGCTGCTGCAGCCGCCGACAAGGGCTTCAAATTTTTTGTACTGGTAACGACTGACAACGTGCTGCTGCACAAGCAGACACTCGAGCGCGCCAAAACTTTCCTCGGCGGATTTATGGCCGGCTTCAATGTGCTTGGCGAAATGGACGAGGAGGCATTTATTACGCGCGGGCTGCAAATGCCGACAATTATCGTGCTCAAAAAGAATTCAAGCGTGCTGAAGACATGGGCGAACAACATAAGCAGCAATGCGCTTTATAAAGACGAGCCACTGTTTTTGCTCGACGACGAGGCAGATGCATCAAGCCTCAACACCAAGGTGAACCAGCATGAGCAGAGCACCATCAATTCACTTTTAGAAAAAATCAGCCGTCAGGCGCCGTCAGGAATGTACCTGCACGTTACCGCCACGCCACAGTCGCTTGTCCTTCAGATTTCAAATTCAAACTGGAAGCCACAATTCTCTTTTTATCTACCGCCGGGCGAAGGCTACCTCGGAGGCGATTTCTTCTACGGAGAGGAATCAAAGAATCTCATAGAAACGGAAGACAACGAGCGGGACGATCTCTTGAAAGCCGAGCATGTCCCGATCGGCCTGCGCAAAGCAGTTCTCCATTTTCTTATTGCATCCTCTGATCTGTTTCTTACCAAAGAGAAGCCTGTTTGCAGCATGCTTATACATCCGGGTGCGCGCATCAGCGAACATGCAACGGTGCGGACTAAAGTCGAGAAATTTCTCGAGGGCGTAAAAAATGACCTTATTGCCAATTCGCAGACGCTGGAATTTGATCTGCGAGATGCATGGCAGGATTTCTCAAAAACAAAGGACGGAATAAAGAGCTTTGAGGATGTAATGAAATTCCTCCGCTCTGGCATGCCAAGCGTCAACATTGTGGTGCTCAACTCAAAGACGCCAGAGGGAGCAGTCTACGACAAAGGCCTAAACATCGTAATCGGAGGCAATACTCTCGGCCGTGGCGTGACTTTTCCAGGCCTGCAGGTTGTGTATTACTGCCGAAGCGCCAAAACTCCGCAGGCCGACACTTATTGGCAGCATGCGCGCGTCTTCGGCTATGACCGCGATCCCGGGCTATGCCGAATCTTCAGCCCCAAGCCGCTGATAAAGCTCTTCCGCGAACTGAATGATGCAAACAATGCGCTCTTTGAAACACTCCGGCAGAAAGGCCCGCAGGCAGTCAGCATTTTAAGCCCCGCCGGCACCAAACCGACCCGCATGAGCGTGGTGCTCCGCGAAGACCTGATGATTGTGGCCGGAGGCGTGAATTACTTCCCGCTGCTTCCAACCTCAGCGAACCTGACAGAGATAGACAAGGAGCTGGGAGCAAAGGATGACGAGCGCGACATCTCGCTTGATGAGGCAGAAAAACTTCTGCGACTGGCGGGTGTTGAAAAAACCGACCTATGGAACCAGCATTCATTCCCTGACTGCATTGAGACGCTCCGAAAAAACAACGTCAAATACGACTGTCGTCTGATTGTCCGCACCGAAAGAAGCATCAGCAAAGGCACGGGAACCCTCCTCTCGCCGACTGACCGCGAGATTGGTGCACAGCATGAAGATCGGCTCGTTCTGACCATGTACCGCCTCAAAGGAGAGGCGAGCAAAGGCTGGCAGGACAAGCCCCTGTGGGTGCCTAACATAAAATTCCCGAACGGCACTTATTTCTACTATCAGCTGAAATAAAATGGCAGACAAGCATACAAAAATTCAGAGGTCAAAAAACATGGCCTCGATACGGAGCGTGGGAAATAAGAGCACCGAAATGGCTCTTATTTCTTTATTGCGCCACAACAAGATTACCGGCTGGAGACGGCACAGCAAGAAAGCAGCCGGCCGACCGGATTTTATTTTCCATAAACAAAAAATAGCCCTCTTCGTAGACGGCTGCTTTTGGCACGGCTGCAAAAAACACTGCATTATGCCCAAGAGCAACCAGAAATACTGGGAACCGAAGATCGCCCGCAACAAAGCCCGCGACAAGGCCGTTAATCGGCACTATAAGATCGCTGGATGGCAAATACTAAGAATGTGGGAGCACGACATGAAACGTCCCGAGAAAATGCTCCTGAAACTTACCGCGATATTGGCCGGTAAATAAGCCACCTGTAATGCACACCAATTCAGAAACAGCACGCCGCGGTGCGCGAGCGTCACCTCGCCCGGCCGCGGATTCGCTCCGCCTCCCACCAGGGCGACGGCGCTCGCGCTGTGATGGGGGGTACGGAATGGCCGCTGCCGCATGAGTGCGTTGCCCGCCAGCATCCCGGAGACCGATGCGATGGTGGTCGCCTCGATCGCTTCCTCGCTCGTGAGTGGCGGGAGCAACCCCGGCAGGGCGCGGGCAAGAAGGGTCTTCCCCGTGCCAGGCGGGCCTTTCATGAGGAGATTGTGGCCCCCCGAGGCCGCGATTTCCAGCCCCCGCTTGGCATATTCCTGTCCACGGATGTCCGAGAAATCCACCTCGCATGGCGCAGGAGGCTTCGGGGGGAGCGGTTCGGACCTCTGGAGCGTCGAAATGCCGGTGAAGTGGTCCACCAAGGCGCTCAATGAATGGACGCCGAACACCTCGATGCCGTCGACCAGGGCGGCTTCCGGGGCGTTTTGCGACGGGACGAACATCCGCCTGAGTCCGCGGCTTGCCGCCATGCGCGCGGCGGCCAGGATGCCGTGCACCGGCCGCACGCTCCCGTCAAGCGCCAGTTCTCCAAGGATGACGGCATCCGAAACAGGCGGGCAGGTAAGGTCGCCGCTGGCGAACAGCATGGAAATGGCAACGGCAAGGTCGAAGAGCGGCCCCTGTTTCTTTACGTCTGCCGGAGCGAGGTTCACGGTGATGCGCGTGCGTGGGAAGGAGAACCCCGCGTGCTTGATGGCGGCGCGGATGCGGTCGCGCGATTCCTTTACGGTCGCATCCGGAAGCCCGACCACGTTGAAATTAGGCATCCCGAACGAAATGTCGGTCTCTACCGTCACGGGAACGGCGTCGATGCCGAGGATGGTGGCCGAAATGACCTGTCTCATAGGAGAAAAACAAAACCCCCGCCGGATGGCGAGGGTCATGTGATTGATTGACTATAGGATACCCGATGCGGGAGCCGTTGTCAAGTCGCGCGGCGGCCTCCCTCCACTCAACAGAAGCCCTCCGACCCCCGCGACGATGAGGATGTCGCACAGGTTGATCGCCAGGCGCCCGAACAGCAGCACATAATCGACCGTGAACCCGTAGGCGAGGCGGTCGAACAGGTTCCCGGCGGCCCCAAGCAGGATGATAACGGCAAAAAGGCTTCCCATCGGCCGGCGCACCCTTGATGTCCAGGCAAGACGCACGAGAAAGGCGGCGATGATTCCCGTGGTCACGAGGATAATCGGCATCCTGAACGGAAGGTCGAAGGCAATCCCGAAATTCTTATGGACGACGAGCTCCACGAGCCTCGGATGCGCAATCGCCTCATCGCCTGGGAGCGCCTGGAGCGCCCACGCCTTGATCCATTCGTCGGTGACGACCACGGCCGCCGTCCCAAGGACGGCGAGTGCACGAGCGATGCCCGGCTTCACATCTCCTGGGTAAGCGTTTTCTTGCACTGGATGCACGAGGTGGAGGTCGGCCTGGCGATGAGACGACGCTCGTCGATGGGTTGCTTGCAGTACTTGCACGTGCCATAGGTCCCCGTATCCACCAGCTTCAGGGCTCCCTCCACATCGCGAAGTGCCTTGACCAGTTCATCTTCGAGGGACAAGTTGTCGCTGAATTGAGCCACTTCTGAAGCGTTTTCATCCTCCGCATCGCCGGAGTTCGGGAAATCCGCCGTGTATTCCGTTTTAGCCGCTTGCGGGTTGCGGTGGGCGAATTGCCCAAGTTCATGCTCAAGACGAGCCTTCTCCATCACCAAAAGTCCTTTCATTTTGTCGATGAATGCAGCATCCATAAAGTCAAAAATCATCTAACTTTAGCACCTTTTAATAAAATATCACCCTTTAAGGGTGTTGGCAAACGGAACCAGGGGATGTTCCGAAAAAAAGTGAGAGGGCGTGACCCCTATAGGAAAATATGGGCTGCCCTCTCTGAGAGTGGACGGCTGAATGGGGCGAGCTCGTTTGAGCTCCGGGTTCCGCGCCGGACGGAACCGGATCGGGACTCGAAGCACAAACGAACATCTACCGGCCATGGAGCCAGAGTGTCCAACGCACCTCTCTACCATTCAGTGGTCTTATCCGCAGACGGCTTCCGAAAAGGAAGACCGTATGATGGGGCGGACGGGCCGAGATACTGATCTCGTTACCGAGATTTCGCATCGGAGCAGTAGAGAAGCGGGATGGCCTGCGAAAGTTCGCAGGCGCCGTGGGGCAGCGCATGCTTGTTGGGACCTTCGCAGGGTCTCCCAATGGTTGGGTGGGAGGTTGGGGAAGGAGCGTGTCGGGTACTGCTATAATCTACCATGAATAAAAGTTTGTGTCAAAGGATTGTTATTCAGCTCTGTTGAGCTAAGGAAGTAAGAAATAGTCCCAATGGTCAATTTAGGTTATCCACATTTACACCCAGTTGTACACGAGTTATCCACATTTAATTGCAAAAAGTAATCGTTGTCTGCATCCAATTATTGTTCACGGAAACACTAGCAAATTCACGTGCAAGCTCTGAAAGGACAGATGGTTGGATGGTGTCTGGGAACATCGCAGATAAGCCTACAAGGGCCGGAAGATCCACGAACAGAACATTCCCACCACAGGCCGTTTGGCTTCGTGGAGATTCCGTTATCCACGACTGAAGCAGATCAGGATCGTTGCTAAAAAGGATGTTCCCCCTATCTTCCGTGGTTTGAAGGATTGTTCCGTTACGTACAAGGACCCCCAAAACCTCATGTCCTGCCATGACGACGGACTCCACCGTGGTCTTCCCAGGGTCCGCAATGATTTCACTTGCCTTCGTATTGTCAGGCAGCAGCCAGTCTTTCGTCGTCGGGGATTGCATGGCGGCCGAAAGACGCAATACGTCCTGCGCGGCAAATCCATCAAGCCTTGATTTTTCAATTGAAAACAGATACCGATCGTTCTTCCCAAGAAGGATGGCTCCCGGCCCGGATGTCCAGGTCGAAATCGACTCCGCCTCTGGCCCTCGCAGAGGGACTCCAAGCTGGGAAAGAGATGGAGAAAGCCAACGAAGGTCTAGATTTGGCAACAATGGTGTAGCCACATAGGCAATAATTCCTTCGTAAGCCGGAATGGACATGCTTGGCAAACCCTTTGGGAGAAAGCGGATTTCAAGCGATGCGTCTCGTGTTACATACATCGTGCCGACAAGGTCGTCCGCAGTAGAAAACGAACCGATATCGCGTGATCCGCTCCATGCAGCGGGAGGAATGTTCCACGCGCGACGAACAGGCATCCCATGGATCGGTTGTGGTTGGTCAGAAAGGAGAAAGACATGGCGTTTTATCCGTTCCACCACGATTCCTTGGGAATCAAGTGCTGCCATGGGCATGTGGCGGTCGTCCGAGCGAACCGCAAGAGACCGCCTGCCGTCAGGACCGAAGAAAATGGCAAATTCACCTTGGACGAACGGTCGAATGTCCAAAACGGTCAGCGAGCGATTGGAAATGAGGGGGAAGGCCCCAAGCGTCCGCCCCATCACGTCCCAGCTTCCCCCTCGAGGGGTGAATCGAGCCACGGCGATTGTCCCTTCGGGCGCGGCTGCGGATAGGGTGTCACGGCCGAACCACGCCCCGGAAACCCCCCACGTCATGGCAAAACACAGGACCGCCGCCATGATGCGCCACGAAACAACCCGCCGATGGCGGGTTGTTTGGCTTGTCCCAAGCTGGATTCCGAGGTTTTTCATGATTCGTTACGGTCGCCGGGGCCCGTTCCCGAAGCCTGGGCGTGCCGGCGGACGGGTCGACGAGCCGCCCATGGCACTTTCGGGCGGTTTCTCTGGGTAGACGTTCCCCTCCGCCTGCTTCATGGACAGGTTTATGCGGCCAAGGTTGTCGATCTCCGTCACCTTTACCTGCACCTGCTGGCCCACCTTCACGATATCACCAGGTTCGTTCACGCGCCAAGGGGCCATTTCACTCACATGGACAAGCCCCTCCTGTTTTGGCAGGAACTCCACGAACGCCCCGAAGTTCATGAGGCGCGTGACCTTTCCTGCGAACGTTTCCCCCAACTTTACCTCCCGAGTGAGGTTGTGGACCCAGGCTAGGGCCTTTTGGGCCGCCTCGGCATTCACGGAGGTGATCATCACCAGGCCGTCGTCCTCGATGTCGATGCTTCCGACCCCGGTCACCGCGATGATCTCGTTGATCATCTTACCGCCCGGGCCGATGACCGCGCCGATCTTTTCCGGGTTGATCTTGAGCGTGATGATGCGCGGGGCGTACGGTGACAGCTCCGCGCGGGGCGCGGCGATCGCCGAGAGCATCGCGGCGAGGATGTGAAGACGCGCTTCCTTGGCCTGGCCGAACGTGACCTCGATGACGTCCTTGGTGAGGCCGTCGGTCTTGGTGTCCATCTGGATGGCCGTGACCCCCATGGCGGAGCCGGCGATCTTGAAGTCCATCCCCCCCGCGCCGTCCTCGAGGTCCTGCAGGTCGGTAATCACCTTCCATCCGCCCTTGCCGTCGGTGGCGAGCCCCATGGCCATGCCGGCGACCGGCGCCTTGAGGGGAACGCCCGCCGCCATGAGCGCGAGGGTCGCTCCGCAGGTGGAGGCCATCGAACTCGAGCCGTTCGATCCAAAAACCTCGCTCACGGCGCGGATGGTGTACGGGAAGCTTTCCTTTTCCGGCATCATGCCCGCGAGCGCCTTTTCCGCGAGCGCGCCGTGCCCGATCTCGCGCCGGCCCGGGCCGCGCATGGGCTTCACCTCTCCCACCGAGTAGGGGGGGAAGTTGTAGTGGAGGAAGAAGCGCTTCTTCTCCACGTGCTCCATGCCGTCGAGCTCCTGGGCGTCGCCAGGGCCGCCGAGGGTGACGGTCGCGAGCACCTGCGTGTCGCCGCGCTTGAAGTGCGCGCTGCCGTGCACGCGCGGGAGCACGTCCACCTCGCACACGAGCGCGCGCACGTCGCGGATCCCGCGTCCGTCCACGCGCTTGTCCTCATGCAGGATGGCGAGCGACACGGCCTCCTCGACCACCTTGCCGATGATGCCGGTGCCGTACTTCACGTCATCCCCTTCCACTCCCTGTTGTGACAGGAACGCCTCGGTGCGCTTCTTGATTTCCTTTTTCTGTGCGGCACGTTCCACCTTGCTGGCTCGCGGGGCGCCGAACATGAGCTCCTTGGTGGCCCCATGGATGAACGGGCGGGCCATTGCCTCGACCTCCGCGCGACGGGCGTTCTTGGCCGCTTCCACATCGGATTTCGGGGCGAATACGTCGCGCTTTTCCTTGCCGCAAGCCGCGCGCACTTCCTCGATGAGCTTGATGGGCGCCCCCATGTGCTTCATGCCGAACCAGAAGCCGCCGAGCACCACTTCCTCGGTCGCTTCCGTGGCGCTCGCCTCCACCATGATCACCTTCTCGGAGGTGCCGGCGAACTGCAGGTCGAGGTCGGATTTCTTGCGCGCCTCATAGCTCGGGTTCAGGACCCACTCCCCACCGATCGATCCCACGCGCACGCAGGCGATGGGGCCCCTCCAGGGGATGTCGCTCATGTGCAGGGCACAGGAGGCGCCGATCAAGCCAAGCACGTCCGGATCGTTCTCCCCGTCGAAGGAAAGGCAGGTGACGACCACCTGGATGTCGGTGCGGATGCGGTCGTCGAACAGCGGGCGGACGGCGCGGTCGATGGCGCGGCCCACGAGCACGGCCTCGTCGGTGGGTCGGCCTTCTTTCTTGATGAACCGGCTCCCCTTGATGCGGCCGGCCGCGTACAGGCGCTCCTCGTATTCCACCATGAGAGGGAAGAAATCCATCCCTTCGCGTCCGGAGTCGCTCATGACGGCCGTGGCGAGCACGATGGTGTCGCCGTAACGGACGGTGCAGGAGCCGCTGGCCTGCGTGGCATACTTGCCGGTCTCGATGGTGAGCGTCTTGCCTCCCCACTCGGCGGAGAATGATTTCACCTCTGGCATAACGAATTTGTCCTGTCCGGACGGGAGGCATCGAGCACCAGCTCGATTTCTCTGAGTCCGGACGGGAATATGGGCACGAGCCCTTAGCGATTAGCCTTTAGCCACTAGGGTTTCCTAATGGCTAACAGCTAACGGCTGATGGCTAGAACGATAGTCGGCGGCGACGGCGCTCCTCCTGGGTCGCGGCCGGACGGGCCGGCTTCTTGCCGCCGGGCATCACGCCAGGACCGCCGACCCCTTCCGGGCTGTCCGTCGAGCGCTCAAGCGCCACGCGCACGTCTTCCTGGGCCTTGGCGCTCTTCAGGCGCATGCCGCCGAGCAGGTAGCGCTTCTTGTCGTCGGAGAGGTTCACGAACCGGTCGGCGGCCTCCACCGACTTGCTGGAAGAGGTCTCGCGGAACCCCATCACCTCCACGATGCGGCCGCGGTTCTTCGCGTAATCGATGAGCGGCTCGAAATCGCCGTCGCCGGACACGATCACCACCACGTCGAGCATGTCGAGCATGCGGATCACGTCCACGGCGAGCCCCACGTCCCAGTCCGCCTTCTTCTGGCCGCTCGTGTACTCCATCAGTTCCTTCTGGCGCAGCTCGATTCCCTCCTTTTGCAGCGCCTCGAAGAACGGCTGTTCCTCCTGGCCCTTCGTGCTCACCACGTAGGCGGTGGCGCGGATGAGGCGGCGGTCGGCCACGGCGTCTTCCACGATGTTCTTGAAATTCACCTTGCTCCCGAACAGGTAGCGGGCGCTGTAGTACATGTTCTGCGTGTCGATGAACACGCCTACGCGTTGGTCCGGATGTTGCGAAGATGCCATAGGACGAGCAAGCCCCCGCACGAGGGCGGGGGTTTGCCTTACTTCAATTCAAGTTCTTTCTTGAGCTTGTCGGACGCCTTCGCGTCCTCGCGTTCGAGGTACTTGAGCAGGCGTCGGCGCTCGTTCACCTTCTTGATGAGCCCGCGGCGGCTCGAGTAGTCCTTCTTGTGCTCCTTGAGGTGCTTGGTGAGCATCCCGACCTCGCTCGTGAGGATCGCGATCTGCACCTGCGGGGAGCCGGTGTCGGACGCGTGCGTCCGGAACTTCTCGATGATCTTCTGCTTGGCCTTCACGTCCATCATATGCGTCGCGACCGTCCGAGAAGGGGTTGCCGACCCGCTTCCAAGACCGGCGCCTAAAGGATTTAATGCGTTGAGACTACCAGGAGCAGCCTGTCTCGTCAATGCCGAGACCGCCTTAGGGCTTGACGGGATCGGGAAAAACGGGTAGGATTTTCCGTTGCGTGGAAGGAGGTATCCCATGGAAGTCTCCCGCGACGGAACGCTCGTTCATCTCCTGTTCCGGCAGACGACGATTCAGCATATAGCCCTGCCCTTTTCAGCCCATTCGATGCAGACGGCGGCCGTGGCATTCGTCGCACCGGAAGGCTATGCGTTCGCCGACGGCCTGGAGGCGCTGCGCGACGCCAAGCTGAGTCTGCTCCTCCCGGACGGGTCTGCGTACCGCTGCAGGCTCGACGTCGCACAGCACAGCGCGGACCGGGTCGGCGGACGCCGTCGGGCGTTCGGCCTCATCTCCACCCCCCTGCCTCCGTTCAGGGATCTCCCCAAGGACACCGTGGTGCTCCTTGAGGATCGGCAAGGGACGATGCGGTTCTTCCCTTTCGAACGGCTGCGCAAGACCGGGTGACGACCGCCGCCTCTACAAGCCGGCGGCTTTTCTTTATACTGCTCCCATATGGCCGATCGCGAATCTTTTTCCTACGCCCCGTCTACCGAGGAACCGACGAAGAACGAGCTGCCGAAAGAAGCCGCCGTCATTCCTGCCGTTGAGGAAGTAACGAAGGCGGGCGCCGTTCCGGAAATCTCTCCCGAGGTCATTCGGAAGGAAGCGGCGGAGCTCGTAAGGGAGAAAGCAAAGGGAGAAGAGAAGCCCGCCCTGCCTCCTAGGCCTGAACGGACGATGGAAGACGATGAATTGGAAGAGCTCGGGAAGGTCATGCATGACGCCATCATGGGGAAACATCGCGAGACGGCTTCCGTGGAAGCCGGGAATCCGAAGTTGCCGGGGGAAGCGCGCATGGCCATGACCCTGGCCGTGCGAGACATGGCAAAAGAGCTGATGTCGAAGCTGGACCAGAAGGACCAAAGGCGGCTTGAGCTGGCACAGGCGCTCGTGAAGAACGCCGAGGAGATGGCGAGTCTCGGCACGGTTATCTGGTTCGACAAGGGCGCAAAGGTGCCGGCGGACCTGGACGCGAAGGTGGAGGAGATCAGGGCCCGATTCGCCGCAGAAGAACAGGCGAAGGAACAGGCAATCGAGGCGGAACGCGCAACGCCCGAATACCAGGCGCGACTCGCCTCCCAACAGAGAGAGATGGATGAAATAGTGTCGGAGTTGCAAAAAAAAGGAAAACAAAGCCTTTCTGAAAAAAAGCTTCTGAAGCATTTGGGAAGACCGTCGGAAGCGGAAGGGATCGCGAAGGGCATCCTTGAGCAAAAACCGGCAGGCCCCACTGAAGCGTTGATGGATGAGCTTGAGTCGAGGCCCGCGGCAACTCCCCTCGCCGAGGTGGGACCAGAAGACAAGACGTTCGTTCCAGAGAAACCGTTTTTCGGTGAGTCGACGAAGATCTCAACGCTCCCGACGGAGACGGTGGACGAACAGCAGGCGCGCATTCGCGCGGACGTGGAGGCACAGGACGTAAACCGCGTCTTCGGCGCCGTTCAAGGAGAGCGATCGATGGACGCGGGGAAGGTCCCACGAGGCGTGGAAATGATGACTCGGGCCATGGACGCGATGGAGGGAAAGGAAAATGAACCCGAAGAGGACGAGGAGAAACCGCAAACGAAGGCCGCTTAGCGCGGAGATCAAAACTCCCCCGACACGGCGTCGGGGGAGTTTCGTTTCCATGAGCCTAGAGCGCCGCGTCGACAGCCGCTTTCACGCTCTCGAACGGGAGCGCGCCGCGGATTTCCTGGATGGAGCCGTCCGAGCCGATGACGAACGAGCCCGGGGTGCCGGAGACGCCGGCCGTGGCGCCTGATGCGGCCTGGGCGCGGATCTTGGCGAGGGCCCTGTCGGAGGAAAGGCAGGTGTCGAACTTGCCCTTGTTGAGCCCGAGGTCGGCGGCGATCTTCGCGTAGGTCGCGGCGCCCAGCACGGCCTGGTTCTCGATGAGCTTGTCGCCATACTCCCAGAACTTGCCCTGCTCGCCCGCGCACTCGGCAGCCTCGGCGGCCGGCTCGGCCTCCGGATGGAACGAGAGCGGGAAGTGACGGTACACCCAGCGGACTTCGCCGGCGTACTCGGTCATGATTTGCTGCATGGTGGGGTGGAAGCGGGCGCAGAACGGGCACTGGAAGTCGGAGTATTCGACGATGGTCACCTTGGCGTCCTTGTCGCCGCGGATCCAGTCGTCGTCGCTCACGGGCGGGACCGGACCTGCCGTGTCAGCCGGGAGATTGCCGACGTCGGTGGGCGCGGCAGCCACCGTGGTGCCGGCGCTGGGGAGCTCGCAGGTGCCCTTGAGCAGGCATCCGCCGAGCAGGAGGAATCCGAGCGTGCCTAGCGAGAGCACGGCCGTGACCATCCCAAGGCCGAAGGCGGTCTTCGGGGGGAGCGTGTCGAGGAACCCACCTTCGCCGTGGCTTCGGCGGGCTGGCATCACGGGGGGCATGTGTCCGGTCTCCATAGGTGTGGATAATTCGTTGCGAATGAGGGCATGGTAACACATCGCCCTCGGATGCAAAGCGTTGCGAGGAAATGTCGGTTTTAAGTCTTCGCGCCGGCCCATGCGAGGTCGAACGCCATACGCATCATTCCCGCGATGGTCGGATCCTCGATGATGATGCCAATGAGGACATTTTCGTGGAAATTGATGATGGAAACGCCGTTTTTCCCGAATACGGTGATTTCGGCATTGTATGGGAACGATTCAGCCGGGACGTATCTGGCCTGAACGAAGAACTTTTTGGCCACTTCGTCGTACACGTTCTTGTTGTAGCTTCGGCTGAATGGGGTGTCGGGAAAGATGGCGCGCGTGGTAATGCCGAGTTTTTCCTTCCGCTCCACGTATCGCTCGACGAATTTCGGCGGGAGGACCTTCATCAAGTCCTCGACATTGCTGTACGCCAGCATCTCGTACGGCTGCGGCTGGTTCACGTGCTCCTCATAGACGGCGATTACGCCCTCGATCCCCTCGAAGAACCGCACACGAGGTTTGTTGGGCGTCTGCGAAAGAAGCCCTTCAAGCTCGGGCATGATTTTTTGTGCAAAGGCGTACTGCTCTTCCGCAAGTGCAATCTGCTTTTTTGCGTACCCCTTCAAACGCGCCGGATCCTCGACTTGGTAACACAGCTTCTTGTTGCGCTCGATTTCCGTGACTAAGCCATCGAGCCGCAAGGTTTCCAACACGTTATAGACCGTGCTGCGGTTCAATTTGGTCGTTTGGGCGATTTTAGAAGGATAGGCCAATCCAGCTTCCAAAACAGCCGCATATACGGCCGAGGCCTTGTCGGACAACCCCGCTTTTTTGAGGTCGGCAATGAGAGAGGGATTCATACTGATTTTAGACTACCAGCTTCTCCAAATTTTGTCAATCTAAACCCACAAAAATAGACCATTAAGAATAAATTGGCTGACTTTAGATAAAATAATAAATCAGAGTTGGGATTATGGATTGACAAAAGTATCAAAATATGATAAGTTGTTATCAACGATGAGGAGAGAGACTCGTCGTTAGAACCATCAAAACACAGGAGAGCGAAGATGAAGATTCTCGTGATTGAAGATAAGGAAATCCACCAGAATTCTGCCCGCGAGACCCTTCAGGGCCACGATGTCACCATCGTCGGATCGTACGACGAGGCGGTGAAAGCCATCCGCGAGCCGTATCCGTCGAAGCCCCTCGAATTCGACGCGGTGCTCACTGACATGAATCTGCCGATGAGCAAGGAGACGTTGACTCCGGATGTCTTCAAGGCCGACGAGCAGGTTCCCTACGGCCTCGTGCTCGCGTTGATGGCGGCCCATCGTGGCGCGAAGTTCGTCGCCATGGTGACCGACACCAACCACCACAAAGGCGCCATGAGCGCGGCGCTCGACTGCCTTGGCCCGAGTTACTACACGGACGAATACAGTGAAGGCATGATCAAGCGCTTCGAGATCAATGGTTGCAAAGCCGTGTTCGTTCATGCTCCGTTCCTGACGGATTCCTATCCTGACTCTGGTTGTCCCTGCGAGGATGGGTTGTGTAGCATTTGCCGCGGGACGTTGATGTCCTACGGCAAACCGTGTCGGTGTACGGAAGATGATCAAAATCAGGCCGGAAAATGCTACAGCTGCCACGGGACCCTCAAATATACGCGGGAGGTTAAAGAGCGGAAGGATTGGGGCAAGGTGCTTTCCTATCTCAAAGGATGATCTCACACGAGGAGGAGACTGGTTCTCAGTCTCCTCCCCTCAAATCAGCGCCTCAAGCAATCCCGCTTGAGCCCTGACAGAGGAAATTCCCGTATACCCGGACATTTCTATTTCCTGTTTACATTCATGACACATTGCTTGTGCTCAAGAGACGCTTTAGATAATCTATGCGTAATTGACATAATCCCTTTATGAATCGCCATGGCATTCAGGCAATCGGGGTCGCGGCATGTCTCCTGCTTACCGGCGCGGGCTGTACGAGCTATTTCACCACCGCCCCCGCACGACAAGTGAGCGATCAGGGTCCGATTAAGATCGGTTTCATCGGTCCGTTGACCGGCGACGTGGCTTCCATCGGCGTCATCGCCCAGGCGGGGGCGCAGGTCGCCCAGGACGAGATCAATGCCGCTGGTGGCATCAATGGGCGTCAGGTGCAGGTGATTTTTGAAGACGGCAAATGCAATGCCGCCGCGGCGACGGATGCGGCGAACAAGCTCATCAACGTGGATCGTGTGGCGGCGATCAGCGGCGGGCTGTGCTCGACGGAAACGTCGGCGTTCGGTCCGGCGGCCATGCAGAACAAGATGCCGGTGATTTCGTATTGTTCTTCCGCTCCGACCCTGACCGGGCTCGGCAAATATTTTTTCCGCACCTATCCGTCCGACGCGTTCCAAGGGACATTCGCGGCCGAATACGCCTACAACACCCTGCGCGCGCGAAAGGTTTCGATCCTGTATCATGTGTCTGACATCGGGAATGGCCTTAAGGACAGGTTCACGGCCCGATTCCAGGAACTCGGTGGCCAGATCGCGGGCGTCGAAGGTTCCGCCCAGGACAACAAGGACTACCGCACGCAGCTCGCCAAGGTGAAGGCCTCCAATCCGGACCTGGTGTACGCGCCGATGTACCCGGACGGCGGGACGGCGATGGTGAAGCAGTATGCGGAACTCGGATTGAAGGCGAAGATCCTCGCCATTGACGCCTGGGCCGACCCGAAGCTCCAGCAGGCGGTAAGCGGGAAGGCGGACATCCAGTACGTCGAGGTCGTCATGCCCACGTCTGAGGAATTCAATGCCAAAATCCTTGAGAAGACGAAAGGGACTGACGTCACCGTCTGCGGTTCACAATCCTATGACACCATGAAGATCCTCGCCCAGGTGATCGGGCAGGTCGGGACGGACCCGGACAAGATGGCGGATGCCCTGCACAAGGTGGATTACCAGGGTGCCTCCGGCCACGTCAGTTTCGACCAGAACGGGGATCTCACCACCGCCCAATATCTCATCAAGGAAATCGTTGGCGGCAAGGGAGTGCCTGTCGAATAAGGATCGACTTCGACGGCAGAGAGCACGGGACATCCCGTGCTCTCTGCCTGTCCGCGCCTATGGAAGCGGCCGCACAGGTCATCATAAACGGGATCATCGCCGCCGGCATGTATGCGATCATGGCCATGGCGTTTCATCTGGTGTACGGCGTTGGCCGATATTTCCATCTGGCCTTGGGCGCCTTTGCCTTGGTCGGCGGCTATGCCATGTTGTGGTGTTTGCGCGCATCCTGGCCGATCTGGATCGCCATGATCGTGAGCATTCTTGTCGCAGGGATGGTCGGATGGGCCTGTGACAGGTCCGTCTTTCGCCCATTACGAGCTCGTCGAGCATCGCCGCTCGTATCGATAGTGGCTTCCCTGGGGCTTCTCATATTTCTCCAGGCGATTCTGGCGCTTTCTTTCAGCGTGGAGTTCCGATCCTACCCCGTGACATTGTTTGAAGGGTCTCTTGAGATGGGCGGCGGCGTTATCACCTGGACGCAGCTTACGATCGTCGTGTCTGCCGTCGCCTGTTTCGCGGCCCTGCGCTTGTTTCTCACGAGGACGAAATACGGATGCGCGGTCAGGGCCGTGAGCGACGACGTCGAAGTTGCAACCATGATCGGGATCGACGTGGAGCGCGTGATGGGACTTGTCGCTTTTTTGGCCGCATGCCTTTCCGGGCTTGCCGGAATCCTGACCGGCTTTGATCTCGGCCTTCAGCCTACCATGGGCCTGGCCCTGATCCTCAAGGGAGCCGTTGCCGGCGTCATCGGAGGCCTCGGGACGTTGAACGGCGCCCTGCTCGGGGCCGCGTTCCTGGGCGTCCTCGAAAACGTCGGGATCTGGTTCATCGCGAGCCAATGGAAGGATACCATCACCTATGGGGCGCTCATCGTCTTTTTGGTTGCTCGTCCGCGCGGCATCTTGTCGAAACGCTGACTATGGACTTTCTCCTCCATGTCATGACCATTTCCGCGATCTTCGGGATTTTGGCGTTGGGATTGAACATCATCGTGGGCAATACGGGATTGATCTCGGTAGCGCATGCGGGATTTTTCGGCATCGGAGCCTATGCGGCCGCAATCACGATGACGCTGTACCACGCCGGCTTCACGACCGCACTCTTCTGTGGGATCGTCGTCGCCGGGGTCACGGCCCTTCTCACCGGTCTCTTGTTGAGCGGCTTGAGAGGCGATTATTTCGTGCTGGGGACCTTGGGGTTCAATGCCATCGTATACGGCGTCATGTTGAATCTGGATTCCCTCACGCGCGGACCGCTCGGCATCCCCGGCATCCCCCGACCGGCCCTGTTTGGCATGACCCTGCTCCAGCCGTTCCCGTACTTCCTGTTCGTGCTGTTTTTTCTGGTCCTGATCTCGCTCGTCTTTTCGTACGTCACTCGTATGCCGTTCGGCCGCGTGCTCAAAGCGATCCGGGAGGACGAGGAGGCCTTGCGGGTGTTCGGCTACCGCGTCCTGCGGTTCAAGCTTGCCGCGTTCGTGCTCGCGGCCATGATCGCCGCGGTCGCCGGGGCCCTCTACGCGACCTATATCCGTTTCGTGGATCCGTCCGCGTTCGTCGTCCTGGTTTCCGTGAACGTGCTCGTGATGATCATTCTCGGCGGCCTTGCCACGCTTCGCGGCTCGATCGCCGGGGCGGTCATGTTCATCGGCCTGTATGAGAGCGTTCGATTCCTCGGGTTTTCGCCCGACACGGCCGGACAAATGCGAGAAGCCGTCGTGGGCCTCATGCTCCTCCTCTTGATGCTGTTCCGACCGCGCGGCCTGTTCGGCGAATTCAAGCTATGATGCGCCCCGTATCCAATGGGAATGCCGCCGTTGAACTCCGGACGCTCTCCAAGCGTTTCGGCGGCGTTCATGCCTTGAACCGCCTGTCGCTCGGGATTCGCCGCAGCGCGATTACGGGAATCATCGGGCCGAACGGTTCTGGAAAAAGCACGCTCGTCAACCTGCTGACGGGCCTGCTCGTGCCGACGTCAGGCACGATTGCCATTCATGGGCTGGTCGTCCCGCTGCCGCTGCGCCCGTCTGACCTGCCAACCTACGGACTCACGCGCACGTTTCAGGACGTTCGTATCTTCGAGCAGATGAGCGTGATGGATAATGTTCTCGTTGTGTTGACGCCGCGTGGCGTCTGCCAATCGCTGCTCCGCCGATTGCCGCACGCCTCCCTCACCCGTGCGCAGGCCGTGCTCACCCGAGTCGGGTTGTGGGAGAAACGGACGGAGCTGGCCAGCCGCTGTTCGTACGGGCAGCGCAAGCTGTTGGAAATCGCTCGCGTGCTCGCCATGGACGCGGACATCTATCTTTTTGACGAACCGTTCGCGGGGTTGTTTCCGGAGAAGATCAAAGAAATATCAGGCCTATTCAGGGAATTGAAAGCCGCGGGAAAGACGGTCGTGCTCATCGAGCACAACATGGGCCTCATCCGCGAGCTGTCCGACGAGCTGATCGTCATGGATGCCGGGGAGCTCCTGGCCCAAGGCACGGCGGACGCGGTGCTTTCGCGCCGCGACGTCGTCGAGGCGTATCTGGGGGATTGATATGACAAGGGATGTATTGCTCCGCCTTGAACACGCCACCGTCGCCTACGACAAGCTCCCGATCCTTGAGGATGTTTCGGTCGCTCTGGACGAGGGGGAAATCGTTGCGCTGATGGGACCGAACGGAGCGGGAAAGTCTACCGTGCTCAAGACGATTTTCGGGATGACGCGGTTGCTGGAGGGTACGGTGCGTTGGCATGACGCGCCGTTCCATCCCCTGCCCCACCGGGCCGTAAGAATGGGAATCGCCTTCGTTCCGCAGGGTCGGCGGGTGTTTCCCAGCCTGAGCGTTGAGGAGAATTTGGCAATCGGCGCATTCACGGTCGACGACCGCCAGGAAGCGCATCGTCGCATGGAGGAGGTGATGGGATCATTTCCCGTGCTGCGTCAGAAGCGACACGACCCGTCGGGCACGCTCTCGGGCGGGCAGCAGCAGATGCTCGCGATCGCGCGCGGCCTCATGGCGGATCCCAAGGTATTGCTCCTGGACGAACCTTCACTCGGCCTTTCACCAAAACTGGTTAAGGAAGTTTTTGCCATGATCCAGGAAATCAACATCCGCCACAAAACCGCAATCATGGTCGTGGAACATAATTTGAAGTCCTTGTTCGACATCGTCGACCGAGCCTACTTGCTCGATCGCGGTCGCGTGGTCGCTCATGGGGATCCAGGGGAGATACGCAAGAGCGGCATGCTGGAGAAGATTTTCATGGGGAAAGGATGATTTTCGAGATAACAGACGGCGTTTTCTAAAGGATCATCCCAAAGCGGCCAGCCCTCCTGGCCGCTTTTGCTTTCACGCGAACATGGGAGGTTCAACCTCCCAAATCTAGTGTATCCTTATCGTAAGAACCTATGTCGATGGAAACCAAAGGCCCTGGGCAGGAGGTCATCACGCCGGACATGGAGGCGGCGAAGGCGCGAGTCATCTCGTATTTGAATTCCGGCAAGGCGGATAACGCAAAAAGAGTAAGCGACGCGGCCGGGCTGACACCTGAAATATTGCAATCTCAAGAGATCCGAGATGCCTTGAAGAGGCAAATTGTCGAGAATTTTTCTTGGGGCATCTTACACGTCGCTGCTGACCAGCAAGCGATGTTCCCACTGCCCGAGAAGGAATATCTCGCGGCGGCCCTGGAAGGGACGATTGACGCGCTATCCAACGGGCACATTGACAAGATCGAATTCATCAAGAGGACCGAGCCGGATTTTCCCAAGGACCTCCTTCAGTCCGCTGAGCTTAGGGCCGCGGCCGAGAAAGGGGTCGAGGTGCTGGTCGCGAAGGGGGAGTCGAGAGCCCGTGCCGAGGAGATGGTCCGCCAGCTGTTCGAAGAGAAATAGTCAGCGGAGACGGCCAGGAAACTCTCCTGGCCGCTGATCCATTGTTCCATACGGAACAGCTAATCTTCATTCCGCTCACGTCCGAATGATGCCGGAACGGGAGGCGGATTCGCCCTGTTCCGACCTGCCCAGCTCATACAACTGTTCCGCGCGCGCCGCGACCTTCTTTTCGATGAGCATCGCGATCGATTCCTCGGCGGCGCCGGCCCCGAGCTCCTTTACCGACTCCTCACGTTTGCGTGCCAGGAAATCCTCGTTCTTCTTCAAGGAATCGATATTGCTTTGCACGGCCATGAGCATCTCGGGATCCTGGATGACCGGGTTTCCCTCCACGCGACCCGGCGCCCCCTTCCCCTTCTTGAACTGCGGACTAAGCGTGTCCTCCCCCCGGCGGTTGATTCCCCACATAACGACGGTCTTATGAACAAAAATATCTTTACCCCCATTTTCCTCCATTGAAATCGTCCGTACAAGGCAAAAGCGACATGAAGGAGCGAAGCGTCGTATAATGGAGAGACTATGGCAAAGCTCTCTCGGCTCATGACCGATTTCCTGGAATACCTGGAAGTGGAACGTGGAAGGAGCGCGCGCACCATCCGCAATTACGATTTTTACCTGCGCCGATTCGCGGGATGGTCGAAGAACGTGGATCCGTCGCGTATCACCAAGGAACAGGTGCGCCAGTACCGCTTGTGGTTGAATCGTGAATTGCCTGGACGCGAAGGCGGCGTCATAAAGAAGAACACCCAGAACTATCATCTCATCGCGCTCCGGACGTTCCTCAAATATCTTTCTCGTCGCGACATCCCTTCCCTCGCCCCGGAGCAGATCGAGCTGTCAAAGCAAGCGGCGCGCGAGGTGGCGTTCCTTGAGACGGATGAACTGTCGCGCATGCTCGCGATTCCCCGTCAAGAGGCCGAAGGACTCATCGCCCTGCGCGATACGGCCATCCTCGAGATGCTGTTTTCCACCGGCTGCCGCGTGTCCGAGCTCGCGAGCCTCAAGATCGAGCAGGTAAACCTCAAGCGCGACGAGTTCACCGTGCGCGGCAAGGGCGACAAGCTGCGCGTGGTGTTCCTCTCTGACTCCGCCAAGGCCGCGCTCGCGGCCTATCTCGGCGCCCGCCGCGACCCCAGCCCGTCCCTGTTCGTGAGCCACGACCGCGCGAAAGGCGGCCGCGCCGAATCCGGCCCGCTCACGCCGCGCTCCATCCAGCGCCTCGTGGAGCGCTACGCCAAGGCCGCGGGGATCACGAAGAAGATCACCCCGCACACGCTGCGCCACACCTTCGCCACCGACCTGTTGCTCGGCGGCGCAGACATCCGCGCCGTGCAGTCCCTGCTCGGCCACGCCTCGATCACGACGACGCAGGTGTACACCCACATCACCAACAAGACGCTCAAGGACGTGCACAAGAGGTTCCATGGGAAATCGCGCGAGGGTTGACGCGAAGCGCGCGCGAGGGTAGCATCGGCTTCGCCGCATGAAGCCAGGAGCCGCCATGTCCGTTTCCGACGACGCCCACGCCGACCTGCCCGTTCCTTCCTCCCCGCCCGCCCGCCACCCGCACGATTTCATCTCTCCGGTCATCCGTTCGCTCGACCCGGAGGCGATCCTTGCCCGGATGACCGAGGCGTTCGCGACCCCCGACACGTACCTCGAGCTCGAGACCCCTCCGTTCCTCCCAGGCCTGCGCGCCTGACGCTTCGCCGCGCGCCCTTCCTCCGGACGCGCGTTTTTCATTGCCAAGCGT
The DNA here is from genome assembly GCA_004297215.1 of Patescibacteria group bacterium. Classification (NCBI taxonomy): domain Bacteria; species Patescibacteria group bacterium. Next base: position 737,123 of record SCUM01000001.1, read on the forward strand.
TGACGGAGATGGAAAAATGCGAGAGGATCCGCCGTTCGCTCCCATAGCTCAACTGGATAGAGCAAGCGGCTTCTATCCGCTAGGTTGCAGGTTCGACTCCTGCTGGGAGTACCACAAGGGCATCCGCATCGCCCCGAGCGAAGTCGAGGGGTTGACCTGCGGGTGTTTTTGTTGTTGGATGGCGTTTGCCAAGGAGGCGGCATGCGACTCGTCCCCGTCCTTTTCCTCATGTTGTGCGGGTGTGTCCACGCACCCGACCCTCCAGTCGAAGACCCGCGCTGCGCGGGCGCCAATGCCCGAGCCGCGCTTGAGCGCGCGAAGGCCGATCGCCGCCGCACGTTCGAGATCGCGGCCAAGGACGTGACCTCGGTCGCCGAGGAAGTCGGCCGGCTCGCGACGCGCGGCCTCAACGCGAAGAACGCGTCGCAGCGCCCGCTCACCGCGGAGCAGACGATGCAGGCCGACGGGAGGCTGCGCGGGGTGCGCGGCATCCTCTTGGCCGAGCACGACCATCTCCTCGACCTTGCCACGCACGCCTCTGACCCGTTCGACGGGAATGACGCGCGGTCGTCCTGCCGCGAGGTGGTCGCGAAAACGGATGCCGAGCTTTCGCAGACGCGTTCCGTGGTGCGAAGCGCGCTCCAGGAGTTCCAGATCGTCGCCGACGAGTACGGGCTCCCCGTGTCCATCCAGGTGGATTCCTCCTCCCCGGCCCGCTAGGGTCGGTTTTTCTTCGGGAAGGCCTTGAAAAAAAGCCTGTCGCGGTGTAGCATCGCGACACCTGCATGGTGCCTATAGCACAACGGCTAGTGCACCGGGTTGTGGTCCCGGCTATGAGGGTTCGATTCCCTCTAGGCACCCCACGCAAAGGCGCTCCCGAAAGGGGACGTTTTTGCGTATACGAACCGAATGCTCTGTTGACACAATGGCGGCATCATGGGTAATTACACGTGCAGTCTCCCTTTGAAATCGGAGGAACGCGTGGACATCGAAGAGAAGCTGCCGCCAGAGCAACGCGTCTGTACTCAACAGGTCCTCGTCCCGACCATCCGGGTGCAGTCGTTCGCGGCTCGCCGACCCGAGGAGGTGTTCGTCCAGTGGTTCGGATGTACGAGAGACGAGGATCTAGGCAAATGGCAGTTCCGATTCCCGGTCGGAGTGCCGGTGGATGACGTCCACTGGATGGGTCGTCCCGAAAACTTCGAGGTCATCTTTCTTGGCCCTGCCAAAGCTTGGCCCGAAGCCTCGGCTGTTCCGAAGGTTATTAAGACCCTGGGAAAGGGCGATCCCGAACAGTGTGTCTTGTGGCTCACCTCGGCACATTATGGAACGCGCACGGAGAGCGGCGTCGGGCCTGCCTGCATGGCGTTCGCACTCCGGGTTTCCCTGGCAGACGGCATTTACGGTGTGATCCAGCCCAAGCCGTACGCGGATCTTGAAGTGCTCACGCGCGTGAATGCAGACTTCAAACGGTCATCACGTTCGAATCATGAACGATGACGATTCCTCCCCCGTCTTCACGGATGGGGGAGGTTTTTATTCTCAAACCCGAACCGCCAGTCTGCCATTCCTGGCCAAAACCGCTGTTCTAACGTTTTCGCACAGCGCACCCCACGAAAAGACGTCCAGACGGGCGTTTTTTCGTTTCAGGCGTGACCATTCCTTTACATCCGCGTATCCGATGGTACGCTGCTCGCGCTGACGGTTCCTGATCGTATGAAACGCCTGTTCCCCGCCCTGATCGCCTCCCTGCTGCTCGTCGGAGCCGGCTGCCTTTCGCTTTCCGACGGCCTCACGCCGCAGCCGCAGCCGGCCATCGAGCCGGTGGTCGGGCTGTTCGGGGCCGTGGAGGCGTATGACAGCGCCACGAGGATCATCACCCTCGTGTCCCCGGACGGGGGCGCGGACGAGGTGTTCGTGGTCCCGGGAACGAACGTGCCGGAGGAAGTGGTCGGCCGCCTCGTCACCGTTTCCGGCGAGCGCGACCTCACCACGCGCCGAGTGACCGCGACCGGCTTGCAGCTCAATGACCTGCCGAACCTCGTGGTGACCTCCCCGCTGCTCGGATCCATCGTGACCTCCCCGCTGGTCGTGTTCGGGTTCGGGCGCACGTTCGAGCAGTCGTTTGCTTACCGTATCCGAGACGCGGCCAACAAGGTCGTGTTTGAGGGCCATGCGTTGACGGCCGCATCCGGCATGGGGATGTACGGGCCCTTCCGGACGGACATCATCCTGCCGGCGATGGCAGAGAAAGGCTTTTCCCTCGAAGTATTCCAGTTTTCGGCCAAAGACGGGACGGTCATCGACCTGGTCACGGTGCCGCTCACCCTGCTCACTACCGACACGACCGTCTTTGACGTCTTTTTCCCGAACCGCCTGAAAGGGTCGAACGCCGACTGCTCCCTCACCTTCCCGGTGTCGCGCACGGTGGCGAAGACCGCCGCCGTGGGGCGCGCCGCCATCGCCTCCCTGCTCTCGGGGCCCACGACGAGCGAACGCGCCCAGGGTTCCTTCACGAGCATCAACGCCGGCACGCAGCTGCGCTCGCTCTCCATCAACGACGGGACCGCCGTCGCGGATTTCAATGCGTATCTGAACGCGGCCGGTTCCTGCCGGGTCACGGCCATCCGCTCGCAGGTCGAGAACACCCTGCGGCAGTTCGATGCGGTGTCCGACGTGGTGATATCCGTGGAGGGGAAGGCGGACACGGCCTTGCAGCCGTAGCACGGGCCTTCTTGACGGGCCGCCGGGCCTCACGTAGAATCCGCGCTGCTCCTCAAAAAGCCGATCAGCCGATCGGCGGAGAAGCGACCGCTCCGTGACAATCCAAAAGAACTTTCTCCAAGATTCCGTCACGTGCGGCGTCCGAAAACCGCAGTGCACACGAGGTTCGCATGAAGACCCAGCAGATCAACCCCAAGACCATCGTCGAATTCCCGGTCGTCAGCCTTTCGGCCAACGACCGCAAGAAGGCGCAGGCGAAGGGGCAGATTCCCAACGACGTCGACATCAAGGACCTGCAGGCGATCAAGACGCTGAAGGCCAAGATTCCGTACGGCGAGCTGAGCCACACCAACAAGAGCCACTACGCCCAGCTGCGGAAGAACACCAAGGGCACGACCGCCAAGGCCCCGCCCGAGCTCGCGTGGGCGGGCGGGAAGCTCGTCACCCAGGGATACCAGCCCTGCGGCGTCGACTGCACGGGCTACCGCGGCGACGGCTACAACGCCGTCCTCGCGGCGCTCAAGGCGTGCGACAGCATCGAGGCGTTCGCCAACGTGCTGATCGACCCGGTGCGCACGCACTCCTCGCCCGAGGGCAAGATGCCGGCGGTCGAGATCGTCGTCATCGACGGCTATCGCGAGAACTTCAAGAACGTGAAGGCGACGTTCAAGGGCGAGTTCTCGGGCGGCATCATCCGCAAGGCGCAGGGCCGCTCCGAGATGGAGCAAATCGGCGGGATCAACTTCATGGTCGTCACCCCGGACGGCCTCCAGGCGATCAGCGCCTCGAAGTTCCTGTCCGAGTACGCCGAGCAGGGCGGCGTGGTGTGGAACTTCCTGAGCTTCCTGATGGCGCAGGCCATCACGCTCGGCAAGCTCAACCCGAAGCTCGGCACGCAGCAGTTCGACTTCATCGGCCTCGACGACGAGCGGGCAACCTTCATGCTCAAGAACGCGAAGCCCGTCGGCAGCCCCGTGCAGAGCGCCTTCCCGAAGGCCAAGACCACCGACCACGCCGTCACCTCGCGCGGCATCGGTGAGCTCGTGCCGGGCACGAAGCTCGTGAAGAGCATCGGCTGGGACGGGCTCTACGCCGCGGCGAAGTCGGGCAACAACCCCGACTACGTCGACCAGAACCTGCCGTTCAACGTGGACGGCTTCGGCACGTCCACGCGGCTGCACAACGGCCAGGAGGTCATCCTCGCCACGCCCAGCGAGGGGCAGAACCTCGCCGTGAGCCTGCCGGTGACCGCCACCGAGCGCGGCTTCGCCCTGGGGGCGCCGCAGAACGCGCTGCCCAACAACGAGCAGACCAAGCACCTCAAAGGGTGCGTGGCCATCCGCTCCGACGAGGGCGGCATGACCTGGCAGTTGACGCGCCAGAGCAACGACCGCACGGTGCACGACGTCCTGCGCCAGCCGCGGCAGAACATGACGCCGACGGAGCTCGCCTTCAGCAAGGCGACCGCCGGCGAGCAGCAGCACGCGGCCTGAACGACGGCGTCGATATCGACGCCGCAAGGGCCAACGCGCCCGCCGAAGCTCCATCCTGGAGCGACGGCGGGCCTTTTCTTTCTCTGTCCATTGACCGTTTCCCGTTCCTGTCGTATCTTTGCGCGACCCGACGCGAGGCATCCTGCCGCGCCGCCGGCCGCCCATTCCCACAAGGAGTACCGCATCCCATGGCGTACCTGAAGCGTTCGATCCAGAACCCCGGCGAGCTGTTCGCCCTTCCCGACATCTTTCTGCGTGGCGACGCGTTCGCGGGGTTCCAGGTGGACCTCGCCCGCGAGAGCCGTTTCGAAGTCCTGCTGGACAAGGACCTGATCGCGCCTCGCACGGGCGCCGGGGCGGAGGCGCAGAGCCTGCTGCACCCGAGCCGCTACACGCACGTGCGCAGGATCATGCACGACCCGCTGCGGCGCATCGCCGTGGTGTCGTTCCACAAGAACGCCACGAACAATCCGATCGCTCGCGCGCTCGCTCCGAAGATCGCCGCCCTCCCCTTCGCAAACGGCTTCCTGAAGGGCGACCCGCTCAAGCGCACGGCGCTCACCCTCGCGGGCCGTACGGGAAAGGGCGTGCCGTTCGCCGCGGTCGGCACCGCGCCGGCCGCGGAAATCAACCTCCCCGAGGGCTGGGCGCATGCCGAGTTCACGGCCACGCGCGACGACCTGTTCGCCTTCCTGCCAGGCGGCAAGGCCTTGTGCGCCGCGTCGTTCGACCAGATGGAGAAGGCGCTCATCGCCGGCACCAAGGTCCGCTGGGACCTCGCATACGAGTCGAGGTTTCCGATCATCTGGGCGAGCCGGCAGGTGGGCGACGGCATCGTGTTGGGCACCTTCGCCGCCGAACAGGCTCTCGTCGGCGGCCGCCTGATGTCCGCCCAGGGGTTGCGCCCCGTGCGCGGCGCGCACGGTCCTGCCAAGCTCACCCCCGTGGGACCCGCCATCGCCTCGGGCGGGCCGGACGCGGTCGCGCTCGACGGGCTCACCATGAGCCCGGACGGCGCCACGCTGCGCGTCGCCTTCCGGAGCGTGAGCGAGAAGGAACAGGAGACCCCGCTCCCCGTCACGAAGGCATTCAAGGAGACGGACGCCCCCTGGCGCGGCCTCATCGAGTCGATGAACGCCTTGCCGCGATAGCTCCAACGCCCGTCCGGACGCCTGTCCGGACGGGTCTTTTCTTTTTCCCCCATTTTCGCAGGAAATTTCATTTCCTGCCCTCATTCGTTCGGACAAGGGCGATAGAGGAATCGCCCTTGTCACTCACTCATTTCGGGCATAATATTCGCGCATGAAATCCTTGAAGCAGGACACATTCCTGGTCATCGACGGCAATGCCCTTCTCCATCGGGCATGGCACGCGATCCCCCTCCTTACCACCAGGGACGGCCGGGTGGTGAATGCCGCGTACGGGTTCTCGATGATGCTCGAAAAGATCCTCGAGCAGTTCCGCCCCGATTATGCGGCCGTGGCCTGGGACCTCCCCGGGGACACCTTCCGCCACGAGGCGTATGCGCCGTACAAGGCGCAGCGCAAAAAAAAGGAGCAGGAGCTCTACGACCAGATCCCGCTCATCCAGGAAATCCTCAGGGCGCACGGCATCCCTTCCCTCTCGGCCGAAGGGTTCGAGGCCGACGACGTGATCGGCACCCTTTCGAAGACGGCGGCGGACGAAGGGATGCAGACGCTCATCGTGACCGGCGACATGGACAGCCTGCAGCTCGTGGATGATTCGACGAAGGTCGTGTCGTTCGTGAAAGGCATCAGCGAGACCAAGACGTACGACGAGGCGGCGGTGAAGGAACGCTTCGGCCTCACGCCTTCGCAGCTCATCGACTACAAGGCCTTCCGTGGCGACCCGAGCGACAACCTGCCGGGCGTCTCGGGGATCGGAGAGAAGTCGGCCGTGGAGATGCTGCATCAGTTCAAGACGGTGGATGGGGTGTTTGCCGCGCTCAAGGAGGGGAAGGTGCCGGAAAAGTACGCGAAGAAGCTCGAGGGGCACGAGCAGACGGCTTCGCTCATGCGCGAGCTGGTGACGATCCGCCGCGACGTGCCGCTCCCCGGCTTCCGCTTCGAGGACGCCAAGGCCGGCCGGGAGGACCTCACGAAGGTCGTCGAGATGTACCGCGACCTGGAGTTCCGCACGCTTCTCAAGAAGCACATGTCCGCCGGGGTCGTGGAGGCGCCGCCCATCGGGGCGGTCGGTTCAGGGCGCGACCCCCTGCCTGCCCACCGAAGCTTCAGCGAAGGTGGGTCGTCCCCCTTGAAAAGGGGGACACTCGTCCTCGTGCGGAGCGCGTCCGAGGCGGAGAAATCGATGGACGGGTTGGGTCCGGAGGTCGGCGTTCTCGCGGCCGTGCAGATCCAGCAGGCGCTGTTCGGGCCTACGGTGGCGGTGTGCGCCATCTCGGACGGAACGAAGACGGTCGTGTTCCCACGCCCCGCGAAGGAAACGCTCGACGCGATCCTCGTCGCGCTCGAGAGCGCCAAGCGCGTGGTCACGCACGACCTGAAGGGGCTGATGCACGCCACCGGGTGGAAGCCCGATCAGCGCTGGAGCGACCTCATGGTGGGTTCCTACGTGCTGAATCCGGGCAGCCGCGCGCACGACTTGCACAGCGCGCTCGCGCAGCTCGCCGGCGCGAAGCTCCCGGAGTTCACGGGGTTCAATGGCGACGACGAGCTGCGCGCGTTCGGCGAGGCGGCGTCGCATCTTTCCGCGGCCGCGAAGACGCTATTCGCGAGGCTCGAGGAGACGGGAATGAAAAAGGTGTACCTCGACATCGAGCTGCCGCTCGTCCCCGTCTTGTTCGACATGGAAGCCGCCGGCATCGAGCTCGACGTGAAGGCGCTCGGGAAGCTCCGGAAGACGTTCGCCGCCGACCTCGGCCGCCTGCGCGCCGACATCATCAAGGAGGCAGGCGAGGAATTCAACGTGAACGCGCCCGCGCAGCTCGCCACCATCTTGTTCGACAAGCTCCATCTTCCCACGAAGGGCATCAAGCGCACGCAAAGCGGGTTCTCCACGGCCGCCTCCGAGCTCGAGAAGCTCGAGGACGCGCACGCAATCATCCCGCTCGTGTCGCAGTACCGCGAGCTCGCGAAGCTGCAGTCCACGTATGTCGAATCCCTTCCCTCGCTGGTGCGACCCGACGGCCGCGTGCACACCACGTTCAACCAGACGGTCGCCGCGACAGGCCGCTTGTCCTCATCGGACCCGAATCTTCAGAACATTCCGATCAAGACCGAGCTTGGTAACAAGATCCGCGAGGCGTTCGTGGCCGGCCGCGGCAAGCGCCTTATCGCCGTGGATTACAGCCAGATCGAGCTGCGCCTGGCCGCCGTCATCGCCAAGGACGAACCGTTCGTGAAGGCGTTCCGCGAAGGAGCCGACATTCATACGCGCACCGCGGCCGAGGTGTGGGACGTCCCTGAAGACAAGGTCACGCCCGAACAGCGTCGCTCCGCCAAGGCCATCAACTTCGGCATCCTCTACGGCATGGGGCCGCGCTCCCTCGCGCGCTCGACCGGCATGAGCATGGGCGAGGCGCAGCAGTTCATCGAAAAGTACTTCGCCATCCACCACAAGATCCGCGAATACATGGACGCCACCAAGCTCCAGGCGCACGAGAAAGGCTACGTGGAAACGCTGTTCGGCCGCCGCCGCTACCTGCCGGAGGTCACGTCCGGGGTCCCGATGCTCGTCGCCATGGCCGAGCGCATGGCCGTGAACATGCCCATCCAAGGCACCCAGGCCGACGTGGTGAAGCTCGCGATGATTTCCGTCGACCATTGGCTGAAGACCAGCGGCTGGCCCGCGCGACTCCTCTTGCAGGTGCATGACGAACTGGTCATCGAGTGCGACGCGGACGCGGTGAAGGCGGTTTCAAAGGGCGTGAAAGAGTTGATGGAGGGCGTGGCGAACTTCGAGGTGCCGCTTACCGTCGAGGTGGAGGTCGGGACCAGCTGGGGGAAGATGAAATAGGTATGCTCATCATCGTCTACGGCGACGACTCGTTCCGGGTGCAGGAGAAGGTGCGCCAGCTCACGGACGCCTTCAAGAAGAAATTCGACCCGACCGGGATGAATCTGGCTTCCTTCGGCGAGAAGGCCGACGTGGGCGAAGTGATGCAGGCCGTCCGTTCCATGCCGTTCATGGGGGAAAAGCGGATGGTGGTGATCCGCGATCTCGTGTCGAAGTCGAAAAAGGGAGACGAGGACGCATGGGTTGGGCTCAAGGCGACGCCGGACTCCACGATCGTCGTCCTATGGGAGAGCGATGACGCGAAGGCGCTTGAGAAGAAGGCGCTGTTCAAGTCATTGAAGGATGCGGCGGAGCTGCACCTCTATCCATTCCCCGTCCTTGAAGGTCCGGCTCTCACGAAGTGGATCACGGAACGCATCACGTCGCAGGGCGGGAAGATCGCCCCTGCCGCGGCAACGGAAATCGCTTCGCGCGTGTCCGGCGACTTGTGGCAGGCGGACGGCGAGATTCGGAAACTGACCGCGTTTGCCTCTGGTCGCGAAATCACGGCGGACGACGTGCGAGAGCTCGTCCGCCCGTCGTTCGAGGGGGAAATCTTCGCGTTCATCGACGCGGTGAGCCAGCGCAACGGGAAGGAAGCGTTCCGGCTCCTCGCGCAGGAACGGTCAGCTGGCAGCGAAGACCATTACCTGCTCGCCATGCTCGCACGCCAGGTAAGGATTTTGCTCGGCGTGCGCGCGATGATGGATGAGGACGTGCGCGTCGCCAAAGACGCGATTGCGACGGAACTCGCGCTGCACCCGTTCGTGGCGCAAAAGGCCATGGCGGCCGCGCGCCGCTTCACGCTGTCCGAGCTCATGGCCGCGCACGACGCTTTGTTCGAACGCGAAGTCGGGGTGAAGTCCGGGATGGATCCCGAGACAGCGGTGGACCTGATGACTGTTCAGATGACGGGATAAGGACCAAGGTCGGAAGGTTTTGAAAGGACCAAAGGACACGTGAAAGGATTGAAGGACGAAAAGACGAAGGTTTTAAAGCCTTCGTCTTTCAATCCCTTTGACCTTTCACGTGTCCTTTGGTCCTTGGTCCGTTCAACCTTTAATCCTTCGAAGCCACATTTACGCGCTTCATGAGGCGGCTCTTTGTGCGGCTCACGGTGTTCAGCTTGAGGATTCCGCGGGAGACGGCCTTGTCGAGCTTCTTTCCGATCAAGGTCATGAGCTCGGTGGCCTCCTTGGCCTTCTTTGCCTCGAGGAGCTTGCGCAGTTTGACCTGCATGGACTCGATCTCGGCCTTGGCGATCTTGTTGCGCAGGGTCCGTTTGACCGTTTGGCGCATCGCTTTTGCGGCACTGGCTTTATTGGGCATAGTGGGGCGATATTAGGATATCTCCGTTTCCCTGTCAATCTCGGGGGATGCAAGCGCCTTCCCCGTCTTCCCTGCGGCAATCTTGAAAATGTCCTTGTCGATTTTCTTCAGCTCGTTGCTCGACTCTGCATACGCGCGGGCGGTCGTCTCCAGATGCTTCCCGACCTTGCCGTGATACTCCTCGTACGCCTTGAGATGGCGATTGAGATGTTCCGCCTGCACCTGGATCTCCTTCACCGAATCCTCGATCTGCAGCGCACGCAAGCCAAGCAGCACCGTCTGCAGGTAGGCGAAGAAGGAGGTGGGCGACACGATCATCACCCCCTTCTCGAACGCGTACTCGATGAGATTGCGCGTGTTCACGTTCACGGCGCCGACGCTCGAGGTGATGAGATTGTGATAGACCCCTTCGGCCGGGACGAACATGAACGAAAAGTTCGTAGTTCCGCGCTCCGGACGGATGTATTTAGATGTCTCATCAATGCGCTTCTTGACGTCACTCTTGAATTCGCGCTCCAAGGCCTCTCGTCGGAGCGCATCTGTCTCAAGAGAAATTTTGTTGTAGTTCTCTAACGAAAATTTTGCGTCAATTGGTATCAACATTTCCTTCACGAAGATAACGGCATCTGGAATCAGTTTTGCATTCGTATCTTCGTCTACTCCCAGATCGTATTGCATTTGGTACTGGGTGGGTTGTAATACCTGTCCAAGAAGCGTTTCAAGCCAATATTCCCCAAGAATTCCTCGCTGCTTTGGATTCTTAAGAATATTTTCCAAGCTCTGTAGCTGTTTGGAGAAGTCCAGTACTTGCTTATTCGTTTCATCTAGCTTCGTGAGCTTTTCCGTTACATCCCGGACGATGCCAGAGGTATGAGCGGAATGCTTCTGGATCATCTGCATCGAATCATTCAGGCCTCGTGACATCCGGTCATCGATGCGATCCAGACGCCCCTGGAGTTCGGTTCTTCCCTTGGTTGATACCTCATCCATGTCCCGGCGGATGTCATTAAGCAGCTGGATCACTGACGAATCCAATGGGGCAGCTCCGACAGACCGCCTGGAATAGAAAAGAAAGGCGATAAGGCCGACAATCACGACAACCATGGCGATTTCAATCGAATTCATACGTTTGACGACTTGCTCGTATCCCCGTAAAATGCGCCCACTGGAAGCTTAGTATAGCACGGACATTCACAACCCACCCATCCAGCACATGTACGTTTTACGACACATAAATGTTTCATGTGAAACAAAATGGGAGTTCGTTAATGCCCTCATAGCTCAACGGATAGAGCAGATCCGTCCTAAGGATAAGATGGGGGTTCAATTCCCTCTGGGGGCACCAGCCTTCGCTCTTGATCGAGCCTAGGCAGACGCGCCAGCCACAGCTCGCTAGTGCGACATGTGGTAGCAGAGAATGTTTCACGTGGAACAAAATGGAAGTATGGGCCGATAGCTCAGCTGGTAGAGCGCTGCATTCGCATTGCAGAGGTCTGGGGTTCGATTCCCCATCGGTCCACCAGAGATCACTACGGAAGTAGTGATTTTTGTTTTGCTCAGCCCCGACGCTACGCCATCGAGTCTCAAGGCGTAGGTCGGGGGTCCGACCGAAGCGTCGGACCTGGTAGAGCGCTGCATTCGCATTGCAGCCCAGACGCTTTCTGATGAAAGGTCGGGGTCCCGGACCCATCAGGCGTCGGGAAGGTCTGGGGTTCGATTCCCCACAGGTCCACCAAAAGTCGCCTTGAAAGTGGCGACTTTTGTATTTCTAAGTCGTAACACTATTTGATTTCAAATATATGGATCCTTATCATCTTCCTAGCGGGGGACACTGCGCCTTTGTTGTTGATTAATCGTGCGGATTGATGTCCACGAGATCATGGAAATATATTACTACTTGTCTACAACATTGTACACAAACGTGTAATTCATTTTTTGAGCTGTGGATAACATGAGATTTCGAAGAGGATACGCGAGATTCATTTGAAAAACGTACAGTAGTAACAATTTTCTTTGCTGACGTTAGCAATAAAATGCTTTGACCAAAACATGTATTCAAGGTATAATATGGTCTGTAGCTTAGACTATGCGTTACGCATCGGTCGCCGCGACAATTGTGGGGATGTTTATCTATGTGCCTTTTGCATTCGCGGAAATGTCCTCCGCGAATTTTGAGATCCGTTGGGATACGTTGAGTTCTGGTGGAGACGATACGAGCTCGTCCGCATCGTATCTGCTTCGCGATACAGCGGGAGACGCGGGGATCGGAGATTCGACGAGCGCCAGTTACGAGCTTGCCGCCGGCTATCGCCAGGGCGTGAACGACCAGGTGATTACGTTCGAGGTGTTCGCCCAGGACAACGGCACGGAGCAGGCAGCCACGGCGCTCGTCTCGACGACCATCACCACGAGCACGGCCGGATTGTCCATCGATGACTTCATCCTGCTCGTGCAGGACAAGGGCGCCTCGCAGGTTTCCGCCGTGGGCAGGATCGTTTCGATCGGCGCGGGAACCATCACGCTCGACGAACTCAAGGACGGCGGGACCGCGCCGACGATCGACGGGACGAACGACTTCGTCTACGCGCTCACGTCTTCGACCGCCGCACTCGGTACGCTCGACGTCGCCGCGGTCAACACGTCGGTCGTCGCGTTCGACGTCACGGCCGAGGCGGATGCCGGATACACGGTGCAGATGATGGATGACGGCAACCTCCGCAACGGCGGCAACGACATCAACGACGTCGCGGACGGCACCGTGACCGCCGGCAGCGAGGAGTATGGCGGCCGTTCGTCCGATACGACGCTTGCGGGCTCCACGTTCGACACGGCTGACACGGCCGTAACGACGGGCTTCCAGGACGTTGCGGACCGCTCCGTCGCGTCGTTCTCTTCGCGCGATTTCGTGACGCTCAAGGCATCGATGACCGGCGCGACCGAAAACCTCGCGTACGCGAACGTCACGAGCTTCGTGATTTCCGGGAACTACTGATATGAAGCGTCTCGCCTCCGTCATCGCCATGCTCACGATGCTCACGCCGGTTGCCGCACGCGCTTTTTCCGTTTCTCCGGCGATCATCGACCTCTCCGCCACGCGCGGGACGGTCGCGTCGACGTCGATCACCATCACCAATGCCGACGCACGGGAGAAGACGTATTACCTGCAGGCGATCGCCTTCGAGCCGCGCGAGGACGCGGACGCGCCGCGTTTCCTCCCGCGCGAAGAGGGGACGGCGGGATTGTCGGAGTGGATTTCGATCGAGGACCGCGTGCGCGTGCCGGCGGGCGGGAAGCTCACGGTACCGGTAAAGGCGGCGGTGCCCATGGATGCGCTTCCCGGGACGCACTATGCCGCGATCACCGTGTCGGACGCGCCGTATGACGTGGTGGCTTCCCAAGGCGCCCCGATCCAGGCGCGGGTGGCGGTCTTGCTGTTCCTGACGGTAGAAGGAGGGACGGCGAAGGCCGCGCTCCTGGATTTCCTGCCGGATCCCGCCGGAGCCATCCGGGAGAACACCTCGCACAGGTACGCCCTTCGCATCCAAAATCAGGGAGACGTGGTCGTGATCCCCGTCGGTACGGTAGAGACGAGGGACCTGTTCGGGCGAGTCGTCGCGTCGGCGCAGGTGAACGGGGAAGGGAAGCGCGTGGTCCCCGGATCGACGCGGACGTTCGAGGTGATCGTGCCGGAGAAGGGACTCGCCCTCGGCCCGGTGACGGCCACGCTCAAGCTGACCTACGCATCGGACCAGCCCGCCCTGTCTTCGTCCGACTCCTTCTGGGTATTCCCATGGCCGGTCGTCATCCTGTCGGCCTTCGTCGGCCTGATGGGTCTCATGATCCTGGTCGGCATCGTCCGACGACGCGCCTGATATGCCCCATATAAGGAGGAACGTCCATCGTCTCATCGCCGCCGCGACCATCCTCGCGAGCGTCTTGCCGTTCCTCCCCGCGCGCGCGGCCACGGTCACCTCCGCGAGCGACGTCATGACCACCCTGGAGACGTCGGCCGCCGCGAACCACGTCATCGCCTTCGTCACCCCATCGGGCGTTTCGGAAGGGGACACGGTCACCATCGAGTTCGACGCGGATTTCGACACGTCGGGCCTTACCGAAGATGACGTGGACGTGGAGGACGACGGCGTCGACCTTACGACCGCCGCGGATTGCAGCGGCGCGGAACAGGCGTCGGTCATCCTTGCTGCCGACACGTTCACCATCACCATCTGTGCCGGAGACGGGGGCGCGATCGCCGCCACGAGCGAGGTGACGGTGGAAATCGGCACCAATGCCACCGCTTCGGGCACGGGCACCTCCCAAATCGACAACCCGTCCGCGGCGGGCACCTATTACGTGTCCGTGTCCGGCACGTTCGGCGACGCCGGCTCCATCGCCCTTCCCATCGGAGGGGATGACACGATCGGCGTGACGGCGACGGTCACCACCGGCGGCGCTGGAGGAGGTGGGCCGCCGGCCCCGCCCGCGGGCGACACCACGCCGCCCGTCATCAGCAACATCACCGTGAGTTCGATCACGGCCACCTCGGCAATCGTCACCTGGGACACGGATGAGGCCGCGGACAGTCGCGTGGATTTCGGGCCCACCGTCGCCTACGAGAACGGGAGCGTCACGAGCGGGACCCTCGTCACCAGCCACGCGCTTACCCTCACCGGGCTCACGGGAAGCACCGAATACCACTTCCGCGTGCGCTCGAAGGACGCGGCGCTGAACGAGCGGATCAGTTCCGACAACACCTTCATGACCACGGACGGCGTCGCGCCGCTCATCTCGGCGATCGTCGTGACGGACATCACGACGACCAGCGCGCGCGTGACCTGGACGACGGATGAGGCCGCCGACAGCGCGGTCGATTTCGGACCCACCGTCGCCTATGGGACGATCGTCACGGACGGGAGCCTGGTCGTGAGCCATTCCGTGGTGCTGACCGGACTCACGGAGAACGCCCTCCATCACTTCCGCGTGCGCTCGAAGGACGCGGCGCTGAACGAAGCCGTGAGCGGCGACGGGACGTTTACGACGCTCGACGATCCCAACCCGGGCAACGTCACCGGACTGTCGGTGACGGCGGGGGACGCGCAAAACCAGCTTTCATGGACGAATCCCCCGGACGGCGACCTTTCGTCGATCCGCGTCATCGCGTGCACGAACGAAGCGCCGAGCAGCCCGACCGATCCGGATTGCACGGTCGTGTCCAGTTCGCTCGCTTCCTCTTTCACCCACACCGGCCTTTCCAACGGCACCACCTACTTCTACGGCGTCTTCGCCGTGGACGCCGTTGGGCAGTTCAGTTCTGGTACGCTCGGGCAGGGTACCCCGAGCGTGCCAGAAGAAGAGCTGCCGCCGGAGGAGCCTCCCCCGGAGCCTCCCCCGGAAGCGCCGCCGGAACCGCCCCCAGAGGCGGTTCCACCCCCAGCCCTCCCGTCCGGCCAGGCGGGAGGAGCGTGCGGGGACGGCATCTGTTCGGACCTGGAGTCCGGCGCATCTTGCGCCGTCGACTGCGGTCCGCTCCCGCCCGCGGCCGCGTGCGGGAACGCCGTGTGCGAAGCCGGCGAGGACAGCGCCTCGTGCGCACAGGACTGTCCTCCCGGCCTCGTGCCGGCCGATGTCCTGCGGCAAGACCTCACGTTCCTTGCGGGAGCCGCCGGGCTCGCGCTCCCCGTGTCCGACCGGGGATCGGTCGCGGTGCTTTCGCGCCGTGCGCTCGTCGCGCGGCTTTCCGCCATCCACCTTGATCGACCGGTGGATCGCGTCGAACTTGCCCTTGAGGGCGAGACCTACCTCATGGCCCCAACCTTCTCGGAAGAGGAGGGACAGGGGTTGCGCGCCGCCGCCGTGGGCGACGACGCGTACGAGACCACGATCACGACGCCGGAGACGTCGGGATCCCATCCGTTAGCGGTGACCGTCCACTACGGGGACGGCACCGTGCAGGCCGTCGCCTTGCTCCTCGACGTAAAGGGCGACGGATATGCCTATGCGTCCGTCGACGATGCCGAACAGCGCGTTTCAGGCGCCACCGCCACGCTTCACGAGGTCAACGGGGGAACGGCCGTATGGGACGGGTCACCCTACGGGCAATCCAATCCGTTGACGACGGGCGGCAACGGCGCGTTCGCCTGGTACGCGCCGAACGGGACGTACGCCGTGTCCGTTTCGGCCGCCGGGTATGCGCCCGCGCGGACCGCGACGTTCTCGGTCACGGACCACATCATCAATCCTCGCGTGCGGCTCGCCCTCGAGGAGGAGCCGCCGCTGATCCCGCCCCCTTCGGCCCCCGTCGCGGCGATCCTGGACGCGGCCGCCGCCGTCAACGAGACGCTCGAGGCGGTACGCGACCTTCCCGCCGTGCAGACGGCCGCGGACATCTCGGTTCCCGCGCTTGCCGTGACCGCCTCCCTCACGGGCGTCACGCTCGCGATCGGGTTCAATTTCGTTCCTTTGCTCCAATATCTCTTCACCGCGCCCGTCCTGCTCGTGGGACGGCGCAAGCGTCGCGCTTTCGGGATCGTCTACAATTCGATCTCGAAGCTGCCCGTGGACCTTGCCACCGTGCGATTGTTCCGCCTGCCGGATGAGCTTCCCGCCGAGGGGGTTCCGGAGACCGGGAGGCTGGTGCAATCCCGCGTGACGGACCGCGGCGGACGCTATTTCTTCCTTGCCAATCCCGGCCGCTACCGCCTGGCGGTGACGAAGCAGGGATTCGATTTCCCGACGGGCTACCTCTCATCCTCGCGGGAAGACCATGACTTCCTCGACCTCTATCACGGCGAGCCCATCGTCGTCTCCGAGGCCGGGGCCGTCATCGCGGCCAACGTCCCGCTCGACCCGTCGCAGGCCGCCGCGTTCCACGCTCCGGCCGCCATCGTCCTCAAGGCGCGCCTGCGGACGATCCAACACGTCGTTTCCATCTCCGGCATCATCGCCTCGGTCGCGTTCGCGGTGATCAGGCCGGGCGCCCTGACGGTCGGGATGGTGCTCGTGCAGGCGCTCGTCTACCTTGCCGTGCGCCGCCTCGCGCGCGCGGCCAAGCCCAAGAGCTGGGGGATCGTGTACGACCAGGGGACGGACAAGCCGCTTGGCCGCGTCATCGCGCGCGTGTTCGAGCCGCGGTACAATAAGCTCCTTGAGACGGCCGTCACCGACGGCAACGGCCGCTACAACTTCGTGCTCGGGCCCAACGAGTATTACGTGGTGTTCGAGCATGAAGGCTACGACAACGTCGAGATACGCCCGGTGGATTTCACCGGACGCAAAGAGGCATCGGACTGGGGCGTCCAGGTCCGCCTGCCGCCAAAGCTCCTTCCCGCATCCGCGTGACGTCCCGGGTAACGTCGGGGATGTCACCCTCGGCACATCGTACGCGGCGATGTGCCCCGACCGTCGAGACTCATCAAGGATGGGTCGCGGCGGTCGGCCAACGGGCCGAATGTACCCCCTCATGCTCCCCCTTTGATAAGGGGGAGATAGCTCGTCCGCATGCTCAAGCGGTTCAAGGACAACCCGGATCACTTTTTCAGGAGGCTGTTCGCCTTCACGGCCTTGGGTCTGGTGATGGCCGGAGCGGTGTCGTACATGCTTACGGACAGTTACCTGTCCGTCTTCGCCGTCTCTCCTCCCAACATCATCCCGTACCAAGGCCGCCTGCTCAACGCCAACGGAGTGCCCGACGCTTCCGCTTCCCGCGACTTCCAGTTCCGTTTGTACGACTCCCTAGCCGCCGGCACGTGCCTGTGGAGCAACGACGACAGCTCCTGCGCCTCCGACGCCGATTTGGCCGTGACCCTCACCGACGGGTTGTTCTCCGAGAACCTCGGCGACACCGGGGCCGGATACGCCGCCATTCCGGATTCCGTGTTCGCGGATGATGCCTCCGTGTTCCTCGAGGTGGAGGTGGAAGGGGAGGTGCTTTCCCCGAGGAAGCAGATCGGAGCCGCGGCGTATGCGTTCAATGCCGACACGCTCGACGGGATGGATTCGGCGAGTTTCGCCCTCGTGGACGACGCGTTCGTGCAGGACGGCAACAGCTTCGGGGCAACGGCCGTCATCGGCACCAACGACACCGAGGATTTCGCGATCGAGACGGACGGGACCACGCGCATGACGGTCCTTTCAAGCGGTGAGGTCGGAATCGGCACGGCCACCCCGCTCGACACCGTCAGCATCCTCGGGACGTCGGGTTCGACCGGCATCGGCATCGATGACAGCACCGCGGGAGGGAACACCTATCTCATCCTCAACCACATCAGCGCGTCGGATTCGAGCGAGGAGATCCTCATGAACGGCGACGGAACGATCGGACTCAACATCACCAACCAGAACTCCGGCACGCTGGGCACCGACCTCACCGACATCCCTTCGAGCGCCAACTTCTACACCAACTCCGGGAATGCCGGCGGGCTCATCCTCGCTTCCCAGCACGCCACGGCCCCGATGATCTTCGCCACCGGCGGCATCGCCACGGGCGACGAGCGCATGCGCATCGACTCCGCCGGAAACGTCGGGATCGGCACGACGACCCCCGGCGAGACGCTGGAAGTATCCGGCACCTCGTACGTCTCCGGCCACGCCGCGATCGGCGCGGACGCGGCCGTGGACGACGGGAGCCTCCTCTATCCCGGCTCGATCTTCTCCAACACGCTCAACGTGTCCGAGCGGAGCACGGACGCGAGCGTGGACTACGTCGAGGGCACCACCAACTACCTCCTGTACGACCCGTCGGCGGACGCCTCGGGCATCTGGGCGATCGCCCTTGATTCCGAGGCGGCCACCGAGGCGACGAACGCCGAGGATGTCGGCACCCTGTCCGCCGGGTATTTCAACGCGACCCACAACGGGACCGGCGACATCACGAGCTGGATGTCCGGCATCGAGGCGTACGCCTTCACCACCGCGACCGGCGGAAGCTCGGTCGAGAGCATTGCCGGATACTTCTCGCTTAGCCTGTCGGATCCCCGTTCCTCAGGCACCGAGAACAACTACGGCGTGTGGTCGGCCGTGAGCCGCACCGGCGCCACCGGCGGCACCATCAACACCTACGGCGTGTACGTGGATGACACGGGCGTGGGCAACGCGGGAGCGGGCACTTCCACCGCCTACGGCCTGTACCTCGAGGATTTTCCGACCGCCGACGCCCAATATTCCATCTACTCCGAGGGCGGCCAAAGCTACCACGCTGGCAACTTCGGGATCGGGGCGACCACGCCCGACGCCGACCTCGACATCGAGGCCGCCGAGGACACGGAGCGCGTGAGGCTCACGGACACGAGCAACGCGGACTCGGTCGGTCTCTATGTCGGCGACGGCACGGCAGGGCTCGACGGGACCCTCTCGGCCCAGGCGGGGAGCCTGTTCCTCGACGAGGACGGGAAGCTGTGGGTGAACATGGACGGGGCGACCAACTGGGACCAGGTGGCGACCACGGCCGGAGGCGCCCTGGACCTCGACGGGGCGTACGACAACGATTCAGACAAGAAGATGGCCGTGGACAACGCCTCGGGCCTCGAGTTCGAGAGCTCCACGGCCGGCAACGTGTTCGTGGACCTGCAAAGCACCGGCGACTTCGTGATCCAGTCGGTTGGCACCGCCTTCGCCACCTTCAACGACTCGGGGAACGTCCTTTTCGAGAACTCGCTCACGGTCGGTTCCAGCTCCGCCGACGTCGTCCTGTTCAACGCCGACGTGGACAGCCACTTCATCCCCGACGACGACGACACCTACGACCTGGGCGCCGACGCCCAGCGCTGGAGGGACCTCTACCTTGGGGCCGCGACCCTCCACGTCGGTTCCCTTATCGGGGACGAGGGAACCATCTCCTATGACACCGGGGCGAACGCGCTCGTCGTGAACGAGGGTGGGGCCGACACCGACTTCCGCATCGAAGGCGACACGGAGGCGAACCTCCTCTTCCTCGACGCCGGCAACGGCCGCGTGGGGATTGGTACGGCTAGCCCGACCGCGCGCGTACACGCGACCCAATCGACGGACGGCGGCGGAGGATACGTCTTCGAGAATTCGAACGCGGGAGCGTCCGCCTTTTCCGAGGTTTCCGTCGTGTCCGATGGCGCGACGGGTTCGTGGAGGTCGTTCGGCACAGGAAATACGAACCTCGGCTTTGATTCCATTTCATTAGCCGATTCCGTGGCCATCGGCGCGAATACGGATGCGACCCGCATGTTCGTGGCCACCTTCGGCACCGCACCGCTCCTCATCGGCACCAATCTCAACACGAGCGGGACGCCACCGGGGATATTCATCGACACGTCCAACAACGTTGGGATCTTCGACGAGACCCCGTCCGCCAAACTCGACGTAGGAGGGACCTTTGCCGTGCAAGGGAATTCGACCCTCGGCAACGCCTCGGGCGACACAGTCACCTCAAACGCCGCCGCCTGGACGTTCGCGAATGACACCACTGTCGCGCTTTCGGGCGGCGTGAACGGCCTCAACTTCGACTCGAACACCCTTTCCATCGACGCCGCCAACAACCGCATCGGCATCGGCACCTCGACGCCATCGCACCTCGTGGACATCAGCGCCGGCACCTCCACCGGCTTCTGGCCGCTGCACATCGCCGCGACGGTCACGGACGGGTTCGCGGGGCTGCGCGCCGACATCACGAGTTCGGACACGATCGGGAACAACCAGCTGGCCGGCCAGTTCGTCCTCGCCGCCGGCGCCACCGGGGCAGGGTATTACACGGCCCTGGACGTGGAGAACCTGGCGGCCGGCACCGGGAGCGACCTCAAGCTCGATACGTCGTCGAACGCCTCCCTCGGCAACACCGGCCTCAGCAGCCTCGCCATCGCGACCACCACGGGCCTCAACGTCGGCTCTTACATGGAGGCCGCCAACGGCGCGACGAGCGTGGGCGGGGTGGGGAAGTCCATCACGGCCAAGGCCTCGGGGACCAACATCGGCGTCCTGGGCGTGGGCCGCAACACGAGCGTGACGTCCCCCATCGAGATCGGCGGGTACTTCGGCCTGTTCAACTCCACCCCCACCTTCGACGCCTCCTCCGGCCTCATCGCGAGCAACGGGTCGACCACCAACAACATCTTCCTCGCCCGCGACAACAACACGACGGTGTTTTCCATCGTGGACGGGGGGAGCGTGGGCATCGGCGACGCCACCCCCGACGCCCTGCTCGACGTGGCCGGCAGTTTCCAGTTCGACGGCGACGCGACCTTTGGCGACGCGGCCACGGACAACGTGGTGTTCACGGCCGACGTGAACAGCAACATCCTCCCCAACACCGATGACACGTACACGCTCGGCGACGCGGACCAGCGCTGGGCGGATATCTTCCTCGGCCCGGCCTCCATCCATATCGGCACCTCGGCCACGAACGAGGGCGTGATCAGCTACGCGGCCGGAACCTCGCTCGATTTCGGCACGGATTCGACCACGAACGCCGACATCGCCTTTTTCACCGACGACCTCTACCTCGACAAGTCCACGGGGCGCGTGGGTGTCGGCACCGCGGCGCCCGGTTACCTCCTCGACGTGAACGGCGCCATCCGCGCCGGCACGCCGGGCACGGATGGCCAGATGCGCGTCTACTCCGAGCAGGGAGCCACCGACTACGAGGTCGTGTTCGATCCCAACGCTGCGATGACCCAGAACGTGACGTATACCCTCCCAGCCAATGACGGCGACTCCGGCCAGTTCCTCACGAGCGACGGCGCAGGCGCGCTTTCCTGGACCACCTCGGCCGGCTCCGGCGACATCACGGCCGTCGGTTCAATGACGAGCGGCGACGCGTTCGCGGATTCCTCGGCCGATGACGACTGGCTCGGTCTCGGCGTGGCCGCCGGACGCATCGAGTTCGACGACCTCGCCACCGACGAGGTGAACGTCCTTGGGGCGCGCGTCGGCGTCGGCACCTCCGCGCCGGACGCGTTGGTTGACGTGGAAGGGAGCGTGAACGGCGAGGTCGCCACTTATGCCACGAATACGAACGCGGGCACGGCGGCCTTCGCCGCCGTCAGCCTCGTGAACGACCAAGGCAATTCGTTCCGATCCTCGGTGTACATGACCAGCAGCACGTACGTGGGTTCCGGTGAAGGCGCGAACGCGCTCGTGTTGCAAAACGGCGTGACCACGGGGCCGATCCGCTTCATGCAAGGGACCACTTCCCGCATGCTCATCGACGGCTCCGGCGACCTCTCCTGGAGCGGGAACGCGACCTTCGGCGATACCTCGGGGGACGCGATTACCGTGAATGCCGCCACTTGGACGTTCGCGAACGACACCGCGGTGGCGCTCTCGGGCGGCGAGAACGGCCTCAATTTCGACAGCAACACCCTTTCCATCGACGCGACGAACGACCGCGTGGGCATCGGGACCGCGTCCCCGGCCGCGATGTTCCATGCGACCCGGTCGGCTCCGGCCGCCGGCGCCGAGGCCTGGGCCGAAAACACGAGCGCGACCGGCTATGCCGCCATGCTCATCGTGAATGACGCCGGGTCCGGGAGCCGCAGCGGGTTGCAATTCGCGGGTTCGGGCTATGCCGACACCATCGTCGGGAACAACGACCTCGCCCTCACGCAGGCCACGGCCAACGACCTCCATTTCGCCACCAGCAACACGCGGCGCGTGACGCTCGACGCGTCCGGGAACCTGGGGATCGGCGACGCCACCCCCGACTACCTCCTCGACGTGGCCGGCACTCTCGGCGTGGACGGCAGCGTCACCCTCGGCGACGCGGTCACCGACAACCTCACCGTGGGCGCGGCCATCCAAGGGACGAGCGCGCTCGTGTTCGACGGCTCCACGGATGACGCTAACGAGACCACCTTCTCCATCACCAACCCCACGGCTGACAATACGATTACCTTCCAAAACGGCACGGGCACCGTGGCGTTCCTTTCTGACATCCCGGCTTCCGGCGACATCACGGCCGTCGGCTCCATGACCTCGGGCGACGCCTTCGCCGACGCCACGGCCGACGACGACTGGCTGGGCCTCGGCGCCGCGGCCGGCCGCATCGAGTTCGATGACCAGGCGACCGACGAGGTGAACATCCTATCGTCCCTCGTCGGCATCGGGACCTCGACCCCGTCGGCCATGCTTTCCGTGGGCGCCAGCTCGCAATTCCAGGTGGATAGCTCTGGAAACATCACGACCTCCGGCACTTTGGCGGTGAACGGCGGGATCATCACGGCGACCGGTTCGCTCGATATCAACTCCCTTACGACGACCGCGCTTACGCTCGACTCGGGCACGACCGGCGACGTGAATCTCGGGACAGGCGCAAACGCGAAGGCGGTCTTCGTGGGCAACAGCACCGGTGCGACGAACCTTACGTTCAATGTCGGCACCGGCGGCATCAACTTCGGCGACAACGCGAATACGAAGACGATCGACATCGGCGGGGTCACCAGCAGCGGCACGGACACGATCAATCTCGCGACGAACGGGACCGCCGCGGACGTCATCGCGGTCGGCAACAGCAACGCCTCCACCACGCTTGCGCTTACGGGCGGCAACGACTGGAGCATCAGCACGGCCGGCCTCATCACTACCGCGGGCGACGTGGCGGTGAACGGCGGGGACATCACCTCCACTGGCGCGATCACCATCACCCCGGCCTCGGGATCCAACGTTGACGTGGGACTTGCGAGCACCGGTGACTTTAACGTGAATGTCAGTGGAAGCCCGGTGTTCGTCGTCTCCGAAACGGGAGTCGTCGTCGCAGACTCGAACATTTTCGTCGGCAATGCGAGTTCGTCCAACGACGATTTCCTCTATTTCGACGGCGGGACGACCGAGTCCATCCGTTGGGATGAAACAGGGAGCGAATTCGAGGTTTCCGACGACTGGAATATCTTGGGCAACTGCCTTGAGACGGGCGTGGCCTGCGACCTGGCGGAGACGTTCTTCGCGGATGCCGGGGAGGCGCTTGAGGCGTACGACGTGGTGGTGAGCGATGCCTCTGGAACGAAGAAGGTGAAGAAGTCGTCGATGGCGTATGATTCCGGGCTCATGGGCGCGGTGTCGCTGCAGCCGGCGATCCTCATGGAAGGCAGCTACGTGGTGGTGGGCAACGACGATGCCGTGGTGGATCCGGAGCGTCCGGCCGTGGTGCTCTCCGGCGTGGTGCGCGTGAAGGTGAGCGAGGAGAACGGGGTGCCGGCCATCGGCGACATGCTCGCCACCTCAACGGTCGCGGGGCACGCCATGAAGGCCTCGCAGCCGGGCATGGCGCTTGGCCGCATGGTGGGCGGGTATACCGCGGTCAGTCCCGGCATTGCCACGGCGCTCGTGGACGTGAAGGTGGGCTGGCACTCCGGCGGCGTGATCGCCACCGACGGCACCATGGCCACGATCAATGACGATGTCGCGTTCACGGCCACTGGCACCGCCGATGGCATTACCCAAGGTTTCGACTCCTTCGGCCTCTCCCTTCGCGGCTCGGGCTGGGACGGCGCTGCCGCCCAGGAGCGCGCCATGAAGCTCGTGACCGACGTGACGGACGCCTCCACCTACAAGCTGTCCATCCGCAACCAGTCCGACGCCGAGGTCGCCTACATCACCGACGACGGGGTGATGAGCGTGGCTTCCGACCTGGTGGTGGGAGGAAAGCTGTACCCCTCGGCCCTGGGAGTCGCCCAGACGGACAAGTACGTCTATTACGGAGGCTCCGGCGACGACTACATGCGCACCAACGCCTCGGGCTGGGGGACCGGTAGCTACGACTTTGCGGAAATGTTCCCCTCAAGCCTGCCTCTCGAACCTGGTGAGGTGGTGGCGTTCGATACGGTTTCCGAACAGGTGAAACGCGCCTCGGGCGAGGACCGCGCGCGCCTCGCGGGCATCGTGTCCACCAAGCCCGGGTTCGTGGCCGGCAACGTGAAGGCGGGCGACCACCCGATCGCGCTCGCGGGCCGGGTGCCCACCAAGGTGTCCCTCGAGAACGGCGACATCGCCGTGGGCGACGCGCTTACCGTATCCGAAACGCAGCCAGGCTACGCCATGAAAGCCACCGAGGCCGGCATGATCATCGGCTACGCGCTTGAACCGTTTGATGGCAGTGGGTCGGTTGATGGCAGTGGGCAGTTGGCAGTTGGCAGTGGGGAAGCGATCATCGTGTTCGTTCATCTTGGCTACTGGACCGACGGAAGTCAGCCCATGGCCGGCACGGACAACGCGGCGTCCGGCTCGGGCACCGGGAGCCTGTCGGCGCTCAACATGACCGGCAACATCTACATGCAGGGGAACCAGATCCTGAACGTCGGCGCGATTGCCGGATTGGGCGGCATCTGGAGCGTGGACGGGGAAGGGACGTTCCGCACGGAGGCGACCTACAAGACGGTCATCACCAGCTACCAGAACGAGCAGGTGGAAACGATCGCCGTCACGAGTCCGGACGTGCAGATTACGCTTCTCGGGACCGCGGAACTCGTGAACGGGGAAGCGACCGTCTCGTTCGAGTCCGTCAATCCGTCGTTCAACGACGTCACGTCCACCACGGCCCCGGTGCGCGTGCTCGTGACACCCAACGGCCCGGTGTCGCTCTATATCGTGAGCAAGGACCACAACGGGTTCACGGTCCGTCAGGTCGGCCCTTCGACAAGCTCAGGGTCTTCGACGGATTCGAACGTGACGTTCGACTGGATGGTGAGCGCGTTCAGGAAGGATTATGAAGTGGTTGAGTCGTTGAGTGGTGGAGTGGTTGAGGAAACGGCTCCAGCCGAGGAGACGGCTCCTTCGACGGAACCGACTGTCGAAAACCCGGCCTCGACGGACACGACGGCCACGGAACCAGCTCCGTCAGAACCCGTCCCAGAATCGCTTCCCTCTGAACCTGTCCCAGAGTCCGCTCCCTCGGAAGAACTTCCCCCTGCCGATCCAGCTCCAGCTCCTGAAGAGCCGGCTCCTCCTGCGGAGGAACCCCCGGCTCCCACGGAACCGGCGCCTTGATCGGACCGTTCTTTCTCCCAAGTCAGATCGCAGAGGGCGACCTCGGTCGCCCGCATGCCGTGTCCATGAAGGAACCCCACACCTTCACGGCCACACGCATGCGCTACCCCCTCATGCCTGCCTGCCGGCAGGCAGGCTCCCCCCTTTGATAAGGGGGAGGTAGCGCAGCCGTTATGGATCTCCTCGAACGCAAGGACCACCCGCTTTGCCGCCTGATGCAGGGGGTGGTTGCGGTCGCGTTGGTGATCACCGGAGGGATCGCCTCGACCTGGGTGATGTTCGAGGCTCTCTCCGTCTTTGCCGTCTCTCCCCCGAATATCATCTCGTACCAGGGGAGGCTCCTCAACGCCAACGGCGTGCCGGACGCTTCCGCTTCCCGCGACTTCCAGTTCCGCTTGTACGACTCGCTGGCCGCCGGCACCTGCCTGTGGAGCAATGACGACAGCTCCTGCGCCTCCGACGCCGATTTGGCCGTGACGCTCACCGACGGATTATTCTCCGAGAACCTGGGC
Source organism: Patescibacteria group bacterium (assembly GCA_004297215.1). NCBI lineage: Bacteria > Patescibacteria group bacterium. Next base: position 763,161 of record SCUM01000001.1, read on the forward strand.
GACACCGGGGCCGGGTACGCCGCCATCCCGGATTCCGTGTTCGCCGATGACGCGAGCGTGTTCCTCGAGGTGGAGGTGGAAGGGGAGGTGCTTTCGCCGCGCAAGCAGATTGGCGCCGCGGCGTACGCCATGAACGCGGATACGCTGGATGGGATCAATTCCACGAGTTTCTTCGTCCAAAATGGCAACTCCCTCGGCGCCGCGGCCGTGCTCGGGACCAATGACGGCTTCGGACTTGAGCTGGAGACGGGCGGGACGACGCGACTGACGTTAGGGACAAGCGGCGCGATTACCGTTCCCCTTGCCGGCTCTTTCGTATTCGATGACGATGCGACCGACGGGTTGGATGACGACATGACCCTCGAAGTCGCCGCGTCGCTGGCGTACCCCGGATTCGACGTCACCGTCATGCATCCGTCCTTCGGATTGCTTGAACTCGTGGATCCCGTGAATAGCGCCCCGGGAATCGCGTTGCACGGCGACCTCCCAGCATACGCCATCAACGTGGATAACCCTGGAGGGGCGGGGACGGCCTTCTTTCCCATGTCGTTCTTTCGCGAGGGCGCTTCAAGTTCTCCCTTCTTCTCGATGCAGACCTATCCGGATGACGACGGTTGGGCCATCTACGGACCGAGCGTCGCTGATCCCGGGGTCATTCAGATCCTCGAAGCCGGCACGGTGAACGCCGGTGCCTATGCCGCTCGTAGCGACGCTTCGGCGATTCCGATCCTGTGCGCGTCCACGCGGGTCGAGGAGACCGCCGCGAACCTGGTCCAGGAATCATGCTTCATGGCCGACGGTTCTCTCGACCTCGGGCTCGCGCTCGCGGGCACGGACACGACCGTGGCCCAAGGCGGCATCGAGCGGTCCAGCGGATCGGACGAGACCTTCGCCTTCGCGAACCAGGGCGCGGGAGTCCTTTCTCTGACCGCGGATGGCACGGTGGACGTCTCCGGCCACGCCGCCATCGGCGCGGACGCGCTGATTGATGACGGAGGCCTCCTCTATCCCGGCTCCACCTTCTCCAACACGCTCAACGTGTCCGAGCGGAGCACGGACGCGAGCGTGGACTACGTCGAGGGCACCACCAACTACCTCCTGTACGACCCGTCGGCGGACGCCTCAGGCATCTGGGCGATCGCCCTCGATTCCGAGGCGGCCACCGAGGCGACGAACGCCGAGGACGTCGGCACCCTGTCGGCCGGGTATTTCAACGCGACCCACAACGGGACAGGCGACATCACGAGCTGGATGTCCGGCATCGAGGCGTACGTCTACACCACTGCGACCGGCGGGAGTTCGATCTCGAACATCGGCGGGTATTTCTCGGTCACCGCCCAGGACCCGCGCGCCACAGGCACCGAAGACAACTACGGCGTGTGGTCGGCCGTGCACCGCACCGGCGCCACGGGCGGCACCATCAACACGTATGGCATGTACGTGGACAACGACGGCGTGGACGCGGCCGGGGCCGGTACCTCCACCCTCTACGGACTGTTCCTCGAGAGCATGACCGGCGCGGACACCAACTATTCCATCTACTCCGCGGGCGGCCAGAGCTACCATGCCGGCAACTTCGGGATCGGGGCGACCACTCCGGACGCCGACCTCGACATCGAGGCCGCGGAGGACACGGAGCGCGTGAGGCTCACCGACTCGAGCAACGCCGACTCCGTGGGATTGTACGTGGGCGACGGCACCGCCGGGCTCGACGGCACCCTTTCGGCCCAGGCCGGCTCCCTCTTCCTCGACGAGGACGGGAAGCTGTGGGTGAACATGGACGGGGCGACCAACTGGGACCAGGTGGCCACCACGGCCGGCGGGGGGACGGACCTCGACGGGGTGTACGACAACGATTCGGACAAGAAGATGGCCGTGGACAACGCCTCGGGCCTCGAGTTCGAGAGCACCACCGCGGGCAACGTGTTCGTGGACCTGCAAAGCTCGGGCGACTTCGTGATCCAGTCGGTTGGCACCGCCTTCGCCACCTTCAACGACTCCGGCAACGTCAGTTTCGAGAACTCGCTCACGGTCGGTTCGAGCTCCGCCGACGTGGTGCTGTTCAACGCCGACGTGGACAGCCATTTTCTCCCCGACGACGACGACACCTACGACCTGGGCGCCGACGCCCAGCGCTGGAGGGACCTCTACCTCGGGGCCGCGACCTTGCACGTCGGTTCTCTTATCGGCGACGAAGGGACGCTCTCGTATGACAGCACGCCAAACGACTTCAATTTCGCAAATGGCGGCGCCACGCGGATGACCATCCAAAGCGACGGCGACGTGGGAATCGGGGATTCGATGACCTCGCCCACCGCCCAGCTGCACATCAAGCAGACCGCCGCCGAGGACGCCCTGCGCGTGGACGACGAGGCGGCCGGCACCACCTATTTCGTGGTGGACGACGGCGGCAACGTGGGCATCGGGGTCACCTCCGGCCCGTCCTCCACGCTGCACGTGGTGGGCGATACGCGCATCGGCGCCACGGATTACGTCACCATGGCGCAGGACGGCGGCGGGTTCTACGTGGAGCAGATCGGGAGTTCCGACGCGCTGCGCCCGATTCGCCTGCAGTCGCGCAACGCGGCGACCCAGTACAGCCAGTTCTTCGTGGACCCGGTGAACGGGTTCCAGTTCCTCATCAACGCCACCGGCGCCAACAACAACGTGGGCATCGCGGATTCCACGCCGGACAACCTGCTCGACATCCTCTCCGGTTCCGACGCCGCCCTCGCGCTTACCTCGACGGGCACGGACACGGACCCGCTCATCAAGTTCGAGCTTGCCGACGGCACGCCTACCTTCACCTTGGGCGTGGACGATTCGGATTCGGACAAGTTCAAGATCTCCACCACGGCGCTTGGCACGAGCGACCGCCTGGTCATCGACTCGTCCGGCTTCGTGGGCATTGGCACCTCGACGCCGGACGCGGCGTTCGACGTGGAAGCGGCCGTGGACGCCAACGGGGCGAATGTCCTGTTCGAAGCCAACGACTCGGGGGTGTCCGGCAGCTACTTCCGCATCGCCGACGGCACCGAGGCGGACACGCATTTCGTCCCCTACATCATGACGAAGGGGATCGGCACCGGGGCGGCGGACCGCGCCGGGCTGATCATCGACGCGCAGCCGGGCGAGGACGGGAGCGACGACGTCGCGGTGATCGTCGACGCGCATCTTTCCGGCGCGGCGCTCACGAGCGCGCACCTGTTCGAGGTGCGAAACGACGCGACGCCGCTGCTGCGCGTCGCAGCCAACGGCAACCTCGTCTCGTTCGGTTCCGTCGGCATCGGGACGGGAACGCCCGGGGCCAGCCTCGACGTGGATCCCGCCAACGTCGTGGGCGGCGGCACCTCCGAGCAACCCTCGATCCTCGGATCGAACCAGGTGATTGCGCTTGCCGACGGGACGACCCGGGCGAATCAGCGCCAGTTCAAGTTCCTCGCGCCGACCCTGAACGGGGTCGCGGGCGGAGGCACCGAAACGGTCACGGACGCGGCCACCTTCTACGTCTCCGACGCCCCGTCGGGTTCGGACATCACCTTCACCAACGGCCCGTACGCCCTGTGGGTGGATGCCGGGACGGCGCGGTTCGACGGGGACGCCATCGTGGGCGGCAGCACGTCGATCACGGAGACCCTCGCGAACGCCGGATTCTCGATTGGCGGCGACGACCTGTTCGTGGCCGGCACCGCGGGCGTGGAAGGGAACGTGTACACGGACGGGTCGTTCATCGCGGGCGCCACCCTCACGCTCGCGGATTCCGGCATCACCGAGAGCGGCGCGTTCACCTTCACCTCCCAGCTCGCCGCCGGCGGCACCACCTCTTCCGCCTACAACCTGGTCACGAGCAACGACCTCGGTTCCGCCGACGAAGTGCTCCAGATCGGTGACTCGACAGGCACCTTCGCGACCGTCCTTGGGAACGGCAACGTCGGGATTGGAGAAGTCGACCCGGCCACGATCCTACACGTTTCCGGCACCCAGGCTCGCGTCACCATCGAGGACACGGGAAAGGGGACGGGGCCGGCCGTGCTTGGGCACGATTCCGGCATGTTGTTTCTCGAGAACAACGGCATACGCGTCATCTCCATCAACGACTCCGGCGGTTCCACGGGATTCGGCGACCAGAGCCCGAACGCCATCGTGGAAGTCGACCAGGCCGGCGGCAGCGTCGACCCATTCCTCATCTCGAGCAACAACGGCGTGGACGGCGACCTGTTCAACGTGCAGGACGGAGGCGCCGTGGGCGTGGGCGACGTTTCTCCGGACGCCAGGTTCGACATTGACGACGGCGCCGCGACCGGGACGATCGTGGGGGTGCTCTCGAACGCCGGGACGCAGGCCGGATCCTTGATCGGCCTTTCGCTCGACTTCGACTCGTCGCTCGCCGGCGCCGCCAACCTGGACTTCACCGGCGTGAGGCTCCTCACCCCCAATCTCACGCAATCCACCGCGGATACCACCGACTACCTCGGGTACGACCTGGCGGCTGGCGCCATCACCCAGGACACGCTTGCCGGGACGATCAATTGGACCGGCGCGCGCATCGCCATGCCCGTGCAGGTGCAGACCACCGGCATCGTGAACACGAGCGGGCTCACGGTCACGGACAACGGGTCGAGCAACAGCGGGGTGAAGCGCGGATTGTTCGTGGATTTCAGCGGCATCCAAAGCGGCGGGACCCTGGTGGGCCTTGACGTGGACAGCATCACAACCGGCGGCGGCAACGGGCTTGGCGTGCGCATCGGGTCCGGGTTCGACACGGATCTCCAGTTTGTGAACGCCGCCGCCGTCATCCGCGTTCCCAACGCGGGCACGCTCGACTTCCAGGACGCCTCGGAGAACTCCCTCATGCTGCTTACGGACGCGGGAAGCACGAGCACCCTCGACGTGAACGGCTCCATCCGCGCCGGGACGCCTGGCACGGACGGCCAGTTCCGCCTCTACTCCGAGCAGGGAGCCACGGACTACGAGGTCGCGTTCAACCCGCATGCGGCCATGACGCAGGCCACCGCCTACACCCTTCCGGCGGACGACGGCGGATCCGGCCAATTGCTCACCACCGACGGGTCCGGCGCGCTCTCTTGGTCAACCGCCGCTTCGGGCGACATCACGGCCGTGGGCTCCATGACCTCCGGCGACGCCTTCGCGGACTCCACGGCCGACGACGACTGGCTCGGCCTTGGCGCCAGCGCCGGCCGCATCGAGTTCGATGACCAGGCCACGGACGAGGTGAACATCCTCGGCGCGAACGTCGGCATTGGCACCTCGACGCCTGGTTCAACCATCGACGCCACGTCCCCGGCGACCCTCACCACGGCCTATCAGCTCCTGGCCGATTCGGTGACGGACGGGACGGGATTGGAACTGTCCCTCGACAGCCTGAACGAGGGTTACGGCCTGCTCGTAACGAGCACGGCAGATGCGGATTACGGGTCTGACCTGGCCGGATTCCAGCAGTTCGCCGTGTCCACGGGTACCGCGACCATGGACGGGAACGTGGAGAGGATCGTTCAGAACCTGGACTCCAGTACCACGGGGACCCTCACGGTGAGCGGCAACGCGATGCGGATCCAGCGCGCGGTGAACGCCAACAGCGGCACGACCCTGGACGCGACGGGCGCGGTCATGCGTATCAGCGACCAGACCGGCGCCGGGACAGGGACCCTCAACTCGAGCTCGGACGTGCTTTCCCTCACCCAATTCATCACGACGAACAGCGGCGACGCGTTGGGCATCCTGCACCAGGGCACAGGCATCGGGGCCCACATCACCATGAGCACCGTGAGCGCCCCCGCATCCGGTTCCGTGGGCAACCAGGCCTTGGTGCTCGACACCAATGAGACGCAGAGCAACGACGACATGTTCATCATCCGCTCCGACGCCGACGGCACTCCGGACACGGAGTTCATCTTCGAGGCCGACGGGGATGCCGTGGCCGACGGCAGCTTCACCGGCGGCGGGGCCGACTACGCCGAGTACTACCGTGTTTCCGACCAAGGGATTGAGGCCGGCGACGTCGTCTGCCTCGACCAGGAGAACCCTGGCGACGTCACTCGCTGCTCCGCTTCCGCCCCTGTCCCCACCGGCGTCATCTCCACCAAGCCCGGGTTCCTCGCCAATGGCCAGGGCAGGGACGTGGCGGCCGACCCCTCGTTCAAGCCGGTCGGCCTGATGGGTCAGGTCCCGACGAAGGTCAGCCTTGAGAACGGCGACATCGCGGTCGGCGACCCCGTCGTCGCTTCCGTGACCGCTCCGGGACGCGCCATGAAGGCCGTCGAGGCCGGCCAGATCGTCGGCTACGCGCTCGAGCCCCATACCAGCCAGTCTCCTGACGCGGAGATCCTCGTATACGTGCGCCCTGGATACCACGCGGCACTCTCCTCCCAGACCGCCGCCGGCACCGACAACCGGGCTTCGGAGATCCCGTCCTCGGGCCTCACCGCGCTCAACATGAGCGGCAACATCTACATGGCGGGCAACGGAATCCTCGACGTTGGCGCGATTGAGGGCATCGGCGCGCGCTGGTCGGTCGACGCCGATGGGAAATTCGCAACCCAGGCTTCCTACGACGTGGTCATCAAGAGCTACCAGGACGAGGACGTGACCGTGCACGCGGTGCTCGGGCGCGAACACAAGGTGACGCTCGACGGCACAGCGACCCTCGAGAACGGGGTCGCGACGGTCGCGTTCGAGACGGTCGACCCGCTCTTCAACGACATCACGTCGACGACGGCCGACATCCGCGTGTCCGTGACCCCCAACGGCCCCGCCTACCTCTATGTCGTCTCGAAGGACCACAACGGGTTCACGGTGCAGCAGTTGAACGGCAGCGACTCGGGCATCACCTTCGACTGGTTCGTGAGCGCGTATCGGAAGGACTATGAGCCGGAGGTGATTGAGGTTGTTGAGGTGACGGAGGAGATGCCGGTCGAGGAATCGGTCCCGACCGAAGGACCCGTGCCGGAACCGGTCGTCGAAGAACCTGCACCTATCCAGGAGACGGCTCCCGTGACCGACCCGGCACCGACCGAGCCTGCTTCGACGGATTCGCCACTGGTTGAAGAACCGGCGCCAGAACCGCCCCCGACAGATGAAACCCCGACATAGCGTCGGGGTTTTGCTATACTGTGGGGACTATGACGCGCTCCTCCGACCTGTACCTGCGCCTCGCGCGCGGGTTCCTGTATGTCCTGCTCGGGCTGTTGCCGCTGTTCTATCTCCCCGTGAGCCTGGAGCCCTTGGAGGTGAACAAGCAGACACTGCTCGTGCTGCTCACTTCCGCCTCGGCGCTCGCGTGGATCGGATCCATGGTGAGCGCGCGCGCCGTGTCCGTGCGCCGCGGGTGGGTGAACCTGCTGCCCGTGCCGCTCGTCGCCTTCACGCTCCTTTCCGCGGCGTTTTCCTCGGGCCCGTACCTTTCCTGGGTGGGAACCGCGGGACAGGAATACATGAGCGCGCTCTCGGTGCTTGCGTACGCGCTGCTGTGGTTCTTGTGCGCCAACCTGCTCGCGCTTCCCGCGCATAGGCGCACGGCCTTTGCCGTGCTGCTTGGCTCCGGCGCGTTCGCCGGGATCCTGGGCATCCTCGGGATCCTGGGCGTGCGCGCGCTCCCCATCCCCGGCGGGATGCTGGGCAACACCGTGGGGAGCCCCAACGCCTTCGGGATGTACCTCGCCTCGGTCGCCGCGCTCGCCTGCGCCCTGTTCCTCGTGCACCGGGAGTCCGACGCGGTCATGTACCGGGGCCGCAAGGGCGCGTTCCAGCACGCCGCCATCTTCCTTGCCTGCGCCGTCGCATTTCTCGCGCTCATGCTGGTGGATTATGCGCCGGTGTGGGCCGCGCTTGAAGCGGGCGTGCTCGCGCTGTTCGCCCTTTCCATGGCGCGCGCCAAGGACATCGGCCCGGGGAACCGGTTCACGCTCCCGTTCCTCCTGCTGGTATCGAGCGTCCCGTTCCTGCTCGTGTTCGACCGGCCGCTGCCCGCGAAGATCCCCACCGAGGTCACGCCCGACGCCTCCTCCTCATGGGCGGTGGCGCGCGAGACGCTTTCCCATGACGGCGCCTTGCTGGGTTCCGGCCCCGGCACCTTCGTGTACCAGTACGGCCGTTACCGTCCGGAGGAGGTGAACAAGACCGCCTTCTGGAACACGCGGTTCGACCGCGCGAGCAGCTTCGCGTTCACCGTGCTGCCCACCTTCGGCGTGCTCGGGACGCTCGGCTGGGCCGTCGCGCTCTTGGGCTCGCTCGCCTGCGGCATCGGCGCGTTCCTGCGCGCGCGCGAACGGGAACGCCTGGTCGCGCCCTTCGTGCTCGTCCCGCCGCTTGCCGCGCTCCTCATCGCCCTGTGCCTGTACGGCGGCACCCTCACGCTGCTTACGCTGTGCTTCGCGCTCTCGGGGCTCGTCTGCGGCGCCGCGATGCGCGAGGGCCGCGCCGACCTCGACCGCGCCCCGCGCCTCTCGCTCGCGCTCTCGGCCCTGTTGGTGCTCGCGGCCACGGCCATCGCCACGGGGCTGTTCGGGAGCCTCATCCGGTACGCCTCGGAGGCCGCGTTCGCGCATGCCGTGCGCCTTGACCGCGCCGACGCCCCCATGAAGGAGATCGTGGCAAGCCTCGACCGCGCCGCGAGCCTCAACCGCTGGAACGACGTGTTCTACCGCAACCTCGCGCAGGCGTTCCTGCTCATGACCGGCGAGGAGATCAAGGCGCTTTCCGGCGCCGCGACCCCCATGACCGACGAGCAGCGCGCCTACGTGCAGGCGCTCACGGGCGCGGCCGTGAACGCGGGGGTGCGCGCCACCGAGCTCGGGCCCGACAACGCGCTCAACTGGCTCGCGCGCGGGGCGCTCTACCGCGAGTTCATCCCGCTCATCGGGAACGCCGGCGAGCACGCGGTGGAAGCCTACCAGCGGGCGATCGCGCTCGAACCCCTCGACCCGGAGAACCGCACCGAGCTCGGGAAGGCGTTCCTCACGCTCGCCGAGAACAACCGCGCGCTCACGGCCGCCGAGGACAAGGCCGTGGCCGACGAGGCGCTCGCCAAGGTGGCGGGGTACCTGAAGCAGGCCGAGGAGCAGTTTGACAAGGCGATCGCTCTCAAGGCCGATTACGCCCCGGCGCACTACCAGCTCGGCCTCATCTACGAACGCCAGGGGAAGATCGGCGAGGCCGTGGGAAAGATGGAATCCGTGTCGCAGTACAACCCGCTCGACGTGGGCGTGTTCTTCCAGCTCGGGATGCTCTACCTGCGCCGCGGCAGCGAGGGCGACCAGGACCGCGCGGAAAAGGCGTTCCTTTCGGCGATCGCGCTTTCCCCGAGCTATAGCAACGCGCGCTGGTTCCTGGCGAGCATCTACGAGCAGAAGCGCGACCTGCCCAAGGCCATCGAGCAGGTGGGGAAGGTGCTCGAATACAACCCGGACAACCAGCTCGTGAAAGCGAAGCTCGACCGCCTCAAGGCCGGCAAGGTAAGTTCCACCACTCCGGTCCCGCTCACCGACCCCGCGCCCGCGACGCCATGATCGACAAAAAAGCCGCCCGGAGGCGGCTTTTTTGGTGGACCCTAACGGGATCGAACCGTTGACCTCTTCCATGCCATGGAAGCGCTCTACCAGCTGAGCTAAGGGCCCGAACGTGCGGAAAGGATAGCGTCGAATTTGAACCCGGTCAAGGGCTTGGGAGGTTCGACCTGGGAGGTTGAACCTCCCAGGTTGAACCTCGACACGCGACCGTTTCTCCGCTAGCATGCGCCCATTATGCTCAAAGTCGGCATCGTGGGGCTTCCGAACGTCGGCAAGTCCACCCTGTTCAAGACGCTCACCAAGAAGCAGGTTCCCTGCGAGAATTTCCCGTTCTGCACGATCGAGCCCAACGTGGGGATCGTGGAAGTTCCCGACGCGCGGCTCGCGGCGCTTGCCAAGGCGTCGAACACGGCGAAGATCATCTCGGCGGCGATCGAGTTCGTGGATATCGCGGGAATCGTGAAGGGGGCGAGCAAGGGGGAAGGGCTTGGCAACAAGTTCCTCACCAACATCCGCGAGACGGACATGATCTTGCACGTGGTGCGCGCGTTTGCGGACCCGAACGTCCACCACGTGGACGGGGCCGTGGACCCTAAGCGAGACGTGGAGACGATCGAGACCGAGCTCGCGCTCGCGGACATCGAGCTGGTCCAGAAGCGCCTCGACGGGGTGCGCGGCAAGATGAAGTCCGGGCGCACCAAGGAGCTTGAGAAAGAGGAGTCGGCGCTCGCCAAACTGTTTGCCGCGCTCGAGCAGGGGAGGATGGCCAACGCCGTCGAGCTCGACGAAGATGAGGAAAAAGCGGTGAAAGGGCTGCTATTGCTCACGCGCAAGCCCATCCTCTTTGTCTTGAACGTTGATGAGAAAGCGGCGGCGGATTCGTCCTGGACGAGCCCGCTCGGTCCGGAGCGCCTGTCCATTCCCATCAGCGTGAAGATCGAGAGCGAGATCATGGAGATGCCGGTCGAGGACCAAAAGGCCTTCCTGACCGAACTCGGATTGTCGATGAGCGGCCTCGACCGCGTGATCGCCAAGTGCTACTCGATGCTCGGGCTCATCACCTACTTCACGTCAGGGGAGAAAGAGACGCGCGCCTGGACGATCCCCGTGGGGACGAAGGCCCCGCAGGCGGCCGGCGTGATCCACACCGATTTCGAAAAGAATTTCATCCGAGCCGAGGTCACCGATTGGAAGGATTTCGTCGCGCTCGGCGAAAGCGGCGCGCGCGACGCGGGAAAACTCCGCATCGAAGGGAAGGACTACGTGATGCGCGACGGGGACACGTGTCATTTCCGGGTGGGGGGATAGGCAGGTCGCATAGGCAGGAAGGCCTCAGGCCCCAGGCATGAAGGTTACACATGGCGCTCATGTTTTCCTTAGGCCTTTCCGCCTGAGGCCTTCATGCCTTGCGCATCACCACGATCTCCCGCGCCACCTTTTGCCCCTTGCGTTCGTACAGGAACGTCCGTTCGATCGTGAATCCGATCGGAGCAAGGATGGTGTTCAAGGGGAGGCGCAGCTTCTGGGTGCCGCGCACGAAGGCCGGGAAGGCGATCGCGGCCCGCGCGCCCGGCTTCATCACGGCATGCACGCCGACGAGCATCTTTGCGTAGGACTGGCCCAAAACGGCCATGTTTTTTTGGATCGTCTCAAGCGTTTCGCGGCCGGTCATCGGCGGGCCGAGATACGTTTCACCGGCCACGGCGTCGACGGGATCCTTGAGAATCGCCGCGAGGTCGGCCGCGTCACAAACGTACACCGACACGCGCGAGGCGCGAGCCTCCGGGAATTCCTTGCGCACCCATTCGAGGTTGCGTCCCGTGTCCGCAGTCGCCTTTTTCGAGATGTCCGAAGCGATGACCGCCTTGAACCCCATCAGCATCGCCTCCATCGGAACCGTCCCGCTCCCGCAGAACGGATCAAGGAGCACAAGGCTCGCTACCCCTCTCCTCTCGGAGGAGAGGGCATGGGTGAGGTCCGCGCCCGTGCCCGTGGCGAGGTTCACGAGCGTGCGCGCGAGCTTGGGCGGGAGCATCCCGCTTTTCGCGTCGCGGCTGGGGCGCCCGAAGTCACGTTTCGACCATGCCTCGAAATCCTGGACCGCCTCGGTGCGCCCGACGAGGATCCCGTCCTTGGTGGCAACGAGTACGATGTCGCCGGCCTTTGCCTGCGTGGTCACTGCCACGCTCGAGAGCGTGTCGCCCTTCATCGTGACGACACGCACCTTGCGTCCTTCGGCCTCGAGCGTGCGTTTCACGGTCATCCCGATCTTGCTTGCCTCGCCCTTGAGGTTGCCGAACAGGGGAGCGTTGCCGCCGTCATAGAGCGACAGGCCAAATGTCATTTTTTTCCCATCGTCATTGCGAGGAAGGAGCGAAGCGACTGACGAAGCAATCTCGTCGCTCGCGGGGGAACGGGATTGCTTCGCTTCGCTCGCAATGACGGAACCGGCCTTGACGACTCCAGCCAACCTGTTTATTGCCTCTTTCGGACTCGGACCGGACTCGTCGCACACAAGAACCGTCTCCGATGTCGCGACGGCCTTCGCGGACGGGTAAATGGCAAAAAATTCCGCCAATGACAGCGCAGGATTCGAGCCAAGGACGTAGAAGCGCATAAGCGTTTCAAAGTATAGCAGATGTGGATAACCGGTGCTTGTGTCGTGGAATAGATGTGCATAGGACGACGGTTTGCTTCGGACAGTCCGAGTTACCCACATGGATTGGTATTTTTTCGCTAAAATGGCGACCAAAATGCTTTGACTGCCCATTCCAAAAAACGTAAAATAGCTAAGAATATGGTCCGAGCCTTCATTTTTGCCGTAGGCGCTTGTGTTGGAACCCTGTTGCCCGGGATGGTTCTGGCCCAGTCCACCTCCACCAATTACATCCTGTGGGACACCGCGATCAATGCGGGAGGCGGAAGGACTACGTCCACGAATTACATCAATTTCAACACGGTGGTGGACGTGGGGAGCGACCGTCTTTCCAGCACCAACTATCGCGCCTACCAGGGGTTCGAAGCGATCACCGAGGACCCGCGCATCACCATGAGCCTTACCCCCACAACCATCACCCTCTCGCCCAATCCGCTCACCACCGCGTCGGTGAGCACGGGCACCACCACGGCCACCGTGAGCACGAACGCGGACTTCGGCTACACGCTCACGGCCACGGAGAACGACGCGTTCAAAAATCAAAGCGCCGATGAGCTCGCGGACGTCTCCGATGGCGCCGTCACTGCCGGGAGCGAGGAGTACGGCATCGCGGTGAGCGGTTCCGACGCCGCGTTCGGCGACGACCGCAGCGTTTCCGCGACCCCGCGCACGATCGCGAGCAAAAGCACCTGGGGAGCCGACCGCGCCACCGTCGTCACCGTGAAGGCCGCGATCGCGAGCGTCACGGACTCGGGGGAGTACTCGGGCACGCTCACGTTCATCGCCACGGGGAATTATTGAATAGTGCGTAGTGCGTAGTTGGTAGTACGTAGGAAAGAAAATCTACGCACTACGAACTACGTACTACGAACTACGTACTACGCACTACGCAAACATATGAACAACGAAAAAACGGGTTCGTACCAAGACTTGATCGTGTGGCAGAAGGCCATGGATCTTGTGGTCGGTGTTTATGAGATTACAAAAGATTTTCCTACAGATGAGCGGTATGGGATCGTGAGTCAGATGAGACGTTCCGCCGTGTCTATCCCGTCGAACATTGCGGAGGGATATAGGCGAAAAAGCGAGGTGGATTTTCAAAGATTCCTCCGGATCGCCTATGGCTCAGCGTCTGAACTCGAAACACAGCTCCTCATTGCGCAACGGTTACGATACGGGCCAGCAAGCTTTGCCCGAACGGATGCTCTCCTGGAAGAAATTCTGAAAATGTTAAACAAGATGACGGAAGGGAAGAGTTCGTAGTCCGTAGTCCGTAGTGCGTAGGAAAAACCTACGACTACGAACTACGGTCTAGGAAACCGGTCTACGTACTACGCACTACGTACTACGCACTCCGCGCCCCCTAAACCACAAAGGTCGAGCACAACAGCGTATGGGTCGGGACGGGTGCCGAAGGGTTCGGCGCCGTCGACATCTATCAAGGCCCAGACGCCCATCTAATCCACGAACTTCATATGAACAAATTCCATTCATTCATCGCGAAAGTGACCATGCTCTCGCTGGTGGTCGCGCTGGTGGCGATCGTCTCCCCGGCGCAGGCGGCCACGATCACCTCCGCCAAGGACACGATGTCGCGCGTGCAGATCTCGACCCTCTCCAACCACGAGATCCTGTTCACGACCCCGACCGGCGTCGCGAGCGGCGCCACGATCATCGTCACGTTCAACACCGACTTCTCGGTCGCGGCCGCGCTCGACTTCACGGATCTCGACCTCTCATCGGACTCGACACCGGATGCCGACTGTAGCGCGGACGAAACGGAGGCGACCCTCGCGGCCGCCCCGTCGGGCGCCACGGTGGGCGCCGTGCGCACGTCCGGCACCGTCATCACCTTCACCAACGGCACGACCGTGATCGCGGCCGGGTCGGAAGTGTGCATCCAGATCGGCACGAACGCCACGAACCAGACGACCGGCGTCCGACAGGTCACCAACGCCACGACGGACAGCTCGGCGAGCGCCAAGACCGTCGCTTTGAGCGGCACCTTCGGCGACTCCGGCACCATCGCGTTGGGCATCGTGGACGACGACACGGTAGCCATCTCGGCCACGGTCACGTCCGCGCTCACCTTCGACCTCGATACGGTCACCACGGACACATGCAGCACCACCGAGACTGCGGCCGCCTACGCGGTCGCGCTCGGCACTATCACCACCACCGACACCCGCGTGTCCGGCGGGACCGACTCGGTGGAATCCATCTGCGTAGACCTCAACACCAACGCCTCCGGGGGCGCCGTGATCACGGTCGTCTCGGCCAACGGGTCGAGCGGGCTCGTGAGCACCTCGGTGCCGGGCGACACCATCCCGAGCGCCGGAGCCACCATGGCCGACGGCACGGCCAACTACGGCATCTGCGTGGTGTCGGAAACGTCTTCCGCCGGCACGTTCGACGACGTGGCGCCGTTTGACAACGCCTCGTGCGCGGCCAACACCGAGACCAACGTGGTCGGCGGCCTCACCACCTCGGCGCAGACCATCCTCGACACCAACACCGACCCGATCGCCACCGGCCGCGCGCAGATCGCCGTGAACGCCGCCATCAGCGGAATCACCCCGGCGCACAGCGACTACGCGGACACCCTCACGTTCATCGCGACGGGGACGTTCTAACTCATCCGCAACGACATACATATGTGGAGGAAACTGTCATTTGCGGCCATGGTGGCGACCCTGCTCGCCCCGATCATGAACGTGCTTCCGGCCGCGGCGCTCACCGTGAGCCCGGTGGTGATCGAGCATGAGGCCGACCCCGGCGACGAGATCGTGGGGACCATCAAGCTGCACAACGAAGGGGCCCAGACGGAGACGTATTACCCGACCGTCCAGGACTTCGTGGGTTCCGACGAGTCCGGTACGCCCCAGTTCATCGGAACGAGCCCCGACCGCTCGCTCGTGGAGTGGGTGTCGTTCGGCCGCAGCTCCATCACCATCGATCCGGGCGACGGGGAGCTCGTGGTGTACACGCTCAAGGTGCCGAAGGATGCCGCCCCGGGCGGGTACTTCGGCGGCCTGCTGTTCTCGACCTCGCCGGCCAACGCCGCGTTCGGCGTGGGCACCGTGGGCGTCACGGGCCCGCTCCTGCTTGTGCGCGTGTCCGGCAACGTGGTCGAACGGGCGAGCGTCGCCTCGTTCGCGTCGAGCCAGGACTCGGGCACCTCGCTCCCGGTGGACTTCAAGCTGCGCGTGCAAAACGAAGGCACGGTGCACGTGAAGCCCACGGGCGTGATCCGCATCACCAACCTGTTCGGCGGCGTATCCGCCGTCATTCCGGTGAACGCGGGCGGCGGCAACGTGCTGCCTGGCGGTGCGCGCGTCTACTCCGAGAGCTGGGTCAAGTCCGAGCTTCCGGACAACGCGAGCGAGCTCATGAAGGAATGGAAGAACTTCGGGTTCGGCCCGTACACCGCCACCCTTATCCTGAACTACGGGGAAGGGAAGCAGGTGATGAGCGCCTCCGACTCCTTCTGGGTGATGCCGTGGATGCTCATGGTGCTGTTCGTGATCCTCATCGCGGTCGCATTGCTCCTGCTCGCCCAGTACAACAAGTGGGTGATCGCAAGGGCGATGATGAGCCAGAAGAAACGGTAGCTCCTCAGACCCCACCATGCCTCCCCTTTCCAAGGGGAGGGTAGCGGAAGCGAGCTATCTCCCCCTTGGAAAGGGGGAGCATGAGGGGGTCTGCGGCGTGGGAGCGTGAGTTCCCACGTCCGCCCCGTGTCACGAGCGTCTCGTGGCATGAGGCGGGTGGATTCCACCCGAACTTTGCACGCCCCCATGCTTGTCGTGCAGCCAGACAAATCCCTCATCCGAAGAGTAAGCGCGAGCGAGCCGTTCGCGCTCGTTGTGGTTTTCCTCATGATGATTTCCGGGTTCAGCGTGTGGATGCTGCTGTCGCGCGCGCCCGGGGCGGTCGCGACGCTCGACACGCCGATGCTCATCACCTATCAGGGGAAGCTCACCAACGCGAGCCGCATCACGGTGCCGGACTCGGCGCTCAACATGAAGTTCGCGATCTACACCTCGAGCTCCGGCGCCTCCGGCTGCGTGTGGAGCGCGGGCGACGACCCGGGCGACGGCGCGGACACTACCTTCTCGCAATCAAGCGACTGTCCGAGCCATGTCCCGTCGACCGCGATTTCCGTGACGCCCAGCGAAGGGGTGGTCACGGTGATCCTCGGCGCCTCCCCGCAAAACGCCATCCCCGATGCGCTGTTCGACGACAACTCCGCCCTGTACCTCGGCGTCACCGTGGGGGCTGACAGCGAAATGACTCCGAGGATCCGCCTCACCGCCACGCCCTACGCCTTCCAGGCCGGCGACGCGGACCTGCTCGACGGCCTCGATTCCACGGCGTTCGCCACCACGAGCACCGCGTTCGTGAACAACGGCAATTCCTTCGCCGCCGCCGGGGTGATCGGCACCAACGACGCGAACTCGCTCTCGTTTGAGACGAACAACGTTACCTATCTCACCATCGCCTCCGGCGGCGGCTTCACGCTTCCCGTGGACACCGACTGGACGCTCACGGGCGGCACGAACGGGTTGAGCCTCGACGGCACCACCTTCTCCGTGGACGCCGCCAACAACCGCATCGGCATCGGCACCGCGGCCCCGAGCCAGACCCTCACGGTGGTCGGCACCGGCGACGTGTCCGGCCACGTGGCCATCGGCGACGACGCCGCGATCAACGACGCGTCGCTCCTCTATGGCGCATCGACCATCACGAACGTCCTTACCGTCTCCGAGGAGATGACGGACGGCGCCTCGGACTACGTGGACGGCATCACCAACCACATCCTGTACAACCCGTCCACCGACGCCTCAACCACGTGGGTCGACGGCATGGACACGGTCGTGGAGACGGCCGCGGCAAACGCGCAGGACATCGACGTGATCGATGCCGGATATTTCGGGACCACCCATAACGGCACGGGCGACATCGTGGGCTGGCTCAACGGCGTCTCGGGGGTCGTCAGCACGACGGCGACGAGCGGGAGTTCTATTTCGAACAACGCCGGGTATTTCGCGGTCACCGCGATCGACCCCCGCGCCACCGGTACCGAGGACAACTACGGCTTGTGGTCGGCCGTGAGCCGCACCGGCGCCACGGGCGGCACCATCAACACCTACGGCGTGTACGTGCAAAGCAACGGCATGGACGCTGCCGGCGCCGGTACCTCCACCCTCTACGGCCTCTATATAGAGAGCATGACAGGGGCCGACACCAACTACGCCATCTACTCCGCCGGCGGCCAGAGCTACCACGCGGGGAACTTCGGGATCGGCGACGCCTCTCCCGCCTCCCTCCTCACCGTGGGCTCGGGCGACCTGTTCCAGGTGACCTCCGCGGGGAGGATCATCACGACCGTGACCCCCACGGCCGACTCGGGGACCACCAACAACGCGGCGTTCGTGATGCTCACCACCCCGGCGGACACCACCGGCACGAACGTGCACAACGCCCTGCGCGTGGACGGGAACGTGGGCAACGCCACCGGAGGCACCAACACCGTCAATCTCCTCGAGTTCGACGCTCTGACCGGCGACGCCCAAGTGACCCTGCGCGGCATCGACATCGGCGCGCTCACCGGCACCGCCGCCACGGAGGACGCCATCCTGGTCGGAAGCGGTTGGGACTGCACGTTCAAGGTGGGCTCCACCTGCGTGATCGATGGCTCCGGCACGCTCGGTTCCAGCGGCAACGCCTTCGTGAACGGGGGCAACTCCTTCGGCGCCAGCGCCATCCTCGGGACGAACGACGCCAACTCCCTTTCGTTTGAGACCAACAACACCACCTACCTCACCATCGCCTCCGGCGGAGGATTCACCCTCCCCGTGGACACCGACTGGACGCTCACGGGCGGGGAGAACGGGTTCTCCATCGACGGCACCACCTTCTCGGTGGATGGCTCGGCCAACCGCGTGGGCATCGGCGACGCCACCCCCGACGCGCTGCTCGACGTGGGCGGGGACGCGTTCATCGACAACGACCTCGTGGTGGGTGCCGCGACCTCGACCACCGAGACGCTCGCGAACGCCGGGTTCAGCTTGAGCAACGACGACCTATTCGTCTCTGACTCCATCGGCGCCGAGGGCAACGTCTACACCGACGGCTCCTTCATCGCGGGTGCCACCCTCACGCTCGCCGACTCCGGCATCACCGAGTCGGGTGCCTTCACCTTCACCTCGCAGCTCGCCGCGGGCGGCACTACTTCTTCCGCCTTCAACCTTGTCTCGAGCAACGACCTGGGCGCATCCGACGAGGTGCTCCAGATCGGCGACTCGGCCGCCACCTTCATGACCGTGCTCGGGAACGGCAGCGTGGGGATCGGGACGGTGAGTCCGTCAGTGATTTTAGATATCGCGAAAGTGGGTTCGGGAAGTACCGCGGCCCAAGTGACCATTTCCGGGTATGCGAATGACGCTTCCAGCGGGGCATACATGAACTGGCAAAAATCACGCGGAACGTCCGTCGGTTCTTTGGTCACGACCGATAGCGGAGATTATCTCGGGGTGATGGGATGGGCGGGCGTTACTTCTTCCAACACGAGCAGTTATGGCGCGAGGATCCTCGTGCAGCAAGATGCCGCGGCATCAGCGACGCAAGTACCCGGCGCCTTCATCATCAGGACGAGCGATGCCAGCGCCGAGTCTGAAAGATTGCGCATCACGAGTTCCGGCAACGTCGGCATCGGCGATACCACCCCCGCCTCGCTGTTCACCGTGGGCGACGGAGATGATTTCCAGGTATCCTCGACCGGTAACCTCACCTCTCCGGCCGACACCACATGGACGATTGGTGGCGGCGTGAACGGCCTCAACTTCGATTCGGACACCCTTTCGATCGACGCTACGAACAATTTCGTGGGAATCGGCACGAGCACCCCGGACTATCTCCTCCAGGCCGAGGCCAGCTCCGCGTCCGTTCAAGCCGCCGTGGTCACGAACACGAACACGGCCGGCGCAGGGGTGGTCATGGCGCAGGCGGGAAACGTGACGGCGCGCTATGCGGCGTACGGGACGACGGCGGCGATTAACAACTTCGCGTCCGGCACGGCGGCCTTCTTCGGAAGCGGCGCCGTCACCTCCGTCCAGATGGTCACGCCGGACGTGGCCGCCCCGTTGGCGTTCGGATACAACGATTTCGTCTCCACGAGCCGCGAATTCCTCCGCCTGACGGACGGGACGGCCGGCGCCGTGTTCAACGAGGACAGCCTCGACCGGGATTTCCGCGCCGAGACCGACGGGAACGTCAACGGCATCTTCCTCGACGCTTCCGCCGAGACCATCGACCTGGTGGGCGGCTCGGGCTCCACGGGCTGCTCCATCAGCTCGGCGGGCGCCCTGGTGTGCACCGCAGGGGTAGGAGGATGGACCGACGGGGGGACCGACGTCACCCTCACCACCTCCACCGACAACGTGGGCATCGGCGGTGCGTCGCTCGGCAAGCTCTCCGTGGACGGGGATACCGACGAGATCCAGCTCCTGGTGCAGGGAAACTCCAGCCAGACGGCCAACTACATGACGGTGGAGACGAGCGCCGGCACCGACCTGTTCCAGATTGACACTTCCGGGAACGTCATCCTCACCAACGACCTTGGCGTGGGCGCCGCCGCCTCCTCCGAGACGCTCGCGAACACGGGTTTCTCGCCGAATGGCGACGACCTGTTCGTGGCGGACTCGATCGGCGCGGAAGGCAACGTCTACACCGACGGCTCCTTCATCGCCGGCGCCACCCTCACGCTCGCGGACTCCGGCATCACCGAATCCGGCGCCTTCATTTTCACCTCCCAGCTCGCTTCCGGCGGCACCACCTCCTCCGCCTTCAACCTCGTCTCGAGCAATGACCTGGGTGCCGCCGACGAGCTCCTGCAGATCGGGGACTCGGCCGGGACGTTCATGACGTTCCTTGGGAACGGCAACGTCGGGATCGGGACCGTAAACCCCTCGGCCCCGCTCACGGTGGTCGGGGGAGCGGACGTCAATCTCGCCGCGGACGACAACTTCGTCATCGACGGGAGCACCAACCAGCGCACCATCACGCTCGGAGCCATGCGCTTCTTGCACACGCCGGCCATCCAGGGGACGCGCGCCATCAACCTGGTGGTGGACGCCAACAACCAGTCCGACACCTCCGGCATCGTGGTGGATTACGCCGCCACCAACTTCGACAGCGACCAGAACGGCACGGCGCTCAAGCTCTCGGTGGATTCCACGAGCGCGACCGGCGGGGAAGTGCGGGCGATCGACGTCACGAAGACGGCCGGCGGCACCCTCGACGTGTACGCGGTGCAAGCCGGGGTGGGCGTGACCCCCCTGCGCCAGGTCTCGGGCACGTTCGGGAACGTGGACACGGCGCTCATCGAGGCCGGCGGATTCACGGCCGTCACGTCGAGCTTCAACTCCACCGGCACCGACGTGCAGATGTTCGTGGCCAACGGCGACCGCGTGTACGTGGGCGCGGACACCACCTTCGGCGCCGTCTCCTTCGTGCTCGCCACCGTCGCCTCCGGCGCCGGAGTGAAGCCAACCTTCGAGTTTTCCACGGGCGCCGGATGGACGAGCTTCGGTCCCAACGACGGGACCAACGGGATGCGCACCAACGGGAGCATCAGTTGGGACGCCGCCGACCTCGCGACCTGGGCCACCCAGTCCGTGAACGCCACCACCAAGTACTGGATCCGCATCACGCGCACGCAGGCCGCGCTTACCACGCCGCCCACCGAGGACATCGTGCAATACGCGGCCGCGACCAATTACACCTGGGACGTGAACGGCGACCTCGCGATCCGCGACCTCGCGGTCAACGGCGGCGACCTCACCACGAGCACTTCCACCTTCAACCTGGCCGCGTCGGTCACGACGCTCGCGATGGCCGGCGGCTCCGGCTCCACGGGCTGCACGATTGACTCCTCGGGGAACCTGGCGTGTTCCGGCACGGTGTCAGGGAGCGGAGCCGTCGGGTTCGTGAACGGGGGCAACTCCTTCGGCGCCAGCGCCATCCTCGGGACGAACGACGCGAACTCGCTCTCGTTTGAGACCAATAACACCACCTACCTCACCATCGCCTCCGGCGGCGGGTTCACGCTTCCCGTGGACACCGACTGGACCCTCACGGGCGGCACGAACGGGTTGAGCTTCGACGGCACCACCTTCTCCGTGGACGCCACCAACAACCGCATCGGCATCGGCACGGCGGCGCCGACGACGGAGCTTGATATTGTCGGTTCGGGGACCGGCTACAACTTCAACGCGATCCGCAGCACGAACGGCAACATCGGCTATTTCTCCCAGAACGACACGGCCGGCACCGCCGCGACATCGCGCATGTGGTTGATTGCTGACGGGGTTTCGGGCAACAGCGTGCAAGGGAATCTCTGGGCGCTCTCCTCCTCCTATACGGATGCCTTCTGGGGAAGCTACGCGGCGGGCAAGGTCTTGCTTGCGGCTGCTGGTGAGGCGAGTCGGAAGGACCTGTTGATCGCGGCGGTCGGTTCCGGGACTGGCGGCAAGATCGCATTCCATGTCGGTGGATTGAACGAGGCGCCGTTAGCCGCCAACGAACGGGCGCAAATCGGCGCGACTGAGTTCGTCGTCAACGACAGCTCCAATAATTACGACTTCCGCGTGGAGGGCGACACCAACGCCAACCTCCTGTTCCTCGACGCATCCGCCGACCGCGTTGGCATCGGAGATGCCACCCCCGACCATTTCGTGGACATCGAGGCTGGTTCGCTCGCGAGCGCCGTGAACGCGCTTTCCGTGACCGGCACGCTCTCTTCGACGGCCGCGGCCCAGACGGGCGTCTCGGTAGACATCACGGGAGCCGGTAGCGACTCGAATCTCCATGCCGGCTTGGCAGTCAATCTGGGAGCCGGATATACGGGGGCCGGAGCCTCGGCGGCGATGTATTACACGAACTATTCCGCGGGTACGGCAACCACGCCTGTCGGGAACGGGAACGGGAATTACGGCGTGTCAGGTTTCGCCTTGGGAACGACGACCGGGACGAACGTCAGCGTGCTCGGTTCCGCAGGCTACGGCGACGTCAACTACGGCGTCATGGGGAAGGCCCAGGTCGCCAAGACGAGCGCGAAGAACGTCGCGGTCGCCGGCGTGGCGAATGCCGCCGGCGGTTCCGGCATGACGCTCCTCGGCGGGTATTTCGGCATCAATTCGACCGCCGGAGACCCGACGCTCGCAAGCGCCGCCCTCATCGCGGACAACGGCGACGTCTCCGCCCCCATCTTCCTCGCCCGCGACAACGGCACGGTCGTGCTCACGGTCGCCGATGGCGGCTCCGTCGGCATCGGCGACAGCACGCCTGCCTCATTGTTCACCGTGGGCGACGGGGACGACTTCCAGGTGGGCTCCGACGGCGATCTCGACAGCATCAAGAGCGTCGCGTATTCCTGGCCCTCGGCAAACGCCTCGGGCGTGCTCACCAACAACGGCTCCGGCGTCCTTTCCTGGTCCTCGGCCGGCTCCGGCGACATCACGGCGGTCGGCTCCATGACCTCGGGCGACGCCTTTGCCGACGCCACGGCCGACGACGACTGGCTGGGCCTCGGCGCCGCGGCCGGCCGCATCGAGTTCGATGACGTGACGAACGACGAGGTGAACGTGCTCGACGCGTACCTCGGCGTCGGCACGTCCACTCCGGCCGGGATCTTCCACGTGTCGGCGGCCGACCCGCGCACGCGCGTCACGCACACCTCCACCACCGGGTACAGCGTGTTCGACCTCTACGAGAACGCCACGGCCCAAGGCTCCCTCACCACCTACGGCTCCGCGGTGGGCGGGGCGATGGCGAACGATTTCGTGATCTCGGGCCGCGGCACCTCGGACCTCGTGTTCGCGAGCGCCGACGATACCGAGCGCATGCGCATCGCCGCCGGCGGCAACGTGGGCGTGGGGGACGCCACTCCGGACGGGTTCTTCTCGGTGGGCACCACTTCCCAGCTCCAGGTCACGAGCGCCGGCAACCTTTCCACTTCCGGCACCGTCACCTCCACGAGTTCCTCGGCCTCCGCGCTCGTGGTCGACACCACCACGCTCGTGGTGGATGCGAGCGCCAACCGCGTGGGCGTGGGTACCGCCTCGCCCGCCGCCGACCTGCACGTGTCGGCGGCCGATACGCGCATGCGCGTCACCCACACGTCGACCACCGGGTACGGACAGCTCGATTTCTACGAGAGCGGCACCGTCCAGGGCGACATCGTGGCGTATGGCTCCGGCGTGGGCGGGGCGCTTGAGAACGATTTCGTGATCTCGAGCCGCGGCACCTCGGACCTGGTCCTTGCGAGCAGCGCGGACACCGAGCGCCTGCGCATCACCGCCGCCGGCGCGTTCTCGCTCCCCGCGGACACCGACTGGACCCTCACGGGCGGGGTGAACGGCCTATCCTTCGACGGCACCACCTTCTCGGTGGACGCCACCAACAACCGCATCGGCATCGGCGACGCCAGCCCGTCCGCGCTGCTCACCGTGGGCGACGGCGACAAGTTCAAGGTCAACGCCGAGGGCGACATCACCTCCGCGTTCACGACCCTCGACGGTTCGACGACGGCGAACGGCGCGGGTTCCAACTCGACCACGCTCATCCTTACGAGCGCCACGAACTTCGATGTCGGGAATTACGTCCAGGTGGCCGCGACCGCCTGCGCCGCCAATCCTTGTTTTGCCAAGATCACGGCCATCGTGACCAATACGTTGACCGTCAGCCCTGCCATCTCCTGGAGCGACCTCGACGTCGTGACCGAGGTCCACGTCCCCGAGATCGGCGGCCTCGACCTCACCCAGGCGCTCGCCAACCGCTACGGCCGCGGCTACTTCATCGACGGCATCGTGGCCGGCAACGGCTCCACCTACATCACCGACGGCTCGATCGAGAGCGTCGGCGCGCTTCGCATCAACGCCTCCGGCAACCAGGCCGTGACCTTCGGCACCGGCACGGTCACGGTCAACGGCCCGCTCGTGACCGCGGCCGGCAACGACCTCAACGTGGACTCCGGCACCCTGTTTGTCGACTCTACCAACAACCGCGTGGGCATCGGCACGGCCACCCCCGGCTACCTGCTCGACGTTGCCGGCGCCATGCGCGTGGGCGTGGCCGGCACCGACGGCCAGATCCGCCTGTACTCCGAGCAGGGGGCCACGGATTACGAGGTGGTGATCAACCCCAACGCCGCCATGACCCAGAACGTCACCTACACCCTCCCGGCCGACGACGGCACTTCAAGCCAGGTGCTCACCACCGACGGCTCCGGCGGCTTGAGCTGGGCCACCGCCGGCGGCTCGGGTGCCAACGTCACACTCTCGAACCTCACCACCGTTGCCCTCAACGCCGACCTGCTTCCGTCCGCGTCGCCGTCCACCTCCTCGAGCAGCAGGACGACCACGGTGGCGGAAACGACCACCTCCACGGGGACGTATTCGGACATGGCGGTTCCCGCGGATGGGTTGCCGGTCTTAAGTCATACGGACGCATCCGGTTACCTGCGGGTCAGCAAGTGCAGCGACGCCAACTGCTCTTCCGGTTCGATTACCAACACTATCGTGGATTCCAGTTCAACGTTCCAATACACTTCCGTCGCCATTTCCGCCGACGGGTATCCGGTGATCAGCTATTACGACAGCACGAACCTGGATCTCAAGGTCACCAAATGCGGCAACGCCGCCTGTTCCTCCGGCAATACCACTACGACCCTGGATTCATCGGGCACCGTAGGCCAGTACACCTCCATTGCCGTCCCCGCAGACGGATATCCGGTCATCAGTTATCTTGATGGCTCAAATGGCGACCTGAAGGTGCTCAAGTGCGGCAATGCCGCCTGCTCCTCGGGCAACACCGCGACCACCGTGGATTCCACGGGCAGCGTCGGCTTGGATTCGGCCATCGCCATTTCCGGAGACGGATACCCCGTGGTCAGCTATCGCGACAGCTCGAACGGGTATCTCAAGGTCACAAAATGCGGCAATGCCGCCTGCTCCTCGGGCAATACCACGACGGACGTCGATACCTCGACGTCGGTCGGCAATTACACTTCCATTGCGGTTCCCGCAGCCGATTCCTTGCCGATCATCAGCTATTACGATGCGAACTTGGGCAATCTCAAGGTGCTCAAGTGCGGCGTCGCCGCCTGTTCCTCCGGCAACACCACCACCACCATCGATTCTTCCGGCGACGTGGGCAGCTATACCTCCATTGCCGTTCCTTCGAGCGCAGATCCGCTCATCAGCTATTACGACGTGACGAATGCGAATTTCAAGGTGGTGAAATGCGGGAACGCGACCTGTTCCTCGGGGAACACCATCACCACCTTGGATTCGACAGGTACCGTGGGCCAATACACCTCCATCGCCATCCAAACCGACAACCTGGCCATCGCCAGCTATTACGACGCCACGAACGGCGACCTCAAGGTACTCAAGTGCGCGAACGCCTCCTGCACTTCCGCGACCAGCACTTCGGCCGCGGTCCAGACCGGCGATACGGGACAATATTCAGACGTCGCCGTCCCCTCCGACGCCCTTCCGGTCATCAGTTATTACGACGCCACGAACGCCGACCTCAAGGTGCTCAAGTGCGGCGACTCATCCTGCTCCGCCGGCAACACCCTCACGATCGTCGATTCCACGGGCGACGTGGGCCAATACTCCTCCATCGCCATTTCCGCGGACGGGTACCCGGTCATCAGCTATTACGACAACACCAACGGCGACCTGAAGGTGCTCAAGTGCGGCAACGCGGCCTGTTCTTCCGGAAACACCACGACCACCGTGGTTTCCACGGGCTCGACCGGGACGTATACGTCCATCGCCGTCCCGTCCGACGGGTTCCCGGTCGTCAGCTTCCACGATTCCGGCTTCTCCTTATTCCGAATGGTGAAATGCGGCAATGCCGCTTGCTCATCGGGCAACACCACCGCGTCTTTTACATCGTCAACCGGAGGATCGACGTCCATCGCTATTTCCGCGGACGGTTATCCGATCCTTAGCTTCTATGCGGCGAATTCTACCGATTTCGTGGTGGTGAAATGCGGCAACGCCGCCTGCTCGTCGGGCAACACCACGACCACCGTGGATTCCACGGGCACGGTTGGCGAGTACAACTCCATCATCGTCCCCGCCGACGGGCTTCCGGTGGCGAGCTACCATGACAACACCAACGGCGACCTCAAGGTCATAAAATGCGGCAACGCCGCCTGTTCCTCGGGCAACACCACGACGACCGTGGATTCCACGGGCACGGTTGGCCTATTCACCTCCATCTCTTTGCCGACGGGCGGTCTCCCCATCATCAGCTATAGAGATTCTTCAAACGGATACCTGAAGACCGTGAAGTGCGGCAACGCCTTCTGTTCATCGGGGAACATCATCCTGACTCTGGATACGACGGTCGTAAGCGCTTACTCAACATCCGTCGCCGTTTCCTCCGACGGCTTGCCGATCATCACCCATTACGCGAGCTCCACCCTTCGGGTCACTAAATGCGTGGACGGCACCTGCTCGTCCACGGCCACCTCCTATTCCGGCGGGAAGAACATCGGGGGGGCGAGCCAGTATTTCAACAACGTGTACGCGGCGAATTACTATGGCAAGCGGTTCTATATCGAAGGATTCGACCTGGCGGAGTCGTATGCGGTTTCCGACCGTACAATCGGGGCCGGGGAGATCGTGCGGCCGAGCGTGATCGCGCAGGACGGGGAGCATCCGGTGGTGGAGCGCAGCGTGGGCGCGTACGACCCGGCGGCGATCGGGGTGGTGTCTACCAAGCCGGGGATCCGGCTGTCCACCTGGTCGGACGGGGAGGATACTCGTCCGGTGGCGCTGGCGGGGCGCGTGCCGCTCAAGGTCAATTTCGAAGGTGGGGCGATCGCGGTGGGGGATCCGGTCACCTCGTCGTCCGTGCCCGGCGAGGGGATGCGCGCCGCGCAGCCTGGGATGATCGTGGGATACGCGCTCACCTCGTACAACGGGCCGGAGAGCGGGACCATTACCGTGTTCGTGGCCCCCGGGTTCCACATGGGCGACAGCATCCTGCGCGGCACGGGGGCCTCGGCTTCGGCGGAGGCGCCGGGCGTGGATTCCTTCGGCCTTGCCCTGCGCGGGTCTGGCTGGGACGGGGAAACGGCGCAGGCCGTGGCCATGAAGCTGGTGACCGACGTGATCGATGCGGCCACCTACGGGCTGTCGATTCGCAACCAGGCCGACGCGCAGGTGGCCTACATCACGGACGACGGGGCCATGAGCATCGCCTCGGACATGGTCGTGGGCGGGAAGCTGTTCCTCTCTGCGCTGGGCGTCGCCCAGACCGACGTGTCCGTGTTCTATGGCGGGGCGGACGACGCGTACATCCGCACCGACGCTGCGGGATGGGCCGCCTCGGGCGAAGGGTACGCGGAACTGTTCCCGAGCAGCACGCCGCTTGCGGCGGGCGAGGTTGTGGCGTTCGACACGGCCGGCGCGTTCGTGAAATCGGCTTCGGGCGAGGATGCCATGCGCCTCGCGGGGGTCGTGTCCACCCGCCCCGGGTTCCTCTCCGGCACCAAGGAGGCCAATACCTACCCGATCGCGCTCGCGGGCCGCGTCCCGACCAACGTCTCGACCGAGAACGGCGACATTGCTGTGGGCGACGCGCTCACCGTGTCCGCCACCCGCCCCGGCTACGCCATGAAGGCCACGCAGGCCGGCATGATCATCGGCTACGCCCTCGAACCGTTTGATGGCAGTGGGCAGTTGGCAGTTGGTAGTGGGGAAGGGATCATCGCGTTCGTTCATCTTGGCTACTGGCCCGGCATGGGCACCGAGCCGGATGCGGGCACGAGCAACCAGGCGTCCGCCTTCTCCGGCGACCTCACTACGCTCACCATGAACGGCAACATCTACATGCAGGGGAACCAGATCCTCAACGTGGGCGCCATTGCCGGGCTTGGCGGGGTGTGGAGCGTGAATACGGACGGGCTGTTTGCCACCGAGGGGAGCTATATGGTGGTAATCGAAAGCTACCAGGGCGAGAAGGTGGAGACGGTCGCACCCGTGGGCCTCGAGCACAAGGTCACCCTCTCGGGCACGGGCACGCTCTCAAGCGGAACGGCAACGATCGCGTTCGAGCAAATCAACCCGTCGTTCAACGACATCACGTCCACCATCTCCCCGGTGCGCGTGCTCGTCACGCTGCGTGGCCCGGCCAACGGTATCTTCGTGGAAACGGCCAATCACAACGGGTTCAGCGTACGCGAGACCATGGGCGGCGCGTCCGACGCGGAGTTCGACTGGTACGTGGAGGCGTATCGCAAGGACCACGATCCGATCGTCGCGGAAGTCCCGCCCGAGGAGCCGCCGGCCGTCGAGGAGCCTCCCGTGGAAGAGCCGGTCGTCGAAGAGCCTCCCGCGGAAGAACCTCCCGTAGAGGAACCCCAGACGGAAGAGCCTCCAGCCGAGGAGCCTATCGTCGAAGAACCGCCCGCAGAGGCTCCAGCCGAAGAACCGCCCCCAGCCGAAGCTCCACCAGCCGAGGAGCCTCCCGCCGAGGAACCGGCACCGACGGAACCAGCCCCGACGGAACCTCCGCCTGAACCGACCCCATGACATGACGCGTCAAAGGAGGACAACCGCGCTCGCCGCCGCCCTGCTCATCGCCGGGACGGGGTTCGCGCTGTCGGCCCGGGCGCTCGACGTCACCATCTCGGCGATCGTGGCCGGCGACGTGACGGGCACGGTGCAATGGGCCATGCCGCAAGGGAGGGTGGGAGCGGCCGAGACGAATGACGACACGGACTTCTATCTCACCATCCGTACCTCAAGCGACCTTGACGACGTGATCTTGCAGACGATTCCCGCCTCGAGCCTGCTCACTACGGCCGTGGACGGCACGTACGCGACCGCGACGAATCTGGTCGTGACCCCCGGCACGTACGACATCGGGTTCAAGGGAAGCCAGCACCTCACCCGCGTGCTCGACGACGTCACGCTCACGTCCGGCAACAACGTGTTCAACTTCACCCAGACGGATAACTCGGCGCCGAAGGGGAGCCAGGTGCTGCTCGCCGGCGACGTGAACGGGGCCGGGACGAGTCCGGCCACCCTCGGCGACGACGTGGTGAACGCCGTGGACATCTCGACCTTGCTCGCCGTGCTCGACGACGACGACCTCACGGGCAACGCGCTGCGCCCCAACCTGAACCAGGACGTGGTGGTGAACAGCGTGGACTTGAGCCTGATGATTTCCAACCTCGACGAGGAAGGGGAGAATTGATATGGCATTTTTCTTCCGTCATTGCGAGCGCAACGAAGCGACCTCCCGTCGCGAGAAGTTTGTCATTGCGAGGAGGCATCAGCCGACGAAGCAATCTCCCGTCGCGACGGGGGGATTGCTTCGTCGCCCTGAACGGAACGCCGGGGCTCCTCGCAAAGACAGGTTTTTCTTGTTCGTCGCGACCGCTTTCTTGCTCGTTGCCCTCCCGGCCGTCGCGGCGGCTCCGAGCGGCGCGGACACGTTCCAGCTGCTCGCCTCTCCCTTCACGGGCGCTGACAACACGGGCGACGGGGGCACGGGCGCGGCGGCGGACCTCAACTACTTCTACGTGGGCCAGACGTTCACCACCACGATGGAGATCGTGAGCGGCGGGACCGACGCGGCCAACATCTGGATCGACCACGACACGACGAACGTCACCCCGTCGAGCCTTACGGACGGCAGCTACTTCACCTCCTACGCCGGGCAGAACACTGCGGGCGGCCAGGTGCGGCTCACCGGGTTCCGCACCAGCGGGACGAGCAGCGGCACCGGCACGTTCGGCACCGTGGACTGGACCATGGTGGCACCAACGGCCGCCGCGTACGGGACAGGGACTCCCGAGACGCTCGACATCGACGTGGGGGTAATCGGGGACAGCACCGAGTCCAACATTTCCTTGGGCGGCCTCGACATCCTCGACGACGAGGAGGACTTCCAGTTCCACGTGTGGGCCGACACGGAAAAGCCGTACGCGCTCAATCCGTCTCCGACCGACGCCGCGACAGGCGTGGCCGTCACGGTGAATTACCTGTTCGACCTGCGTGATTCGAAGAACGGCGAGGGCGACAACTCGGGGGTCGGCACCGGCGTGTCCACCGCCACCCCGCCCGGCGTCATCACACAGGACGACGGAGGCGGGCCTTCGAGCCTCACGGCGTTCGACAGCTATTCCTGTTCCGGCACCTGGGGGACTAACCTGTGCAACGTCACCGTGAACCCGACGAGCCCGAGCGGCATCCCGGGCGACACGCGCAACTGGGAGTACGACACGAGCTACGACATCGACATCTCCGGGTTCGAGGACCTCGCCTCGGCCTCCCAGGATCAGCTGGGGGACGCCAACGGCCCCAACGCGATGGATCCGAAGACGTACACCTTCACCACCGAAGCGGACACGGTGCCGCCGCAGGTCGTTTCCGAGACGCCGGCGCGTACCTCGTCGGGCAACAGCGTGTCCACGAACATCACCGTGGTCGTCCATGACAAGAAGACGTATCCGGGGACCGTGTCCGGCACGGGCGTGGATTCGTCCACCTGCAAGTTCAACGTCTCCTCGCCGAGCTTCACCCTCACCACCTTCCAGGAAGGGGACGCGGAAGTGACCGTCACCCCGGTGGACTACGGGTTCGAGTACGAGATCGATCCAGCGACGAGTTTCGCCCAGGACGAGACGGTCACGGTGAGCGCGTTCGATTGCGAAGATTTGGCGACGAACGTGATGGTGACCGACACCTGGACGTTCACGACCGCCGACTCGGACCCGCCGTTCGTTTCCGGGACCGTGCCTGGCGACGACGACGAGATTGCCGACGACGCCGTTTTGGTGCTGCACGTGGAGGACAACGGCTCCGGCGTGGACCTGGGAAGCGTGGTGATCTTCGTGGACGGGATTTTCTACACTGACGGGGGCGGGGCCGGGAGCGTCACCACCACCGGCACGGACATCAGCTTCGGGAGCTCGCTTGATCTGAACGGCGGCAACTACGTGGGCGACACCACGGGCGTGTCCGGCTCTCCCGCCGATTACACCTTCACGATCGACCCGGCCGCGGATTTCTCCGCCGGCGAGGCGGTGCCGATCATCGTCTACGCGTCCGACGCGGATGGAAACCTGATGCCGCAGGAGGTGTACGCCGCGGTCGTCGAGACGCCGGGAGGAGGAGGCGGCGGAGGCAGCGGAGGCGGCGGGCCCATCATCCTTCCCGGGCGGACCATCGACGACGTGCGCGCGACGGCGATCGACGAGGATTCCGTGCTCGTCGCCTGGCGTTCCAGCCAGGACGCCACCGCCCGCGTCGCCTACGGCGACCAGTCGCCCTTGTACCTCGGCAGCGAACCGAATTACGGGTATGCGTCCTCGACCGAGTCCGACGGCCTGTTCCGCACGTATCACTCGGTGGTGATCGACGGGCTTACGAGCGGCATCCTCTATCGGTTCCTTCCCATGAATCGCGACCGTTCCGGCGCGGCGTTCGTGGGCCCAGAAGTACGCCTCGCCACCAGGCCGCCGGTCGTGTTCGAGGCCTGCCCGGACGCAGCGTCCGCGCCGGAATGCCCGCCGGCCCCGGCGCTGTCTTGTCCTGTCGTCCCAGCCCTACCCCCTCCTCCCCCCTCCCCCCTCCCTCCTTCCAGCATCATCTACGTCCCCGTGCCAGCGCCCGTCACCCGCCCCGTCGCGGTCCCGTCCGCCCCGAGCGGCATCACCGTGCTTGCGCCTCCCGCGCGTCTCGAACTCATCGAGCGCATCCTGGGCGGCTATGCGCTCGGCGGCACGGCCCGGCCTGGATCCGTGGTCACGATCATCATTCGTTAGGATATGCCCGAACAAGAATGGGTCACCCAGGTCACGGCAGATGAGAGCGGGGAATGGTCCGCGCAGGTCGTTTCGGACGTGCCCTCGGGCATGCACACGATCACGGTCCTCGGCGAGGACGGCACCCGCTCCGACTCGCTCCTGTACGTGGACCGGGAAACGACCGAGGGCGAGGGCCGGCTCCTGTCCGGCGGGCTGTTCGTTTCCCGCACCGACGCGGTGGTGCCGCCCGCCTTCGCGCTGTCCATGTTCGTGTTCCTCACCGTCATCGTGCTGCTCGCGATCAACGGCGTGCGCCTCGGGCGCAAGACCGATAAGGCGGAGCGGCGTACGAGGGAAACGGCCCGACATCATCACGGTCGCAACGCCATGGTCGTATGCGTGATCGGCGTGGCCGCGTCGTTCTTCGTGGGCGTGCTCGTGAACCAGAGCGTGGGGGTGTTCGACCGGTTCTTTCCGGCGCCCGTCGCGCGAACGGTGCGCCTGTCGCTTTCCGGGGCAGTGATCGATCCCATCACCTCGAGGCCGGTCGCGGGCGTGGACGTCGCCGCGGGGGACACGGCCGTGCGCACCGACGACGCCGGCCGCTTCGCCTTCTCTGACGTCGACGCCGAGCAGGGCATGCGCCTCACGCATCCCGCGCTCGCGCGCGCCCTGCGCGTGCGTTTTCCCAAGAGCATCGTCGAGGCCGACCGCTCGCGCGTGAGCGCCTTCCCGGTGTACGTCCCGTTCGACGCGGCCATGTACAACGCGCTCATCTACGCCGTGGACGCCGATGCCAGGGCGGGCCGCGGCATCTGGAGCCCGGGCGACCTGGGGGACCAGGAACTCGACCTCGTCGAGGTCACCGCGGACGCCGCCAAAGCAACGGTGGACGCGATCGTCGGCAACGACGGGAACAGCGCGACGTACCGATTGAGGAAGGAAGGGGACGGATGGAACGTCGTTCCCTAGGCCGGGTCCCTTGACCCGGCCCTGCCTTGACCCTTGACCCGGCCCTGCCTTGACCCGGCAGACGGGATTGATTAAGATGCCCGCGATCATTATTCATCTGTCCATGGCCGAAAAACGGCCGCTCGGTTCCCCCCGGGCCAGACCCATATGAAGTTTTACGAATTCCTCTACATCCTCCCGAGCAAGTACGCCGAGAACGAGATCGACCCCGTCGTGAAGGCCGTGACCGAGATGACACAGAAGGCTGGCGCAGAGGTCGTGAAGACCACGGTGCTCGGCCGCCTCAAGCTGGCGTATGCGATCGAAGGGTCCCGGTACGGCACGTACGTGCTCACCTATTTCAACGCCGAGCCTGCCGCCTTGCAGGCGCTCGATCGCGCCTTGTCCCTTTCCGACGAAGTGCTGCGCCACACCATCCTTTCGGCCAAGGCCGGGGATGAGTCGAAGAAGGTCGAGCTCTCCGCCTACGTCGCGCCTCTCTCCGAGGAGGCCCGCGAGGAGCGCGCTCCCGACCGCCGCCCTGCGCCGCCGCGCGCCGCCGCCCCGGTCTCCGCCGTCGCAGCCGCGGTGAAGCCCGCCGAGCCCGCCATGTCCATCGAAGAACTCGACAAGAAGCTCGACGAGATCCTAGATTCGGATATTTCAAAAGGAGTTTAACATGCTACGAACCAACGAACGGCTACGAAACTACTAAAATACCTTTTGTTCGTAGTTTCGTAGCCCGTTCGAAGGTTCGTAACACCACCTATGTACTCTCTCAACCGCGCCACCATCCTCGGCAACGTCACGCGCGACCCGGAGCTGCGTCAGACCGGCTCGGGCCAGAGCGTGTGTTCCTTCTCCGTGGCCACCAACCGCAACTGGACCGACGCCGCGGGCGCCAAGCAGGAGGCGGTCGAGTTCCATAACTGCGTGGCCTGGGCCAAGCTCGCCGAGATCTGCGGCTCCTACCTCGCCAAAGGCCGCAAGGTGTACGTCGACGGGCGCCTCCAGACCCGCGAGTGGGACGGCCAGGACGGCCAGAAGCGCCGCACCACCGAGATCGTCGTCGAGAACATGATCATCCTCGATCGGGCCGGCACGGTCGCCGGGACCCCGGCAGCCGGCTCCGCCGCGCCTGCTGCGAACCGATTCTCCGCCCCGCCGTCTCCGCCTGTCCCCCGAAGCTTCAGCGAAGGGGGGAAGGCCAAGGACGACCCGGCCCCGAACCCGGACGACGAGATCAAGGTGGAGGATATTCCTTTTTAAAGTGCGTAGGTGGTAGTACGTAGTGCGTAGGATTTATTTTCTACGCACTACTGACTACGCACTACGTACTCCTTCATAAAACTATGCGCAACACCTCCAACAACCCCATGCAGAAGCAGCGACATTGCCACTTCTGTGCCAACAAGATCGACGAAGTGGACTACAAGGATGTCACCCTCATCCGCCGCTTCCTGTCTTCCTTCGCGAAGATCGTGGCGCGCAAGCGTTCCGGCGTGTGCATGAAGCACCAGCGCCAGCTCGCGAACGCCGTGAAGCGCGCCCGCATCATGGCGCTCGTCCCGTTCGTGCAGCGTTGAGAGAAGCATGCGCCGCGTCCAGGACATCGCTTCTGAACGACAACGATTGAACGACCTCATCCGGTCGTTCTTTCGGTCTAGGGGCTATGCCGAAGTGGAAACGCCCACGCTGGTCGCGAGCCCAGACCTCGCGCCGAACTTTACCTATTTCGAGACGACGCTCGTCGCCCCGGGAGAGAAGCCGCGGCAGGGGGCGCTCATCACGAGCCCCGAGTTTTCCATGAAGAAGCTGCTCGGGCAGGGAATGGAAAAGATCTTCACGCTCGCTCGCGTCTTCCGCAACGACGAGGACCTGGGCGGCACCCCTTCGACAGGCTCAGGGCAGGTGCACAACCCGGAGTTCACCATGCTTGAGTGGTACAAGCAGGGCGCGGACTATCACGAGATGATGGATGAGACGGAAGCGTTGGTGCGCGAGGCTTGCGCGGCGTTCTCAAAGCCAGCTACCTCCCCCTTGGAAAGGGGGGAGCCTGCCTGCCGGCAGGCAGGCATGAGGGGGTCTGCGGGCGCCTTCAGGCGCCTACGCGTCCGCGACCTGTTGCTCGACACCGCCGGCGTGGATCTCGACACGGCCTCCGCTGCCGACCTCGCCGAGGCCTGCGACCGGCTCGGCCTGCACCGCGACGCGGCAGACACCGAGAGCGACCTGTTCTACCGCCTGTTCCTCGCGAAAGCGGAACCGTCGATCGGCACGGTCCCCACGTTCGTCTACGACTATCCGCTCTGCCAGGCGGCGCTTGCGGCAAAGACGGCGGACGGGAAATACGCGCAGCGCGTCGAGCTCTATGTCGACGGGGTCGAACTCGCGAACGGCTTCACGGAACTCACGGACGCGACCGAACAACGCGCCCGATTCGAGGCGGAACGCGCCGAGCGCGTCGCGTCCGGGAAGAGCGCGTTCCCCGTTGACGAGGAACTGCTCGCGCTGCTACCATCCGTCCGTTCTCCGACGTACGGCAACGCGCTCGGCATCGACCGGCTGCACATGCTGTGCATCGGCACCAAGGAAATCGGGGATGTCCTGCTGTTCCCGGCAAGTAAATTATTTAAGGCATGAAGGCCTCAGGCGTTAAGGCTTCAGGATTTCCTGCGGCCTTGTCCGCCTAAGGCCTTGTCCGCCTCCCCTATGTCCCCCAACGACATCAAGAAAGGCACCGTCATCCGTTTCAACGGCGACTTGTGGATCGTGATGGACTTCCAGCGCGTCTCCCCCGGCAAAGGGAGCTCGTTCGTGCGCACGAAGATGAAGAACCTCAAGACCGGCAAGGCGGTCGAGAACAACTTCAAGTCCGCCGAGAACCTGGAGTTCGAGGACGTGCAGTACAAGAAGATGCAGTACCTGTTCACCGATGGGAACCTGTACACCTTCATGGACAACCAGACCTACGAGCAGGTCACCCTGTCCGCCTCCGACATCGGGGATGACGTGAAGTACCTCAAGGAAGGGATCGAGGTCACCATCCTCACCTACAACGACCTTCCGCTCACCATCCAGCTCCCCAAGAAGATCGAGTTCACCGTGAAGGACACCGAACCGGCCGTGAAGGGCGACACCGCCTCCGGCAACGTCACCAAGGAAGCGTTCATGGACAACGGCCTCATGGTGAAGGTGCCCATCTTCGTCAGCGAAGGCGACGTGATCATCGTGAACACCGAGGACGGCAGCTACGCCGAGCGCGTCGCCAAGTGATTCGGCTCTAGGCCGAATCATCCTGAAGCCCATCAGGGCTGAAGGATCTCGTGAAAGAAAAAACCGGCCCGTGAGGGTCGGTTTCGCGTCAGAGGGCATCGTCGATGACCGCGAGCAGGCGGCGGATCGAGGCCGGCGATACGTCGAGCGGGATGCGGATGAAGTTGCCGGGACAGGAGAGATGCGGGGCTCCATTGATGATGACACCGTCGTGTCCCAAAAGGGCCATCTCCAGGTTTTCCCGTTCTCCCGTGTGGAGCACGCCGAAGTTGGTTCGGGACGAGCGCCAATCGAGATCCTTCTTGCCAACGGCCCACGCCGCGATCGCGCGGTCGTTCGACTGGATCCGTTCGAGGAGTCTGGCGGGAGTCTTCTTGTCTTCGAGCAGGTGTTGGATCTTCCGAAGCGAACTGATGCCAGGCGTATGCGTGAACAGATGCAGGTCGAGCGGAAAGCATGGCATGACGACATATCCTACACGGTCCACGACTGCCCCGTGCGTCTTCGAGAACGACCGTACGACGGCCACGGTCTTGCCCGCTCCGGCCTGTCCGAGCCACCTCACCCCCAAGCGCTTCTCGGCGATGAGCGTCTGGTCAATGATGCAAAGCTGGTCCGCGTCGAGGGAAGCGAATAATCGTTTCAGGTCTCGGGATGGATAGATCGTCCCGAGCGGGTTGTTCGGCAGCGACAGGTAAAGCGCCTGCGGTTTACATTCCCCAACGAACCGCAGGAAGTCATCAAGCGAGTTCGCGGCGGACTGCGGAGGTCGGATGGTCCTGTGGCCGTGCAGAGCCGCTATCACGTGGATGTCGTAGTATTCGTACGGCATCGCGGCGATCATGGAGCCTTTCGGCAGTGCTCCGAACAGGAGGTCGATCGCACCGGTGGCCCCGCAGGTCACGGTAATCTGGTCGGCCCGGCACCCTTCGTGCCGCGCAATGGCCCTCCGACTTGCCTTCAGGCGTTCCATATACGGGCCGTACCCGTCGCCAAAACGGAGATCGACAGTCTTCATGCGTCCTCCCGTTACTTGGATTGCATTGGATTGTGAAAGAAGGACGCACCGTAACGGAAAAAGCGCATTCTGTCAATCTCCTATGGGTGGCACAGAAACGAACAAAGATTCATCCACTTCCGTTCATTGACAGAAGGACGAAATCATGATTGAATGGCAACAGCTGGATGAGGCAACGTGCTCAATCTCCCGGTGTCACGAATAAGACCCACGACCTTCAAAAAGTCGACGGGTCTTATTCGTTTTTTGGCCCCGGGCCGTGTGAGTGAGGAGGGCCTATGGAGGCGACACCTCAGTGTCGTCCTGAGGAGTCTCAACGACCAAGGATCTCGAGGTCCTTCGCTCTGCTCAGGATGACACTGACGTGTCGGTTCGACTCCCGCGAGGTCCACCAACCTTCGCTCTGCGGAGTTTCGGTTGGCGTAGCCGCGGCCCGGGACCAAGAAAACCGACCTCTGAGGGTCGGTTTTCGCTTCTGGCCAACACCGGGCGTTGGAGTTAGAACGCATCGTTGAAGACGCGCGCAAGCGCCTCGATCTCCTGCCGCGTTTCGGTGCCGGCACTGATGCGCAAGAACGGCGGAGTCCCTTCCACGGCGTGGAGAGCGGTGAGATAGACGCGCGTCACGTCGAAGCCGAAGCTGGTGCCGGCCGTGAGGTCGAGTCCTTCTTGCTTGGCTCCGGCGATGGCGCGGGAGAGGAACCGGCGGGCGAGCTTCACGGTCGATCCCAGGTCGCGGAACGTGACCGTAAGGTTTCCGCCGCAAAATGGCAGGCCGTTCGTCCAAGCGCGTCCTGGGTAGGAGGGGAGTCCTGGGTAGACGACGGTCCGCGCGGAAGATGGCGCGTCCTCGAGCGCTCGGGCGAGGATGAGCGCGTTTCGTTCGATGCGGGCGAGCCGCTTGAGGAGTCGCGGTCGGTCAGGTCGGGGGAGCGCATGGACAGACGCGTCGGGGAGCACGGTGCCGCCGTGCATGCGGGCCGACCACAATCTCCTCGTGCTGCCGATCGGTCCCCACACGATGCCGCCCGTGACCCGGTCGAACCCGTGCTCGTGGTACTTGTTCAGGCTCTCTAGGACGAGCAGTTTCGCGTGCCCGAGCACGGGAAACACCCTGAGCGGTTGGCATGCGGGGCCCAGCGCGCTGTTGTCGAGCACGAGACAGGCGTCTTTGGGCAGGGCGCGGCAGAGCCCGGGTACGAGCGTTTTGAGGTCTGGGAGCGGCAGGTCTGGCGCGTTGCACAGCGTGTCGAGAAACACGGCATGCGGCTGGATCGCCTTGGCGCGCGCGACGACTCCGACGGCATCCATCTCGTCCGCTTCCACGATGCGGCCAGGGAACAGCCCCTTAAGCAGCGTGCGGTTCTCGAAATAGGATCGCCGCCCAACGAGGATCGGGCCGCACGCGAGCGTGCCGCGCATCATGAGCGCCATCACCACGGTGGAAAGCGCCGCCATCCCGCTTACGGTGGCATACGCGGTTACGGGGACGAGCGCCGAGCCGTCCACGTAGGCCTTCACGAACGCGCGCTCGTACGCGGCGGCGTCCATGTGGTGGTCGCGCTTGTAATCGTTGACCGTGCCGCGGATGCGTCCCTCCTGCAGTCCTGCCTGTGAGCGCCGCGCGTGCATGAACGACGGCGACTGCCAGTCGGGCGCGGCTCGCGCGCCGGCGAACCGGCCATAGAGCGAGCGAAGGCGGTCGTGCGCGGTCGCCTTGAGTTCGCGCAGGCGCGGGATGTCGTCTTGCGTCCACCGCGGACGGCCCGCAAGCGCCGGCTCGAGTTCGCTCGACAGGAGTCCGCATGCCTGGGCAAGCGCCGCGCCCTCCATGCGCCCATCGAACTCCTTGAGACGGTCCCTCAGGTCCGACATGAGCGAGAAACGCTCCTCGAGGTCGGCCTGGAGGTCATTGAGCGTCTCGTCCGCCTGTGCTTCCCCGCGCGTGGTCATGCCATGTTAGGATGGGCTCGTTATGGGTTCGCCGTTCCGTCTTGTCCGCGTCGACCTCGGGGCCGCCAAGGCGCGCATTCCCGTTTCCGAGTTCGGTTCGGGCACGGGAAAACGTTTCCTGGTGACCGCCGGCATGGACGGGGACGAATACGCCGGCATCGAAGCCGCCTATGCCCTGGCCCAACGCCTGGACACGGAGGAAATCCAAGGTCGCGTCACGGTGATCCCTATCGTAAACGTTCCTGGGTTCGAAAGCGAGACGAGCGCGAATCCCCTGGACGGACGGCTCCCGAAAGCGTTTTTTCCAGGAAAGGCGACAGGGACGCCGACGGAGCGACTCGTTGACTGGTTGGCCCGGACCTATGCGCTTCAGGCCGACGCGTGGCTGGATCTGCACGACGGGGCGTTCGCCGAACGGCTGCGTCCGTTCGTGTGGACCTGGGAGACGGGAGCGGCCGCGGCCGACGCGTTCACGGCCGCATGCCTTGCCAAGCTCCCTTGCGAACGGTTTGTCCGCGAGAAGGCCGCGCGCGGCTCCAAGCCGTCCCGCCTTGCCGAGGTCGGGTGCGCGTATGTCCTGTCCGAATCCGGGGAGCGGGGGAGGCGCGATCCCGAGGCGATCGCACGGCACCTCTGCGTCGCGGAGGGGATCATGGCGATCCTGGGCCTGTCGCGCACCCCGACCCCCGATCCCCGACCCCTGACGCCAAGGACCTTCAGGCGCCTGTCCTATCTTTCGGCTCCCGCGGACGGCCTCTGGCGTCCGGTCCCCCTGTCAGGGACCCTGAGAAAGGGAGACCTGCTTGGCCATGCCGTCTCCGTCGACGGAAAGGCCCGCCCGCTGCGCTCTCCGGCGACCGGCGTCCCGCTGTGGTGGAAGGAAACGATGCGCATGCGTAAGGGAGAGGTGTTGTGCGCGATCGGCGTTGAGTAGCAAAGCCGGCCCCTGCGGGCCGGCTTTGGTCCGTGTCTCATTCCGCCGTCGGCGGCGGAGGGACGTCCTCGTCCTTGCTCCCCTCGAGCACGCCGTCCTTCACCCGCTTCTCGATTTCCTTTCGGATCGCCTTCATCACCTTGGGATGCTCGCGCAGGTACGCCTTGGCGTTTTCGCGGCCGAGGCCCAGCTTCTCCTCGCCGAAGGCGTAGCTGTTGCCGCTTTTCTGCACCGCGCCGCAAGGGACGCCCAGGTCGAGCAGGTCGCCGGCGATGGAGATCCCTTCGTTGTACATGATGTCGAACTCGCAGGTGCGGAACGGGGGAGCCACCTTGTTCTTCACGATCTTCACCTTGGTGCGGTTGCCGATGATCTTCTCCGCCTGCTTGATCTGCGCGCTGCGGCGGATCTCGACGCGCACGGAGGCGTAGAACTTGAGCGCGTTGCCGCCGGTGGTGGTCTCCGGGTTGCCGAACATCACCCCGATCTTCATGCGGATCTGGTTGATGAAGATCACGGTGGTCTTGGACTTGCTGATGATGCCGGCGAGCTTGCGCAAGGCCTGGCTCATGAGCCGGGCCTGGAGGCCCATGTGGGAGTCGCCCATGTCACCCTCGATTTCCGCCTTCGGGGTGAGCGCGGCCACGGAGTCGATCACGATCACGTCCACGGCGTTGCTTCGCACCAAGGTCTCCACGATCTCGAGCGCCTGCTCGCCGTTGTCCGGCTGGGAGATGAACAGGTCGTCGATGTTCACGCCGATCTTCTGCGCGTACTCCGGGTCGAGCGCGTGTTCGGCGTCCACGTAGGCCGCGAGCCCGCCGATCTTCTGCACCTCGGCGACGATGTGCTGGGCGAGCGTGGTCTTGCCCGAGGACTCCGGCCCGTAGATCTCGATGATGCGCCCGCGCGGCACGCCGCCGACTCCCAGGGCGAGGTCGAGCGAGAGGCAGCCGGTGGAGACGGCCTCCACCTCCATCGTCTTCGCCTCCCCCAGCCGCATGATCGATCCTTCGCCGAACTTCTGCTTGATCTGGCTCACGGCCTCCATCGCGGCCTTGGACCGGGCATCGGCGGAGACGTCTTCGGTGATGTGTTTGGCCATAAGGGGGAGGGGGTAGGGGGTAGGTGGTAGTGGGTAGGGAACGGCTAGTAGCCTAGCAGACGGGTAGGGGCGCGCAAGCGGAAAAAAGGACCAAGGCCGAAAGGCTTTGAAAGGACCAAAGACGACGTGAAAGGATTAAAGGATGTAAAAATAAAGGCTTTTAAAGCCTTCGTCTTTTTCCTTTTAATCTTTCACGTCTCCGTTGGTCCTTGGCCCTTAGATCCTCGGTTCTTCTCGTACGGCATCTGCCGTCTTTTCGCCTTCTTGGTCCAGGATCACGCGGCGGTAGAGCGAAGCGGTCTTGGAATACCGCTTGGCCCCCTCTACGGTTATGACGTTCAGCCCGCGCTCGAGCATCACGTCGGTCGCGAACGTCCCGTCGTCTTGCAGGAGCATGTGCACCCCGTTCACCAGCACCTTGGCGTCCGGATCGGCCTCGCCCGAAACGCGCACGCTCGCCTCATCGGTGGTGAATCCGTCCGAGGGCGAGGAGAGGGCGATGTCCGGGGCCGACACGATCCGGCGGACTTCGAGGCCGAGGTAGCCGCATAAGGCGAGCGCCACCGCCGCGAACCCTGCCGCCTTGAGGAGACGGCTTCCCACGAAGAGCTGCCTCGCGCTGGTGCGGCCGATGGGAAGCCGGGTGGCGCCGAGGAAATCGCAGGTGCCGCGTTCGGCATCGAAGCGGTGCAGGAAGTATTCCGGGTCGCCGCCGAGCGCTTTGGCGTACACCTTGAGGTATTGGCGGGCGTAGAGCGGGGCAGGGAGCTTGTCGTGGGCGTCTTTCTCGATCGCGTCAAGGACCGTCTTCGGGATCTTGGTCTTCGCGGCGAGTTCGGACAGCGTCCAGCCAACCGCCTTGCGCATCGCGTGCAAGGTGGCCCCAACGGTCCCGTTCTCATTGAGTTTTCGGATGACGAAACTCATGCCCCGATCGGCTACTCCTTCTTATTCTGCTCCTCTTCCCCCTCTTCTACAACCGTTGTGCCGTCCCCGTCTTCCTCCCCTCCGTCTTCATCGCTTTCCTCTTCGGAAGGTTCCTCCGCGTCCGCCTTCTCAAGCTCCGTCTCGACCTCCCCGCCCGGGGGCCATTCGTCGATCAGGATTTCCCGCGGCTTGGCCCCTTCGCCCGCGCCGATCACCCCGCGTTCTTCCATGAGGTCCATGATGCGGGCCGCCCGGCCGTAGCCCACCTTGAGCCGGCGTTGCAGCAGGGAGGTGGACGCCTTTCCGGATTGCAGGACCACCGCGACCGCGTCGTCGAGCAGCGGGTCGTCGTCGCCCTCGCCGTCGAAGGCGCTTCCTCCGCCCGGGGCGGGCTTCGTGATCGCCATGTTGTAATCCGGGACCCCCTGTTTCTTGAGGAACGCCACCACCCTGGCGCACTCGTCTTCGGACACGTACGCCCCCTGCAGGCGCCTGGGCTTGGACAGTTCGGCGCAGGTGAACAGCATGTCGCCGCGCCCGAGCAGCTTCTCGGCCCCGGAGGCGTCGAGGATGGTGCGCGAGTCCATCTGGGAGGCCACGGCGAAGGCCACGCGCGCCGGGACGTTGGCCTTGATGAGCCCGGTGATCACGTCCACGCTCGGCCGCTGGGTGGCGAGCAGGAGGTGGATGCCCACGGCGCGCGCCATCTGGGCGATGCGCACCACGAGCGCTTCCACCTCGCGGCCGCTGGTCTGCATGAGGTCGGCCAGCTCGTCGATGATCACCACGACCTTGGGCATCTTCTCCTCCGTCCTGGCGTTGAAGGAAGCGATGTCGCGCGCGCCGAACTTCGCGAGCACGTCGAGGCGGCGGTCCATCTCGCGCACGGTCCACTTGAGCGCGTTCACGGTGTCCTCGCCCTTGGTGATGGGCGGGACCAGCAGGTGCGGGATCCCTTCGTAGATCCCCATCTCGACGCGCTTGGGGTCCACGAGGATGAGCTTGAGGTCGTCCGGCCCGTTCTCGTACAAGAGCGAGATGATGAAGGTGTTGAGCGCGACCGACTTGCCCGAGCCCGTGGCGCCGGCCACCAGCATGTGCGGCATCTTGTCGAGCGCGACCACCGAGACGTTGCCGGACACGTCCTTCCCGAGCGGGAGCGCGAGGTTGGAGGCGCGGGCCTGGAACGGGCGGCTTTCCAGGAGTTCCCGCAGCGAGACCGTGGCCACGGTCTGGTTGGGCACCTCGATGCCCACCAGCGCCTTGCCCGGGATGGGCGCTTCGATGCGGATCGGGTGGGCGGCGAGCGCGAGCGCCAGGTCGTTCGTGAGCCCGACGATGCGCGCGAGCTTCACCCCCTGGGCCGGCCGGAGCGTGAACTGGGTGACCGTGGGGCCCACGCTCGTCTCGCCCATCTCCACGTCGATGCCGAATTGGACGAACGTCTTTTGGATGATCTCGATCTTCCGTTCGATGTCGCCCGCATCCGCCTTGCCCGCGCGTTTCTCGAGCAGGTCGAGCGGGATGATCACTTCGCGGCGTTCCTTGATGAGGAGGGCCTTCTCGCCCGGCGGCATCGTGACGGGTTTTGCCGGCTTCTTCTCGGACCCCTCCTCGTCTTCCTCGTCGAGCTCCTCTTCCTGCTCCTCAAGCTCCTCCTGCTCCCCAAGCCCCTCCTCGATCTCCACGTCCCGCGGCGCGAGCGTCTCCCGATGGAGCCGAGCGCCAAACCATCCCAGGAGATGCTCATGCGCCCCCGCGAGCCGTCGCAGCGAGGTGTTGAACGCGAGCAGGACGGCGATCACGAGCAGGGAAGAGGACACGATGAGGCTCCCCCAGTATCCGATGGCGGCCGGGAGCGCGAGGCCGAGGAACTGTCCCAGCCATCCGCCGGCCGCGGACAGGTCGGCGGTGAACGGTTCCGGCCGGTTCACCAGGATGAGGTTGAGCAGCGTGTTGAAGGAAAGGAAAAAACACAAGAGCCCCAGGTAGTTCCATCCGGAGAAGGTCCCGCGTTCCGGAAAGATCAGG
The DNA here is from genome assembly GCA_004297215.1 of Patescibacteria group bacterium. NCBI lineage: Bacteria > Patescibacteria group bacterium. Next base: position 807,376 of record SCUM01000001.1, read on the forward strand.
GTCGCCCCGATGATGATGAGGATGACCGGCACAAGGAACCGGTCCCAGCCGAACAGGGCGGAGAGCCCTCCGTCCACCCAGCCGCCGAGGGAGCCGGCGATATGGAAAAACGACAGGAACATGAGCGCGGAGGCGGCGAACAGCCCCACGGCTACGATGCCACGCCTCGTGTCGGGGTCGAGCTCGAAACGGCCTTCCTCCTCCTCTTGCTGCCGGCGCTTACGTCTTCTGGCCATAGATGGCGGCATTTTACCAAACCATGCCCATCTTGACGATTTCGATTTTTTCTGCTAAAGTCCCACGTTCACAATCCAAGGTCGTCCCTCATGGGTCTGGAGAGAGCCGTGAGGGGAGAGAAGCCCCGTTTTTGCTGGTGATTTGTAGTAAATCCTCTCCGGCAAGAACGGGTTTTTTCATCCAGGAATACCCAAGTCCTTTCCAAGAACCCATCGTCGGAGGACGAAGACATGAAACTCCCGTTGTCCGTAGCTTGTATACGGAGAACGGGCGTGGATGGCGCCTCGATGCGGCAACGGCTCCGGCTGTTTCCGCACCGGCTGGTTCCCATCTGCCGAACATGCCGGCTGCGGCCGGCCACTGGGCGGACTCTTCGGCCTCCGACGATGGGTTTTTCATTCCTCGACACCCGTTCGTCCCAGGAGTATGATTGCGACCGATTTCCCGACCCTTGTCCCTTCCGGCGCGCCGGGGCCATGGGCTGGGAAATAACGGAAACGGTACCGTGAAAGCCCAGGGTCGATCCGTCGGATCGGCCACTCGTTCCCCCGCCCGCCGTAGTCCGCCGAAGTCCCACATGGATGGAGGTGGACGAAGGAGGGCCCACAATTCGATCAGAGGTCACCCAATGAAGCTGTTGGATAGCGTGTGTTGGAAGTGTTCGCTCCGGGCCTCCCCGGTCGCGATGGATGACGATGTCGTCCATCCCGGCAGCGGGATGAACGTCGGACGGATGCCGCGGCTCATGCGCGTGCGGGGCGAAGTGCTCTGCCGCGCGTGTGCCTTCGCGAAATACCCTGACGGGGCGTCATGGACCATGGTCCAGGCCGACCCCCCCAAGGTCGACCCGCTCACCGAAGCGCTCTTCGGCGATGCCCCCGTTTCCACGGCCAAGCGCCGCAAGCCGCCGCGGCCTTCCGAGGCCCGGCCGCCGCGCGGGGCCACGCGGCCGTCAGCGCTCAGCGCCAAGCCGAGCGATCGGCCTGCGCAGGAGATCCGTCAGAAGCCGCCAGGCGGCAGAGGAGGCCGTCGACGCGACGAGCTCGTCTGCCACCGGAAGAAGGCGGCGGCTGCGGCATCGGCGCCATCGAAGCCGAAGCCGCCGAAGAAGTGGACGGATCGTCCGTCGGTCCTGATCGGGACGGCGGTGCTCACGCCCGCGCAGGCCAAGCGGCAGTGGGAAGCCCTTGAGAAGGCACGCCTGAAAGCGATGTGGGCCGACGTCCGCAAGCGCAAGAAGGAGGAGAAGGCGCTCACGCGCAAGGCCGCGGCGAAGGCGAAGGAGCAGGCCGAGATCGCGAAGTGGGCCTGCCCCGAACATCTCGTCGGCTCCGTGGCGTTCGTCGGCGGCAAGAAGCGTTGGGCGCCCGCCCAGGACCCGGCCGAGGTGATCCGCCTCGCGGGGCCTGAACAGGAAGGGGAGATGTTCCCCAAGCCCCTGCGCAAGGCACCGCTCCCCATGGTCACGGGGGGCACGAGCCACGCGTCGGCGCCATCGATCCTCCTCAAGGAGATCGACGTCGTCGCCGAGGTGCTCGCGATGGCCGAGGAGAAGGTCATCGACCTGCAGGAGATGCTCGCTACGTCGCAGAAGGCGTACCGCTCACCGATGCTCCTCATGGAGACGAATCCGACCATGCGCCTGAAACAGGTGCGCTGGAGCGAGGACGGCTCCGCCAGCGGGTGGGAGGTCTACAAGGCGTACTGCGTCGAAGCGGCCGCCGCTGACGAGACCATGCTGTTCAGCATGGTTCCGTAGGCACAGGCTGAACGGGAGCTCGCGGGGCCGGAGAGAGTACGTCTCTCCGGCCCCGCACACCCAAACCCCTTGATTCTTTTCAAAAAATCCGATACGGTTTCCCCAGTCGTCTTTCGCAGGCTGCGAAGGGGAGTACGGTTCCGTCGGGTGATTGCCGCAAGCGCTTCGTTCCGTCGCAAGGCGGGGCAAAATCTCTCTCCTCGGCGTTTGGCAGGCACGCGTCCGGCTCTTCGAAAACCGTGGCTTCCACTCGCAGCCTTTGACAGGCGACTTGACCCTTTTCAGGCCCACTGGTATCCTCCCGCCAGCGTCTCTCCGTCTCTTGCCGAACGGTCTACCGGGATACGCGGAACGAAGCGAAAAGCTAACCCTTTTCCTGATGTCCGCATCCCTTGTAACCAACCAATGAACCACCGAATTTCCTTCGGTGCGTTTTGTTTTTTTGACCAAACCGTATGATGACCTTCCGCCGTACCGCGCCAACGACACGCGTCCGCAAGACGTTCGGGGCCGTCGCCGACGCCATGGAGCTCCCGGACCTCATCGAGGTGCAGCGCCGCAGCTACCGCTGGTTCTTCGAGACCGGCATCCGCGAGCTGTTCGGCGAGGTGAGCCCGATCAAGGATTTCATCGGCCGCGACCTTGAGCTGTTCTTCGACGACTACTACTTGGACGAGCCCAAGTTCGACGAGAAGACCTCCCGCCTCAAGAACGTCACGTATGAGGCGCCGTTGCGCGTGAAGACGCGCCTCCTGAACAAGCGCAACCAGACGGTGAAGGAGCAGGAGATCTACCTCGGCGACCTGCCGCTCATGACCCCGCGCGGGACGTTCATCATCAACGGGGTGGAGCGCGTGGTCGTTTCCCAGCTCGTGCGTTCCGCCGGCGCCTTCTTCACGGCCGAGGCGTACCGCGGCCGCCGCTACTACGGCGCGAAGATCATCCCCAACCGCGGCGCCTGGCTCGAGTTCGAGACGGACCCGAAGAACGTCATCTGGGTGAAGATCGACCGCAAGCGCAAGGTGGCGGTCACGAGCCTCCTGCGCGCCTTCGGCGTGGTAAGCGACGAGGAGATCCTCGCCATGTTCGCCGACGTCGACACGCACCCCACCAACCGTTACATCGAGGCCACCATCAACAAGGACGCGGCCAAGAGCGAGGAGGAAGGGCACATCGAGGTGTACAAGCGCATCCGCCCGGGCGACCGCGCCACGGCGGACAACGCCAAGTCCCTCATCCACTCGATGTTCTTCAATTTCGACCGATACGACCTCGGGCGCGTGGGCCGCTACAAGTTCAACCTGCGCTTCAACCTGTCCACCGAGGAGGCGGACGTGGCCCCGGAGGAGAACCGCATCCTCAAGAAGGAGGACCTGGCGGCCATCATCAAGGAGATCATCCGCCTCAACATCGCCCAGGAGGACGCCGATGACGTGGACCACCTCGGGAACCGCCGCGTGCGCGCCGTGGGCGAGCTCATCCAGAGCCGGTTCCGCGTGGGCCTCGCGCGCATGGAGCGCATCATCAAGGACCGCATGTCCACCCAGGACATCGAGACGCTTTCCCCGGGCCGCCTCATCAACGCCCGGCCGGTGATCGGCGCGGTGCGCGAGTTCTTCATGTCCTCGCAGCTGTCGCAGTTCATGGACCAGACCAATCCGCTCTCCGAGCTCGAGCACAAGCGCCGCCTTTCCGCGATGGGCCCGGGCGGGCTCACCCGCGAGCGCGCCGGGTTCGAGGTGCGCGACGTGCATCCGTCCCACTACGGCCGCATCTGCCCGATCGGCACCCCGGAAGGCCCCAACATCGGCCTGATCGGCCAGCTCTCCTCGTACGCCGTCATCAACGACTACGGGTTCATCGAGACGCCGTACCGCAAGGTGGTGAAGCATACGCAAAAGGACGGCACGACCGTCGCCAAGGTGACCGGCGAGATCGAATACATCAACGCCTTCAAGGAAGAGCGTTCGGTCACCGTGCCCGCGACCACGCCGCTCAACGAGGACGGCACCTTCAAGGACGCCTACGTGGGCGCCCGCAAGTTCAACGAGCCGAAAGTGGTGCACAACGGGGAAGTGGACTACATGGACGTCTCCTCCACCCAGATCGTCTCGATCGGCACCGCGCTCATCCCGTTCCTCGAGCACGACGACGCCACGCGCGCGCTCATGGGCACCAACATGCAACGCCAGGCCGTGCCGTGCGTGCGCCCCGAAGCCCCCATCATCGGCACGGGCGTGGAGCACCGTTCCGCCAAGGATTCCGGCCACGTGGTCCTTGCCGAGGCGGACGGGACCGTCACGCGGGTGGACGGCAACCGCATCCAGGTGACCGACAAGAAGGACAACGTCTTCGACTACGAGCTCAAGAAGTTCCTGCGCTCCAACAACTCCACCGGCATCACCCAGCGCCCGTCGGTCGACCTCGGGCAGAAAGTGAAGAACGGGGACCTCATCGCGGACTCGAGCTCGGTGGACCATGGCGAGCTCGCGCTCGGCCAGAACGTGCTCGTGGCCTTCATGGCCTGGGGCGGCTACAACTACGAGGACGCCGTCATCATGAGCGAGCGCCTCGTGCACGACGACCGTTTCACGAGCGTGCACATCGAGAACTACACCATCGACCTGCGCGATACCAAGCTCGGCCCCGAGGTGATCACCTCCGACATCCCGAACGTGTCCGAGGAGAAGCTCAAGAACCTCGACGCCGAAGGGGTGATCCGCATCGGTGCGGAGGTGAAGAGCGGCGACATCCTGGTGGGGAAGATCACCCCCAAGGGCGAGAGCGAGCTCTCCGCCGAGGAGAAGCTCCTGCGCGCCATCTTCGGCGAGAAGGCCCGCGACGTGCGCGACTCCTCGCTCACCTTGGAGCATGGCGAGCACGGCAAGGTGGTGGGCATCCAGGTGTTCTCCCGCGAGGCCGGCGACAAGCTGCCCCCGGGCGTCATCAGGCAGATCCAGGTGTCCGTGGCCGACCTGCGCAAGATCCAGGTGGGCGACAAGATGGCCGGCCGCCACGGCAACAAGGGCGTGGTGTCCAAGATCGTCCCGGTCGCGGACATGCCGTTCTTGCCTGACGGCACTCCGGCCGACGTCATCCTCACCCCGCTGGGCGTCGTGTCCCGCATGAACCTGGGCCAGATCCTCGAGGTGCACTTGGGGCTCGCGGCAAACGCGCTCGGCTATCACGTCGCGACGCCGGTATTGAACGGGGTCAGCGAGGCGTCCATCCGCGCCGAGCTCAAGGCGGCCGGGTTCCGGGAGGACGGCCAGGTCACGCTCTACGACGGCCGCACCGGAGAGGCGTTCGAGAACCCGGTCACCGTGGGCTACATGTACATCCTCAAGCTCCACCACATGGTGGAGGACAAGATCCACCAGCGCTCCATCGGCCCGTACTCGCTCATCACCCAGCAGCCGCTCGGCGGCAAGGCGCAGTTCGGCGGCCAGCGCTTCGGCGAAATGGAAGTCTGGGCGCTTGAGGCCTACGGCGCGGCGCACACCCTGCAGGAGATCCTCACCATCAAGTCCGACGACGTGCCGGGCCGCTCCAAGGCGTACGAGTCCATCATCAAGGGCGAGGCGATCCGCAAGGTGAACATCCCGGAATCCTTCAACGTGCTCATCCGCGAGCTGAAGGGGCTGTGCCTGGACGTCGAGCTCATGAAGGACGGTCACAAGATGGACGTCGGTTCCGAAAAGAAGGCTTCCGCCTAGTTTCCTACCGACTACCACCTACCCCCTACCAACTCCAATATGTTTCAACGCCAAGACACGCTGAAGATCACGGACTTCGACGCCATCCGCCTGCGCGTGGCCTCCCCGGAAGTCATCCGCGGCTGGAGCCACGGCGAGGTGCTCAAGCCCGAGACGATCAACTACCGCACCCAGAAGCCGGAGAAGAGCGGACTGTTCGCCGAAGAGATCTTCGGGCCGGCCAAGGACTTCGAATGCTACTGCGGCAAGTACAAGAAGATCCGCTACAAGGGGATCGTGTGCGACAAGTGCGGGGTGGAGGTCACGCACTCCATCGTCCGACGCGAGCGCATGGGCCACATCGAGCTCGCCGCGCCCATCAGCCACATCTGGTTCCTGCGCGGGGTGCCAAGCAAGATCGGCACGGTGCTCGACCTGTCCGTGCAGGCGCTTGAGAAGGTGATCTACTTCGCCTCGTTCATCGTGACCGACGTCAACGAGGAGGCGCGCGCGCAGATGTCCGAGCAGGTGAAGCAGGAGTACAAGAGCAAGCAGAAGATGATCGAGGGCGAGTTCAAGCGCGATGCCGGGCGCCTCGCGGAGAAGTTCGCCGGCGACGAGAAGAAGGTCGCCGCGGAACTGAAGCACCTCGAGGAGATCCGTTCGGGCAAGGAGGCCGAGCTTGAGGAGGATTTCGAGGAGGTGGAGGCGGAGCTGAAGGACCTGAAGCCCATGTCCATCATCTCCGAGCAGACCTATCACGACTACTCCCTCAAGTACGGCCACATCTTCGAGGCCGCCATCGGCGCCGAGGCCGTGAAGGAGATGCTCTCGCGCTTCAACATGGGGAAGACCATGGAGCTGATCGAGGCCGAGCTCGAGGACGCCAGCGCCGCCAAGCGCGACCGCCTCATGCGCCGCCTCAAGCTCTTGAAGTCGCTCTCCGCCAACGACCTCAAGGCGTCGTGGATGATCCTCGACGCGCTCCCGGTGATTCCTCCGGACCTGCGCCCGATGGTGCCCTTGGACGGCGGCCGCTTCGCGACGTCCGACCTCAACGACCTGTACCGCCGCGTCATCAACCGCAACAACCGCCTGAAGCGCCTCAAGGAGCTCAACGCCCCGGAGGTCATCTCGCGCAACGAGAAGCGCATGCTCCAGGAAGCGGTGGACGCGCTCATCGATAACAGCGCGCGGCACTCGAAGACCGTGATCGCGGCGACCGGCAAGAAGCGCCAGCTGAAATCGCTCGCCGACCAGCTGAAGGGCAAGCAGGGCCGGTTCCGCCAGAACCTGCTCGGGAAACGCATCGACTACTCCGGCCGCTCCGTGATCGTGGTGGGCCCGCACTTGCGGCTCGACCAGTGCGGCATCCCCAAGAAGATGGCGCTCGAGCTGTTCAAGCCGTTCGTGATCGCCAAGCTCATCCAGCGCGAGTACGTGCACAACATCCGTTCGGCCAACCGCTTCATCGAAGGCGGCCGCGGCGAGACCTGGGACATCCTGGAAGAGATCATCAAGGACGCCTTCGTGCTCTTGAACCGCGCTCCCACCCTCCACCGCCTGGGCATCCAGGCGTTCCGCCCCACCCTCATCGAAGGGAAGGCGATCCAGATCCATCCGCTCGTGTGCGAGGCGTACAACGCCGACTTCGATGGCGACCAGATGGCCGTGCACGTGCCGCTCACCGACGAGGCCAAGCGCGAGGCGCGCGAGCTCATGCTTTCCACCAAGAACCTGCTGAAGCCCGCCCACGGCGGCCCGGTGGCGACGCCCGGCAAGGACATCGCCTGGGGCGCGTTTTACATGACCATGACCTTCGACGAGCCCGACGAGAAGAAGGCCAAGGCGTTCGCCTGCGCGCTCGACGCCACGTATGCGTACCAGGCCGGGGCCATCAAGCTCAACGACTGGATCCGGGTGCGCATGGAAGAAGGGCTCGTGCTCACCACCATCGGCCGCATCCTCGTGAACGAGCGCTTCCCCAAGGACATCCCGTTCATGAACCAGACGATGGGCAAGAAGGAGCTGGCGAACGTGGTGAAATACGCGCTCGAGCTCCACGGCTCTCAGGAGGCCGCCGACCTGCTCGACCGGCTCAAGGAGATGGGGTTCAGCTACATCACCAAGTCCGGCTACTCCTACGGCATGGGCAACCTCCCCGAGCTCCCGGGCAAGGCCGCGCTCATCGACGAAGGTTCCCGCCGCGTGCGCGAGGTGGAAGACTTCTTCGCGCAGGGCCTGCTCACGTCCGCCGAGCGCCACCAGCAGGTGGTGAAGGTGTGGAACGAGATCAAGGACCGCATCGCGGAAATCGCCAAGAAGGCGCTTCCCAAGAACAACTCGGCCTACACCATGATCGAGTCGGGCGCGCGCGGCACCTGGGGCCAGATGACGCAGACCATCGGCATGAAGGGGCTGGTGGCCAACCCGAGCGGCGAGATCATCGAGCTGCCCGTGAAGTCCTCCTTCAAGGACGGCTATGACGTGCTGGAGTTCTTCATCTCCTCCCACGGCGTGCGCAAGGGTCTTACCGACACCGCGCTGCGTACCGCCAACGCCGGGTACCTCACCCGCCGTCTCGTGGACGTCGCCCAGGACGTGGTGGTGCGCGACGAGGACTGCGGCGACGACCAGGGCGTGACGCTCACCAAGGCCGAGTCCGACGAGATCGGCGAGCCGCTCTTGGTGCGCATCCTCGGCCGGTTCGCCATGTCGCCCATCGTGAAGCCCGGCGGGCGCAAGACGCTCGTCGGCGCCGACGAGCTCATCACCGAGGACCACATCCGCGAGCTCGAGGCGGCCAAGGAGCCGCTTGAGAGCGCGCACGTGCGCTCCGTGATGACCTGCCGCGAGCGTCGCGGCGTGTGCCAGAAGTGCTACGGCTACGACCTCGCCTACAACAAGCTGGTGAAGCTCGGCACGGCCGTGGGCATCGTCGCGGCCCAGTCGATCGGCGAGCCCGGCACCCAGCTCACGATGCGCACCTTCCACACCGGCGGCGTGGCCGGCAAGGACATCACGCAGGGCCTCCCGCGCGTGGAAGAGCTGTTCGAGGCGCGAAGCCCCAAGCAGAAGGCGGTGATGGCCGAAGTGAGCGGCAAGGTCACCATCGAGACCGCGGCGCGCGAGATCGTGCAGGCCGGCACGGGAAAGCAGATCGTGGACATGCGCCCGGGACAGAAGACCGTGCAGATCGCGCACCTCTCCGTGGAGGAGAAGGAGTTCGAGTTCACGAAGGACGCTGTCGTGAAGGTAAAGGAAGGGGCCAAGGTGAAGGTGGGCCAGCTGCTCGCCGTGGGTGACGAAGGCGAGATCACGAGCGACGTGGATGGCGTCGCCAAGCTCGGGAAAGACGCCGTCACGGTGCTGTACGAGGCCGAGAAGGTGCGCGAGTACATCATCCCGCCCGGCTTCACCTTGTACGTGAAGGATGGCGACGAGATCGAGGCTGGCGCCCCGCTCACCGATGGCAACCTCGACCTCCAGCTCCTGTTCAAGCACAAGGGCAAGGACGCGGTGATGAAGTACCTGTCCAAGGAGACGCAGTTCATCTACGCTTCCCAGGGCCAGAAGCTCAACAACAAGCATATCGAGATCATCATCAAGCAGCTGTTCTCCCGCGTGCGCGTCATCGATCCGGGCGACACCGACCTGCTCCCCGGCGAGACCATCGAGCGCGCCACCTTCCTCGACGCCAACGACCTGGTGGGCAAGGGGGAGAAAGAGGCGACCGCCGAGGACCTGTTCCTGGGCATCACCAAGATCTCGCTCTCCACGGACTCGTGGCTCTCCGCCGCGTCCTTCCAAGAGACCGCCCGCGTGCTCATCAACGCGGCCGTCACCGGCAAGGTGGACACGCTCGCCGGCCTCAAGGAGAACGTGATCATCGGCCGCCTCATCCCGGCCGGCACCGGCTTCGGCGCCGAAAGCCAGCTCGTGAACACCCGCGTGGTGCCCGAGCCCAAGCGCGAAGAGGACGTCGCCTAGTCGCAAGACAAAACCTCCCCGTGATGGGGAGGTTTTGCTATACTGTCCATGATTTGACAGAAGGCCTGTTCTGCCTCAACCTCATCCATATGGTTCGCAAACTGTTGGAAAAATTCGGGAAGAAGCGACCATCGGCAGGTCGCAAGCGCGACGCTTATGAGGAGAAGCGGTTGAAGAAAGGGGCTGACGACTTCGTGAAACGTTATGGATCCGTCATCAAACAGCTCGCCGAAGAATAGCGAGCTGTTTTATCCGTCGTCTGAAGCGATTTTGGAATGGGGACGGTTGCTGGAGAAAAGCGAAGGAGGGGAACTGCAAGGCCTACTCCCATTCGTTGACGAGGAATGGGCGGCGGAGATGCGCGACTGCTTTGAGGTGAATCAGTTGCATCCTGACCACGACATCGTCTCGGCATCCGCGCGACTGTTCCATCGCATTACGAAGAATCATCGTCTGGTCGATGGTAACAAACGCAGCGCCGTCATTTGCACGTATTTATTTATCTTCGGAAATGGGCACAACCTTAAGATCGCCGCGCGTAATCTTTACGAGCTCACGCGACATGTAGCGGAGGATGAGGCATCGCCAGAAACAGCCGTGAACGTCCTGAAGCGGCTATTCTCGGAGTTCATCGCGAATGAAACGGACGCTCAATGACGATATGAAAGATGCCGATAAGCGGATCGTTGAATACGAGCGCATCCATTCGATTCGTCCGATTCAGTTCTTGAAGTTGAATCAGGCTATCGCACCGAAGAATGGCGAGCGCATCCTGGATGCGGCGGCGGGCTACGGTTCAGTGAGTAAATCGCTTCACGCATACGCCCGCTCCAAACATCTAGAAGTCGATCAATATCTACTGGAGGAGAGTCGTGTTCAAATGAAACGCGCTCGTCGTTTCCTTCCATGGATGAAGAAGGAACGGATGGTCGTGGGTTCGATGCTCCGTACGCCGTACCCCGACGGCTTCTTTGATACGATTGTGGTCAAGATGGGTCTTCATGAGGTGGCGCGGAAACAGCAATTACGGCTCTTCCGAGAAATGAGGCGGATCATTCGTGCTGGCGGAAAGCTAATCATTTGGGATCTCGCGTTCAATCGATCGAACCAGAAAATCCTTTCGGACATCATCCGAAAGAAGGATTTGTTGGCGGGCTACAAGCAACTGGCCAAAATGCGCTACTTCCCGACGTCGGATGAGATCCTGACGATGTACCACGATGCTGGATTCGCTAAGGTGAAGGCTCCCCACTCATTTACCTATCGATTTGCTTCACGTCTCCGCTTGGAGGAGGAGTTCGGTGGTGACCGCAGCAAGCTGTTGGCGTTGAATGCCTACATCGAGAAGCTCTTGCCCACGCCACTGAAAAAACGGTTAAAATTTGTGAAAGCCGGAGATAGCGTTTCTCTGAATTTTTCGAAAAAGATTTTCATCGGAGTGTAGATATGGCCCGCCATTCCCACTGGCACAACATCCAGCTCAAGAAAGGCAAGGCCGACGCCAAGCGCGCGGGCGTTTTTTCGAAGCTGGCGAAGAACATCACGATGGCGGCAAAGGAGGGCGGGGGAGATGCCTCGTTCAACTTCAAGCTGCGCATGGCCGTGGATGCGGCGAAGGCCGTGAACATGCCGAACGATAACATCCAGCGCGCCATCGATCGTGGGACGGGCGGGGGCGAAGGAGCCGTCCTGGAGGAAGTCATCTACGAAGGGTTCGGTCCAGCGGGCGTCGCGCTCATGATCGTGTGCGTCACGGACAATCGCAATCGGACGGTCGCTGAGGTGAAGACGCTCGCGAGCAAGAACGGCGGGAACGTCGGGGCGTCTGGATCCGTCGCCTGGATGTTCGACCGGAAGGGAATGGTCACCGTCGGTGACGCGACGGGCGTGAAGGACCGCGACGTGTTCGAGCTTACGCTTATCGAGGCTGGCGCAAGCGACATCCAATGGGACGCCGACGCCTGTCTCGTGTTGAGTGCGCCGAACGACCTCGCGAAGGTCGCTGCTGCCATCGAGGCGCAGGCCCTCAAGGCCGATGATGTGCGTATCGGGTATGTGCCGAAGACATCGGTGGCGGTCGAAGATGCTGCCGCGAAGGAACAGCTCGATAAGCTCCTAGAGATCCTTGATGACCATGATGATGTGGAGGCGGTGTACACGAATGAAGGGTAAAATAACTGTCTTTGCGAGGAGCGTGCCGTCCAAGCGACGAAGCAACCTCCCGGGAGATTGCTTCGTCGGCTGAGGCCTCCTCGCAAAACAAAATATTATGAGATTGATCACGCTCAATTGTTGGGGAGGGAAGGAGAGGATGCGCGACCTGCTGCTTGATTTCGTCCGTCGTGAAGGCGCTGCAACGGATTTCCTTTGTCTGCAGGAAGTGGACCATGAGGGCACGGGGAAGTTCCCGTTCGTCGACGAGGACCCGGAACTGTTCGGGAAGTTCGCCGACATCCTCCCTGACCACACGGGATATTTCCATCCGCATTTCCGCGACTTCTTCGGTCTCGGGGCGTTCGTCCGGACGTCCGTTCCCGTCATGAAGGCCGAGGAACGGTTCGTACACCTCCACAAAGGTTTCGAACCAGAAGGGGATATCGGGCATCGTGCGCGTCATCTACAGGTCATCACGTGCGAGATGGGCGGGAAGACATTTTCCGTCATCAACTTCCACGGGCTTTGGAATGGCCAGGGGAAAGGAGATTCGTCGGACCGGCTCGAGCAGTCACGCAAGATCGTCGAAGCCTTGAAATTTTTGAAGGGAGAAATCGTCCTCTGCGGGGATTTCAACTTGGAACCAGACACGGAGAGCATGGCCATCATCGAAGCGGCCGGGTTGCGGAACCTCGTGAAGGAATATGGCGTCACGAGCACGCGTACGAGCCTATACACGAAGCCAGGGAAGTTCGCGGATTACATCCTTGTTTCGAAAGGAATCAAGGTAAAGAATTTCCGCGTGCTGCCGGACGAGGTGTCCGACCATGCGCCGCTCATGTTGGAGTTCGAGGTTTGACATCGTTTTGACAGCCACACGATGAGCCGATAACGTGTAGATGTATGCAATGTACCGCCGTATATCAAAAGCATGGGGATTGGTACCTGGGATGGGTCGAGGAAATCCCCGGGGTGAATACCCAAGGGAAGACCATGAAGGAGGCGAAGGAGAACCTGAAAGACGCCCTCTCGATGGTGGTCGATGCGAATCGGCTCATGCTCGAACGCGACCGCCCGCGCGGCCGCGCCGTCCGCGAATCCATTCGCGTCGCCGTGTGAAACTCCGCGACCTGTTGGCTCACCTTCGGAAAAACGGCTGTGTCTTTGTCCGCGAAGGGGGCAGGCATAGCCTTTTTTTGAATCCATCGACGAACCGATTTTCGACCGTCCCGCGGCATACCGAGATTGACGACTACCTTGCGAAGAAGATCTGCAAGGATCTCGGAATCGGTTTGCCGTGAATATGCCCCGCATCATCCTAGGAATAGACCCAGGATACGGCCGTATGGGGTTCGGGTGCCTGCGGGTCGCGAACGGGAAGACGACCGTGCTCGATTACGGCATCGTGAGCACCTCGGCGGATGACGCGTTCGGGGATCGTCTGGTCCAGCTCGCCGACGACCTCGATGAGCTCATCCGTACGCACAAGCCCGATCGCCTGGCCGTGGAGAAGCTGTACTTCACCAAGAACGTGAAGACGGCCATGCAGGTGGCCGAGGCGCGCGGGGTCATCATGCTGACGGCGGCCCGGCACAAGTTGCCCGTGTTCGAGATGACGCCCTCGCAGGCCAAGTCCGCGCTCACGGGCAACGGCCGGGCCGACAAGAAGGCGATGCAATGGATGGTCAAAGAGATCCTGGCGATGAAGAAAGGTCCCAAGCTCGACGACGCGGCCGATGCGCTAGCGCTCGCGATTACAGCCGCCGCGATGCGCGTATGAAAGGAGTATTCCGCACATGGGTTGAAGTCGACCTGAAAGCCATCGGACGGAATATTGGGGCGTTGAAACGCGTCGCCGCGCCGGCGAAAGCGATGGTTGTCGTGAAGGGAAATGCGTACGGGCATGGGATGATTCCGATCGCGCGTGCGGCCGTACGCGCCGGCGCGGACATGCTTGCCGTCTTTACCATCGACGAGGCATTGGCGTTGCGTGCAGCCAGCATCCGATTGCCGGTCCTGGCTCTTGAACCGTTCGATGCTGCTGAGGCTCAGCGAGCGTCTGCTGCCCGTGTCGACGTCTGCGTGGCAAGCATCTCGACGTTGAAGGCGCTTGCCCGCTTGCGTCCGAAGCCGCCGTTGTCGGTACATCTGAACGTGGAAACCGGTTTGGGCCGGGACGGAATTCCCCTCGAGGATATGCCGGTGGCGGTCGGCCTGCTCAACCGATCGAAGGCGGTTATCCCCAAAGGATTGATGACGCATTTCTCCGGGGCCGAAAGCCGGATGTTCGACGGCTACACCAGGCGCCAGGTCGGCATCTTTCGGACATGGGAGCGTGCGCTCGCGGAAGCCGGCATCCACCCACTCGTTCACGCTGCTGGGACGGCCGGTTCGCTCATGCCGGACGGATATCGGTTCGGCTTGTGCCGGTTCGGTCTAGGGACGTACGGCCTTTGGCCTTCTAAGGAGACGGCAGCCCTCGGGAAGAAGTGCGGACTTTCGCTCACACCCGCCCTTGTCTGGCGGACGCGCATCGTTGATCTAAAGTCGTTGCCGAAGGGCAACTCCATCTCTTACGATCGTGCCCATCGCCTTAAAAGGAATTCTCGCATAGCCGTGCTTCCCATCGGGTATTACGATGGGTATCCGCGTTCGCTTTCAGGTCGTGGCGTCGTGCTCGTTCGCGGTAAGCGCGTTCCGGTTCTCGGACGTGTCATGATGAACACGACCATCATCGACGTAACGGACGTCCCACAAGTCCGTCTCGGCGACACGGTCACGTTGATCGGCAAGGATGGAGCGCAAAACCTCTCTATCGAGGAAGTCGCGGCTCATGCGGGGACCATCAACTATGAGATGGTGACGAGAATCAACCCCAGCATCCCCCGTCTGCCTTAACAGCCCGCAACATGACTTCGATCCAACTGAAACTCGACGACGCCGCGGATGCCTTGGCTCTCGCGCTCACGGCCGCTTCGATGGGAGGTTCAACCTTGGAGGTTTAACCTCCCATCTCGAGGCTGGTAAACGAAAACCGCCCGTGAGGGCGGTTTTACGTCTGCTGCTTTACGCCTTTTCGGCGCGGAAGCAGGTGAGGCACTTCACCGGGCGGTCGCCACGGGGCTCGAACGGCACTTCGCAGTTCTGGCCGCACACGGCGCACACGGCCGGGTACATCTGGCGGGGCGCATCCATGGTGTTGCGCTTGGCCTTGGCGCAATCGCGGCAGCGGGTGGGCTGGTTCTGCCACCCCTTCTCCGCGAAGAAGGCCTGGTCGCGGTCGGAGAAGACGAACTCCTTGCCGCAATCCTTACAAGTAATCGTGATGTCTGCCATACGCTGACTTGGAGACTCGAGTCTCCGGTTAAACTCATACGTGCCGGGTTCCGTCAGCGTATGATCTTTTTAATGCAGGATCCTGACGATCCAGGGATTGCCCAATCGATGTTTGGACACTCCTCGAACCGCCAACCTTCGCTCCTGCGGGAGCTTCGGCTGGCATTGTTAGTGGCACTGGCCGCGCCAGCCTTCGCGCCGAGGCGCTACGACTGGGGCTCCCAGCCATAGCTCCGACAGGAGCGCCGGCTGGAGCGGGCGACGGGAATCGAACCCGTGACTACTCCTTGGAAGAGAGTCGTTTGACCACTAAACTACGCCCGCATTTTGAAGCTCCAATGGCCATCAGTATAGCAGAAACGACCCCGTTTGTCCAGGGCCGTTTCGTCGGTCATTTGCGTCGTTTCCAGGCCAGATAGGCCGTAGAGAGCAAGAGGGCGGCTCCGAGGATGATATCGGCCGGCTTGGCGGATTCATACCAGGCTATGAGCGGCCGGTACCAGGGCCGTGCCGTGCCTTTGGCTGGCGGGAACCCGATGCCGGGCGCTACGTCGATCTCGGTGCGGCTCCCGTCGGAAACGCCCATCACCAGGCGCCAGGCGGGTTCCTTGGCCGGGACTTCCGAGAAGGGGATGGAGAGGGTGATCACGCTGCCCTTGATGCGGAAACGCATCGCCGTCTCCTTGTTGATCCCCCAAGTCTGCGCGGTGGGTTCCGGATTGTACCAGCGGAAGTCCGTGTACCAGCCGTTGTCCGGGTTGTGCTCGAGCGTGAATTCCGCATCCATGCCCCCGCGCACCCCCTCGTTGGGCGCATTGTTGTCGGGAACGCCGTCCGCATCGGCGTACGCGTGGAAGACCGCCCTTCCGGATGGCTTCACGGGCAGGTCGCCTCCGAGCGTCACCTCGATTTCCCATACCCCGTCCCCCTCTTTGCGCTCGATGGACGCGTGCCCGATGTCGCCCCAGGGCTGTTGCACGGTGGTAGTGCGTCCGACGCGGTCAAGCACGTCCCCGAGCGGATCGTCGATGAACGCCTCGCCCGTGACGGATTCGAAAGGCTCGCGATCCTCCGTAGGCATGCCGACCGCGAGCTGTTCGTCCGTGAGTCCGAGCTCCTGGCGAAGGTAGTCATCCGTGCCAGGCCGCAGCGCGTCGTCGTGGGCGGAGGCGGGAAGGGGAGAAATGGCGGAAAGGGTCGAAAGGATGATGATCAGGAATTTCATATGGGTCGAAGACCATGAGCGGTTCAATATCACACAACGCCCGCCCTTCGACAGGCTCAGGGCATTCGACTACCTCATAAAAAAGACAACGGTAGTCGAATGGTCGGGCTGGCCGGACTTGAACCGGCGGCCTCCTGCTCCCAAAGCAGGCGTTCTAGCCAACTGAACTACAGCCCGAAGTGCGCGAACGATAACAAAAATCCCTTGCTTTCGCAAGGGATTCTCGTCTAGTACGGGAACCGGATGTCTGGTTCGATCCCCAATGCCGTGCCGACGGCATAGGTGCTGGCAAGCCGCGTCGAAATGGTCACCACGAACTCGCCGCGGAACCGCATCTCACTGAAGGCCGGGATCGCGCGCGTGACGGCGTCGTCCACGTACACCACTTCGCCGGACGGCAGGGAGCCCAACGTTCCGTCCGGATGCGCCTCGTCGGTGAGCTCGGCGCCGACGACGTAGTTGCGGAAGAACGTGTCCGGGATGTCGATCACGCGTTTGGCCCAGTCAGCGCCATAGAGCTCGCGGGCGACCTCCTCCGAGGCGATGGGGCGCAGGATGGATCCCGGTTCCACGGCGTACACTTTTGGATCGGTCATGAGCTTCACGAGATACGTGCCCGCGCGGACGGTGACGTTCTTTCCGAGCTGGTAGGAGGCGAGATGTTCCGGATCGATGAACGCGACGTCCGAGAAGTCCGCGTACCAGGAGCGATAGACGGTAAGCGACGGGAACGCATGGCGCATGCCGTCGCCGCCGATCGCGTATACGGCGCTGTCCATGTCCGTCGTCGGATCCCCGTCGTCGGGGAGCTTCACGAGCAGTCCGCGCGTCCCCGCCGTTTCGGGTTCTTCCGCCGCCGGCAAGTCTTGCGCCGGAGTTCCCGCCGTCCCCGCGGACTCGACCGCGTCCAGCTTCCAGCGCTCCTCGCGGGTGCTGGTGAGCCGTACGAAACGATAGGGGGTCGCGAGGTCGTAGGGCACGACGAAGCTGGTTTGCGAGAGCGGGACCGCCCCCGCCACCTCTTTGACCTCGTTGCCCTCCGCGTCAAGGAATTCCGCCCGGTATTGGGCGCCGAACTCCAGGAGCACGTCGTACACCGTGAGCGCGCCGATCCCTTCCTCGCCTTCACCCAGGTCGAGCGTGAGCGTGGCGTCCTTTTCAAGGAAATCGGCGTACGCTTGGTCCGGCCCGCCCAAGGCATTGCCTGGGGAGAGTACGCCCCTTGATACTTGGGAGAAGGCGTCGGCGTACCGGTCGCTTTGCGCGGCCGAGGCGGCCAAGGGAAGCAGGAGGGAGGCCGTGACGAGCGCGGGGAAGAGTCGATTCATACGATGGACAGGATAGCAGACCTCTCATCCAAGCGGTAGCCGCAGGCTTGACCGTTTGGCTCGGATTTCCTAAACTATCGGCACATTACGGGCGTGTAGCTCAGTTGGTTAGAGCGCGACACTGATAATGTCGAGGTCCCAAGTTCGACTCTTGGCACGCCCACCATTCGACTCACTGCGTTCGCTCATGGTGTTCCACCATCTGACTCACTGCGTTCGCTCATGGTGTTCCACCATCTGACTCACTGCGTTCGCTCATGGTGTTCCACCATCGTGAGGAGAATGTCCTGAGCTTGTCGAAGGACATGCGGTATACTGGGAGGATATGACCGACATCAGCAGCCTCGATATCCTGATCCGTCTCGTGGTGGCCGCCTCGCTCGGAGCCGTCATCGGCCTCGAACGCGAGTACCGTCACAAGCCGGCCGGGGTACGCACCGACATCCTGGTCGCGCTGGGCACGGCCGTGATGACCATCGTCTCCGTCGAGATCGCGAGGTTTTCCGACTCCTCCTCGGCGGTGGACGTGAGCCGCGTCGTGAGCCAGGTGCTTCCGGGCATCGGCTTCATCGGCGCCGGAACCATCCTGCAGGCCAAGGGCCATGTGGAAGGGCTCACGACCGCGGCGAGCATCTGGCTCGTGGCCGGAGTGGGGATGGCGGTCGGTCTCGGGCTGTTCCCGCTCGCGGTGATGGCGACGGCGCTCGGCGTGGGGTCGCTCATCCTCCTGCACGTGGTGAAGCTCCCCGAGGACGGGGGAAAGGACAATTGAGAAGCGTCTGCCGAGGTAGCTCAGTGGTAGAGCGCAGGCCTGAAGAGCCTGGCGTCGTGGGTTCAATTCCCACCCTCGGCACCAAAAACACCCCGACATCATGTCGGGGTGTTTTCGTTTATCATCTGGGTGATTGCAACGTCTCAAGGTTCTACTACTGTCAATCAGTGTTTGAGACTGATCTCGACCTAGGACTGACCCCGACATGACGTCGGGGTGGTTTCCCTGGTAAAGGAGGTGATCCACCCACAGCTTCCGCTACGGGTGCCTTGTTACGACTTCGCCCCTATCATTGGTTTTGCCTTCCGCCGCCCTACGGCGACGTTCGGGCACCCCCAACTCTCTTGGCGTGACGGGCGGTGAGTACAAGACCCGAGAACGTATTCACGGCCACATAGCTGATTGGCCGTTACTAGCGATTCCGGCTTCACGAAGGCGAATTGCAGCCTTCGATCCGAACTGAGATCGGCTTTGAGGATTAGCTCCGCATTGCTGCTTGGCAACCCATTGTACCGACCATTGTAGCACGTGTGTAGCCCTGGACGTAAGGGCCATGCTGATTTGACGTCATCCCCACCTTCCTCCTTCTTACGAAGGCAGTCTCCCGTGACAAGTAACACGGGACAGGGGTTGCGCTCGTTACCCCACTTAAGGGAACAGCTCACGCCACGAGCTGACGACAACCATGCAGCACCTACCTAGCACCCTCGAAGGCGGCCACCGTTTCCGGCGGCTTGCAGCTAGATTTCAAGCCCAGGTAAGGTTCCTCGCTTAGTGTCGAATTAAACCACATGCTCCACCGCTTGTGCGGGTCCCCGTCTATTCCTTTGAGTTTTAACCTTGCGGTCGTACTTCCCAGGCGGAATGCTTAACGCGTTAGCTTGGTTCGTCGACACCGGGAGGGTCGATACTCCCGATATCTAGCATTCATCGTTTAGGGCGTGGACTACAGGGGTATCTAATCCCTTTCGCTCCCCACGCTTTCGTCCCTGAGCGTCAAGACTGTTCCAGTACATTGCCTTCGCCTTTGGTGTTCTTGCTGATATTAACGCATTTTACCGCTACACCAGCAATTCCATGTACCTCTCCCAGCTTCTAGCCGCGCCGTATCACACGCCGATCTCGGGTTGAGCCCGAGGATTTGACATATGACGCACGCGACCGCCTGCGGACCCTTTACGCCCAATAAATCCGGATAACGCTCGAGGTCTCTGTATTACCGCTGCTGCTGGCACAGAGTTAGCAACCTCTTATTCTTAGGGTACCGTCATTTGTTCGTCCCCTATAAAAGCCGTTTACGATCCGAAGACCTTCATCCGGCACGCGGCGTCGCTCCTTCAGACTTTCGTCCATTGAGGAATATTCTCGACTGCAGCCACCCGTAGGTGTCTGGGCAGTGTCTCAGTCCCAGTGAGCCGGGTCACGCTCTTACGCCCGGTATCCGTCATAGCCTTGGTGGGCCGTTACCTCACCAACTAGCTGATAGAACATAGGCCCCTCCCGAAGCGCCGGAGCTTTCATCCCGACGTTTACCGTCGGGACCATATCGCGTATTAGTCCCGGTTTCCCGGGGTTGTCCGCGACTTCAGGGTAGGTTACCAATGCGTTACGCTCCCGTCTGCCACTTCCCATCGTTGATGTAATCGCCTATGGGTCGTGCGACTTGCATGCCTTAGACACGCCGCCAGCGTTCATCCTGAGCCAGGATCAAACTCTCAGATTAAACCCTTCGATCGCCTTGCGGCGCCTCAGGGCTCTGCGATATCGAAGTGCCGGCACTCCCGTGAGGGAGTCCTGCACATCTACGAGACGTTGCAATCACCCAGGAGACAAATCCCTTGGAATGAAATCTCGTGACCCTTGACTCGTGTATTTATTGGCGTCTTACAACTTGAGTTGTACGACATCTGATTCGATTTTGAAGGCGCGCGCCCTCAAGGGTCAATGGAAAACTCATTCGGGGCAAGCCCTCGAATGAGTCCGTTTCCTTGGATCCGCTTGTGAACTTCGTGGCGGTATCTTAGTGGGGTCGCGAAACCCTGTCAACCCCGACGTCCCTGGAGGCAGGGAGTCGGGGCTCCGACCCCGGAAAACCGGGCGTCGGAGGAGCTTTTGGGGGAGGGGGTGTGGAAGGGCTGGGGAGGGCCGAATTCCGGCCTTCCGTGCTATCATTCCCCCAATGTCATTAACCAAGGAGGATATGATTCCCAAATGGAAAGAGAACAGGCCAGCCAGCCTCGCGCTCGTCCTGCTGTGCGCGTTCGGCACGATGTTCCTGTGGGCCAAGACCGACCTCGCCATGCGGCAGGCGCGGCAGGTGGGCCGGCCCGAGCCGCTCGAACATGTCATTTCCGTGGAGGGGACGGGCAAGGCACTCGGGAAGCCCGACATCGCCACGGTGTACTTCGGCGTGGAGAGCCGCGGCGCCGACGTGGCCTCGGCGCAGACGAAGAACACCGAGAGCATGAACGCCCTGCTCGGCAAGATGAAGGCGCTCGGGATCAGCGAGGATGACATCCAGACATCCTCCTACAATTCTTACGAAGACATCGAGTACACCTCATCGGGCCGTCAGCCCAAGGGATGGGTGGTGAGCCAGCAGGTCACGGTGAAGGTGCGCGACGTGGCGAAGATCGCCTCCGTGCTCCAGACGGCCGGACAGAACGGGGCCACCAATATTTCCGGTCCCTCCTTCACGATCGACGACCCGAGCAACCTGCTTGCCGAGGCGCGCGAAAAGGCGCTCAAGGACGCCCAGGAGAAGGCCGTGTCGCTGGCCGCCACGCTGGGGGTCCGGCTGGAGCGCGTCGTGGGCTACAGCGAATATTCCGGCGGCGGGCCCGTCCCGTACTATGACCGCGCCATGTCCGCCGGCTTTGGCGGGGGGATCGAGGCGCCCAACATCCAGCCCGGTCAGAACGAAGTGAGCCTCAACGTGAGCGTGACGTACAAGCTGGTGGACTAAAAGAAGGACCCCTCCCTTCGCGAAGGGAGGGGTTTTCTATTCCTCCGGTTCCTCTCTCCACCCCTTTTTCACCTCGGACGCCTCGATGTCCTCGTCCTCCCAACCGAAGTGATGCGCGATCTCATGCCAGAGCGTGCGGCGGATCTCCTCCCGCACCTCCTCATGGGCGTCGCCGCACTCGTCGAGGATGTCCTCCATGAACAGCACGACCTTGTCGGGGAGGGGAGCGACGTCCATGTCGGAGCGTTCCACTTGCGGGACGCCAATGTATTCGCCCAGGCGGTCGCCGTCCGGGCTCTCGTCCTCGATGACGATCGCGACGTTGTCGAGCTCGGCGATGACATGCTCGGGGAGCAGGTCGAAAGCTTCTCCGGCAAGGCGTTCGAATTCTTCGCGGGTCATAGGATTCTGTCTTTGCGAGAAGGCCTCAGCCGACGAAGCAATCTCCCGGAAGGTTGCTTCGCCCTGACGGGCTCGCAATGACAAGAAATGGAAATTGACAGTCGGTTTACCTCGGCGATACCATATTCCCTGCTAACTAAGCAAGGCCGAATCAGATGTCACTGATATGGAACGCGACCAGGAATTCGTCGAGTACGTCATCAAGGCGATCGTGAACAAGCCGGACGAGGTGAAGACCGAACGCACGGTGGACGAGCGCGGGGTACTCATCACGCTCCACGTGAACCCGGAAGACATGGGGTACGTGATCGGCCGCCAAGGCCAGACCGCCCGTTCGGTGCGCACGCTCCTGAAGATCGTCGGGGCCAAGAACGACGCGCGCGTGAACTTCAAGATCCACGAGCCGGAGGGTTCCCGCCGCATGCGCATCCCGCGCGAGGACATGGAAGCCGCCAACGCCCCGACGGGCGAAGCGTCCATCGACGACCTGGGCATCTAGACAAGACGTTCGTGAAAATCGACTACGGGGTAGTCGATTTTCGTTGGGACATCTACGATGCGTTGGTGGCTGATGCCGTTGGTATGCAATTGAATTACGAAAAGCTTGATGTCGTTCGGATGGCGCGTTTGCTGTGCATCGATGTTTACCGTCGGACGAAGTCGTGGCCGGGCGATGAGCGCATGTTAGGGGGATTGGGTCATCAAGTGCGGCGCGCATCCGTTTCCGTCTGTCTGAATCTTGCGGAAGGGAGCGCGGGTACCTCGGCCGACTTCGCTCGTTTTGTCCAGATTTCTACAAAATCGCTCGTGGAGGTACGAGAGTCATTGATGTTAGCAGCGGAGCTCGGATTTCAGCCGTACGATGATGCTATTGAAGAAACGCTTACAACCCTGTATTTTAAGCTGATTAACTTAAGGAGGGTTTTGCAGACCCAGCCAACCCGCGCCCGCCAGACAAAAAGCGAAATCCAACAAACACAAAGTACGAACAGCCCGTAGGGCTACCAACGCCGAAGGCACCAACATCTATGCCCAACCACAAACCTCGCCGCTTCGACATCCTGACGATTTTTCCCGAAGTGGTCGCCCCGTACGCGGAGGCGTCCATTTTGGGTCGGGCGCAGAAGGGGAAGCTCATCAAGGTCGTCGCGCACAACCTGAGGGACTGGTCGACGGACAAGCATCGCAAGGTGGACGACACGCCATATGGCGGAGGCCCCGGGATGGTAATGAAGGTGGAGCCGATTGAGAAAGGGGTGAAGAGCTTGAGGAGCTTGAAGGGCTTGAGGGGGAAGAAGGTCCGGGTGATCGTGACGAGCGCGTCGGGGAAGCCGTTCACGCAGAAGGACGCGAAGAGGTTGGCGAAGTATGATCAGCTCATCTTCATCTGCGGCCGCTACGAGGGGATTGATGCGCGCGTCGAGGAACATGTCGCGGATGAGGCGTTCTCGATTGGCAACTACGTCCTGACCGGGGGAGAGCTTCCGGCCCTGGTCATGATCGACGCGATCGCGCGGAACGTCCCAGGCGTGCTTGGGAAGAGGGAATCGCTCGCCGAGGAATCACACGGGGAGGAAGGGCTGCTCGAGTATCCGCAATATACAAAGCCGGAGGCGTACAAGAAGTGGAAGGTGCCGTCCGTGCTCCTGTCCGGCAATCACGCCAAGATCGAACAGTGGCGCAAGGCAAAACAGAAAACCGCCCGGTAAGGGCGGTTTCGTTTCAGGCGGCGAGGTCCTTCGCTTCGCTCAGGATGGCTTCTACGAAGCCACTTTGGCCTTCTCTTCGGCCATGGCCTTGGCGCGGGTCTTCGAGATATGGGTGACGCTGTGCTTCTTGCCCTCGACCAGCTTCTGGTCGACGAACAGGTTCCACACGGTGTCGGAAGGCTGGGCGCCCTTCTCGAGCCAGTGCTTCACCCGATCGGCCTTGAGCACGATCTCCCGCGGATTCGCGTGCGGGTTGAAGTGCCCGAGGATCTCGATGGACTTGCCCCACGGATCCTTCAGCTTGTCTTGGACCACCAGGCGGTAGCTGGGGGCGTTTTTTCGTCCCACGCGGGACAGGCGGATAGTGACCATGTGAGTACGGTTATCAAATCATTGAGCGTGATCTGACAGTGGAGCGAGTGTAGGGGAGCGCACCGGGATTGTCAACGCCGTGCCGTGCCGGCGTCCGTCACCTCCTCGAGCTTCACGGAAATGAGGTTGCTGACCCCGTCGTCGCCCATGGTGACCCCGTAGAGCACGTCGGCGCGCTCCATGGTGGCGCGGTTGTGGGTGATGACGATGAATTGGGAGAGCTTGGACAGCGTCTCGAGGATGCTCGCGAAGCGGAAGGTGTTGGCCTCGTCGAGCGCGGCATCCACCTCGTCGAGCAGCACGAACGGGGCGGGGTTCACGCTCATGATGGCGCACACGAGCGCGATGGAGGTAAGCGCGCGCTCGCCGCCGGAGAGCAGGTTGAGCGCCTTGAGCTTCTTGCCCGGGGGCGTGGCCTGGATGTCCACCCCCACCACGCGGTCCTCGCGCTCCTTGAGCTTCTCCTTGATGTCGGCCTTGGCGTCCTCCTCATGCTCCACGCGCTCGGCCGCCACCGTGTCCTGGCTCACGCGGTCGGGGGTGACGCCAGACTTGGAATCTGGAATCTGGGAGCTGGAATCTTCTGCTTCCACCTCTTCGCGCGTGAGTTTCACGAGCCCGCAGGACCCGCCGCCGAACAGCACCTTGAAGTATTTCTGGAACTCCTCGTTGATGGCCCTGAACGCCTTTTCGGACTGGCCTTTGATCTGCCGGTCGAGCTCGTCGAGCACCTTCTCGGTGGAATCCACGGCTTCCTTGAGGTCCTTCACCTGGGCGTCGAGGAACTCGAAGCGCGACTTGGTGTCCTCGTACTCCTTCACGATCTCGGGGTCGATGCCGCCGATGAGCTCGAGCTTGTAGCGCAGGCGCTGGATCTCGGGGTAGAGCGCTTCGGTGTCTGCTGTCGCGGCCGGACGCGTGGCGCGAATCGAGCCCCCCGCATCTTTGACGGCCTCGTCCATCTCGCGCGCGAGGTTGGCGCGACGCTCCTCAAGGCGCGCGAGTTCGATCGAGAGGCCGTTGCGCTGGTTTTCGACGAGATGCACCTGCGTCTGTTTCGTGCGAAGCTCGCGTTGCAGGTCAATGAGCTCGGTACGCACGGCGCGTTCCGATTTCGCGCTCGATTCCATCTGCCTTTCGACGTCCGCGAGTTCGCCCTCGACCGTCTTCAGGTCCTCATCGAGCTCGAACAGGCGCTTCATGTGCGCCGGGTCCGGCTTCACGTCTTCCGGCGCCGGGCGCTGAAGGCGGCCGACGAGCTTGCTCGAGCGGTCGAGCACGCGATCGATTACCACCCCAAGCTCCTCAAGCTCCTCAAGCTCTCTTATCTCCTTCACCCGCTTCAGCACCGACCGCTGATCGACCACCAATCCGTCCAATTCGGAAATGATCTTCGAAAGCGGCAGGGGAGCCCAATTGGACTGCGCGCGTACCTTGGCGAGCTCCATCTCCTTTTGCACGCCGAACGACTCGTCGCGCACCTTGCTGCGGCGTTTTTGCAATTCCTGATATTTCTTTTGGAGCGTCACGAGCCCGTCATCCGGGCCTTCCTTGGCGCGCTCTTCCTTTTCGATCTCAAGCACGCGTGCCTCAAGCTCCTTCATGCCCGCCGCCGCGGCAGCCACCTGGCCCTGCAGCGCGTCGTGTTTCTCCTTCGTGGCGCGCAGATGATCCTCAGTGTTCCACCACAAGGTGCCGTAGTAGGCGCGTTCGGCCTCGCGCAGGGCGGCCTCCACCTCGGCGCGGGCCTCGAGGCGCGATACCTGGCGCTTGAGGCTCTTGAGGCGCGGTTCGATCTCGCCAAGGAGCATCCCGACTTCCGACAGGTTCTCGTAGGTGCGCTTGAGCTTAAGCATCGCCTCGTGGCGCTTGATCTGGAGCGGGCGCACGCCCGTGGCGTCGTCGAAGAACGCCTTGCGCTCCTCGGGGGAGGACACGAGGATGTGGTCGATCATCCCCTGACCGATCACCGAGTAGCTGCGCGTGCCCACGCCCGACTGCGCGAGTAGGAGCTGGATGTCGGCGAGGCGTGCTGGCGCGTCGTTCAGGAGATATTCGCTCTCGCCGTCACGGTAGAGGCGCCTTGTGATCGCCACCTCGGCGTAGTCGATGGGCATGGCGCGGTCGTGGTTGTCGAGCGTGAGGGTGACCTCGGCGAACCCCGAACGCGAACGTCCTTCCGAACCCGAAAAGATCACGTCTTCGCCCTTCTTTCCGCGCAGGAGCTTGAGCGACTGCTCGCCCAGCACCCATCGGATGGCGTCGGCCACGTTCGATTTCCCGCTTCCGTTGGGCCCCACCACAGAGGTCACGGGGAACCTGCCGTCGGACGGAGGGAGGAAACGCAGGGTGGTCTTTACCGCGAAGGTCTTGAATCCTTGGAGGGTCAGTTCTGTCAGATGCATAACTGCGGGGAAGTATACCACCATTCGATTTCATGTTCATTTTGACCCAAGATGAGCTAAAAAATTAGGTATCACAATTTGTGATACCCAATTCCGAGAAGATGGGCATGAGACGTTCACCCCTCGCCTTGTTCTCCGAACCGGAACCGTCCAAGGACGAGATTGGTTTTCGGGCGTAGGCAAATTCCGAGGGTTTCGAACCCGACGCATTCGGTCGGGTCGCCGACCTCCGAAATACCGGAGCGTCGGCGTTGACAAAAGCCCGTTTTCATGCTATTTTCAACCGTCGTTCCTTAGAATGGATCATCGTCGCCTGCCTGCCGGTAGGCAGGTTGATAGTGGCGTTTTGAGGCTGGATCCGGCCCCAGGACGCCACTCTCAACGGTTATAGGCATGGTCCGCGGGGCGCATGGGGCGTTCCTGCGGGCTGGTCATGAGGTGGCGCGAGGTACGAGATGACGAACGTGTTTCTCAAACAGGCCGCGGAGTTCTTCGAGCGGTTCTTCCGCTTCGGGGGAACGGTCCCTATGGTGCTCAAGCTCCTTGGCGACGACGAGTCGATGGAGTGGCTGGTGAAGTCGCTCAAAGAGCGGCTCGAAGTGAACCCCTTCGAGCAGACCGTCGAGGAGCAGCTCTCGGCCATGCGTAAGCAGAATGCCGAGGGCAACTGGGGCATCTCCGAGGAGACGCTCGCCAAGCTCGCCGAGTCGGCACCGGCCTGGCCCAAGGGTCGCGATGCCTACCGCTCGTTCCGCATCCGCTTTGGTGAAGGGAATGATGGCGTGGCGCAGACCTTCGAGGCGCATGCCGCGGCCATGAAGCGCGTGCACGGCGAGAAGTTGTGGCGGTGGGAACTGCTCCACTCCGGCAAGGTGCCGTACAAGGGCAAGGACGTGGAGCGCCTCAAGCTCCACGCCGGCAACCACACCCACCACGCCGTGGTCGAGTGGATCATCGTGAACGACCTGTCGGCCAACCGCAAGCGCAAGGACGTCACGTCGGTGCGCGGCCCCAAGTCCCTCGCGGACGAAGGTATCGTGCTCGCGTGGCTGTTCCCCAAACGCGTTCAGGCCATCGACTACGACACGTGGTGCGCCTGGTTCTGCGGCGGCTACGAGTCGAACGTCCCCGAGGACGGCGACGAGGAGTGGCAGGGCGTGGTGATCGTGTTCCGCGATACCGCTTCGGGCGGGGTGCTCCTGGGCGCCCGTTGGCGCGGCAACGACGACCCGGACTACTCCGTTCCTCCCCTCGGGTAGTGCTCGGGACTCGAACGCTTGGCGCTCGATGGATCTTGGACCTTTGGTCCTTGGTCCGTCGAGTGCCTTTTCGTTTGGCGGGTGGATTTGGCGGTCGCGTACGTTGGGAGGTTGAACTTCCAAGGTTGAACCTCCCATGGTTAACGGGATGATTGACCGGCTTTCCTTGCCGCGGTAGAGTGTCCGATCCTTATGGAAGCCTTCGTGCACCAGCGCATCCATGACACGCTCAAGGCAGCGAAGAAGCCGCTGCTCGTTTGCGACGCGCGCATTGACGGGGACAGCTTGGGGAGCGCCTTGGCCGTGGCGGACTGGCTCATGAAGGAAGGGAAATCGCCGCGCGTGTTCGTCGTGACTCCTGTCCCGGAGAGTTATCGGTTCTTGCCGCATCTGGAGCGGACGACGAGCGACCAAAGCGTGTTCGCGGACGTGCAGCTCGACGCGATCGCGTTCTTCGACTGTTCGCGTCAGGAGTTCGCGGCGGAGCTGCTGAAGCCCGTCCCGGGGCGGCCCGCCATCATCAATATCGACCATCATTCCACAAACCCGCGGTACGGCGACGTGAACCAGGTACTCACCGACGCGCCGGCCACGGCCGAGGTGGTGCACCGGTTCTTCAAGGAGAACGGCATCGTCCCGAGCAAGGAAGCGGCGCTGTGCCTGCTCGCCGGCATCTACTTCGACACCACGGCGTTTTCAAACGGGGCCACGTGCGAGCGCGCGTTCCTGTCGGCGGCGGAGCTCGTGCGATGCGGAGGGAAGCCCAAGGACGTGATCCGGGCGCTCATGTACAACCGGCCCATGTCGGCGTTGCGCGCGTGGGGGACGGCGCTTGAGCGCCTCCGCGAGCTCCCGGGCACGGGCTGGGTCGTGACCCACGTCACCCTCGCGGACCTCGCCGCGCACGGCGCCACGGACGACGACCTGCAGGAGTTCTCCACCTTCCTTGCCATGATGATCGACGCGCCCACCGTGGCCGTGCTGCAGGAGGCGCCGGGCATGGTCAAAGTGAGCATGAGAAGCCACGGCAGCGACGTGTCGGCCGTTGCCAGGCGCTTTGGCGGGGGAGGGCATGTGAAAGCCGCCGGCTGCCGCATGAGCGGCGTTACCCTTGAGGAGGCGGAGGAGTGTCTAAAAACGGAAATATGTAGGATGTAGGATGTAGAATGAATCATCCTCAGTCCCATCCTTCATTCTACATCCTACATTCTTCATAAAACCTTATGGATACCCCTACCGCCAACTATCTCATCCCTACGGTCATCGAAAAGACGCACCAGGGCGAGCGCGCCTACGACATCTATTCGCGCCTCCTCAAGGACCGCATCATCTTCCTCGGCACCCAGGTGGACGACACGGTGGCGAACCTCATCATCGCCCAGCTGTTGTTTCTCGAGAGCCAGGACAAGACCAAGGACATCAAGCTGTACGTGAACTCCCCGGGCGGCTCCGTCACGGCCGGGCTCGCCATTTACGACGCCATGCAGTACGTGAAGCCGGACGTGTCCACTATCTGCGTTGGCATGGCGGCCTCGATGGGCGCGGTGCTCTTGGCCGGCGGCGCAAAGGGGAAGCGCTTCAGCCTGCCCAACTCCGAGATCATGATCCACCAGGTGCTGGGCGGGTTCCAGGGCCAAGCCACCGACATCCACATCCACGCCACCAGGATCCTCAAGATCAAGGATCGGTTGAACGAGATCCTCGCGACGCACACCGGCCAGAAGAAATCGAAGGTCCAAGAGGACACGGAGCGCGACAACTTCATGGACCCGATGGACGCGAAGAAGTACGGGCTGATCGACAAGGTGATCACGACGCTTTAGCCGGTCCTGACAGCCAAAATCAATGCTTTTCTAAGAAAACACACAGGCCCTGGCCTGTGTGTTTGTTCGGGATAACATCGGGATGGTGCAGGACGTTGACAAATATCCGTGTCACCCGTAAAGTAGCGAGTCAATCGTTCCTTCTCTTTGCAACCTTCCCCCGTCAGTGACGATAGGGGATAGAGAACCCGCCTTCGCCAAAGGCTACGGCGGGCAAACAAAAAGGCCCGTTGCAATCAGTGACCTGCAGGCACGACAAGCATGGGATTTCATTTCGTGGGTGTTCTGGCTAACGCTCGACCACCCCACGACTGAAATTTCTTGCCTGCAGTTCACTCGTTACAACGGCCTTTTGCATTCCCGGGGTATCTCGGGAGTTCCTTCGCCGCTGATGCGTCTCAGGATGACCAGACCCTCTGCGGGTATGGTCATTTTTTGTTTGTGTGCGTTGGATGCCATGTGCAGGAGCGTTGCCGGAGAAGCGACGCCGCTGACAGGTCATCCATGATGATACGCCTTCTGTTTCATGCGACAAGCGAGAGATGTGGATAAGCGTGTTTCGGAAGTGCGGAACGTATGGAGACACGGAATAGATGGAATCACGGAGTGACGGTCGGCGGAGCGGTGACCGCGCCTCCCGCGTCGATGGCCCCCGTCGGCGCCTCGACGCTCGATGCGCCGGTGCCCACGAGACAGATTTTCGGGAGCGGACGATAGTGCGAGGCGAACTCGGTCTGTTCTTCCGTCCCGTCGGGACGCGCGATCGTATACAGGAAGGTGGTATCGGCGCCGTTGTGCGGGGACTGGCATTGCTGCTCTCCGGCGGGGAGGCTTTCGGTCGGGGTGTCCACCTGGTCGCCGAACGGGATCCATCGGATCACCTTGGGCGGGGTGTAGGACCCTTTCCGGCCGTCGGAGGTTCCCCAGAAGTGGAAGTCGAGCGTCTGTTTCGTCTCGTCCATGAATGCCTGGAACAGGACGTAATGGCCCGTGTCATTCGTGAACTTCAGGTCCGGCGCCGGTTCGTAAATGGTGGCGTCCGTCCCAGGATTGCCGTTGCTCGGATCGCCGTAATAGGAGATCACGAGGCTGTGGTTGCGTCGCTCCACCACGGGGAGGCCGGAATTCATGATCGTTCGGAACGTGGTGGTGCCGATCTGGCACAGCCCGCCGCCGAGCTCGGGCGTGATCTTGTCCCCCTTGATGACCAGTTCGGCGAGATAGCCGTTCGCGGCATCGAACGGCTTGAGCGCGTTGATGAGCGAGAAGGTCTCATCGGGCGCGATGAGCAGGCCGTTCAGGAGCTTCACCCCGTTCTTGATGTTCTTGATGCGGTTCTTCGGGCTCCCTTTGAAGCTTGATGTCCCCGTGCCGAGTTCCGCGACGATGCCCAGGTCGTCGCCTTGAGAGGTTTGGACGCTCGGCTCGGTATCGATGAGAACGATCGAGGTCTCTCGTCCCTCCTCGAACACCCCGACGCTGGCATCGTTAAGGTCGCTCTCGAACCGTTCCTGTGTCAGACGCCTGTCGATGGCGCGTCCGGCTTGGCTCGTCGCGAATTCGGAGACTTTGCCGTCCACGATCTGGAACCGGGCGTTGCGCGCCGGTATCTCCACGACCTTCGCGAGCTCATCGAGCTCCTTGCCGAACGCTTCCTCATCCACCCCAAGGAAGACATATCCGTCCTGCAACCTCGGGACGAGCATGCGGGAGAGCTTCGCGGCGTTCATGCTCCAGATGACGGGATGTTCCTCCGTCCCTTGTTCCGCATCCTCCAGCTTAAAGGGGAAGGGAGCGCGCGCGAGGGCGTTTTCCGCCTGTTCGAGCCGCATGCGGACCGCTTCGGCTTCGATCGTGGGCCGCATGGCGGTCATGGAAAGGCGGACCGGGGCCGGGGAGAGCGAACGGAGGGCTTCGGTGAGACGGGGGACGAACGTATCGAAGTCGAACGTGCGGCCGACGGCGCCCTCCACGACGTCCGCCTGCCAGCCGTCGCGCTCTTCCGTGAATGAGAACGAAGCTTCCTTGAACGGGATTTCCAGGTCCGGGAAGGCGGCGCGGACGTTCGTCTCCACGTTCTCACGGGTGAGGGCGACCGGAACGTCGATCCGTCGCATGGGCCCGAACAGTCGCGCGCGCATGAGCAGCAGCACGTCGAGCGCCGGGGACTCGGAGCGGCCGTAGGCGAGCGCCGCCTCGGCGCCCGCGCTCACGTCAAACGTCACGTCCTCGGTGGTGTCCCCGCTCATGAAGGTGATGAGCGGGATGACGGCATGCCTGCCATCAAGGTCGATGGGAACGCCTTCTGCCAGGCGTCGGTCGACGGCGCGTTGCACCGCCTCGACCGCTTCTTCGCGCGTGAGACCGCCCACGGGCACGCTGCCGATGCTCACCCGCGGGGCGATGCGGCCGTCGTACGACTGCGCCCACACGGCCGACGTGACGACGGCGGCGCCGAGGGCGAGCAGGAAGGACACGACGGCCGCCGCGGTCGTCGTCCGCCAAAAGAACAGTTTCTTCAGCGCATCCTTCACACGTTCCGGTCCACGACGTTGATATGCGCCCGCGCTTCGGCTTTCGGGAGCGTGATCGTGAGGATGCCGTTGCGCAGCGAGGCGTCGGCTTCGTCGGGCCGCACGGCGCATGGGAGCATGACGGAGCGCGAGAAGCTCCCCCAGAAGCATTCTTGCACGTGCACGAGCGCCTCCGGGTGGTCGACGTGCCCGTGGGAGCGGCTGCCGCGGATGGTGACCGAATCCTCCGTGACGTTCACATCGAGCTCGTCGGCGGCGAGCCCGGCGATCGCCGAGCGGATCACGAGCGTGCGCGGGGTCTCGAGCACGTCCACGGAAAGCTGTCCCTCCTCGGGCTTGAGCACCGCGTCGGCAAGGGCGTCGATATAGGCGTGGTCTTCCACGTGTTCCATAGGGAGAGAGGGCGTTAGGCGAGATGGCGCTGCCGGACGTACTCGTACATCGGGCCGGCGGTGAATCCGACGACGGCCGCCCAGAGGAGTTCCGAGATCGGGATGCCGGCGAGCAGGATACCGGAGAGGTTTTCGGCGCTCCAGAACGCGGCCGCCGCTTCCGGGAACAGACGGACGAAGAATACCTGCTCCACGGAGAATACCAAGGCGGCGATCACGGTGCCGGTGACAAGGGCGTCGAGCAGGAGGTCTTTGCGGTCGGCGACGGCATGGAGCCCCATCATGACGCCGGAAAGGGCGAGCGCCGGCACGGGAGGGATCGCGAGCGTGAGCTGAACCGCCACCGCGACGAACAGCCACGCTCCCGCGACGATGAGCAGGGGCGCGACGAACGACAGCGTCGCCGATCGGATGCGCAGTCGCGCGCCGCGCCAGGCGGCGATGCGGGCATGCCCGGCAGCTGCCGGGGCATGCAGCGCGAGATGGCAGGCGACGGCAGCGATGCCGAACATCGCGGCGGAGAAAACGAATTCGGCGATGCCCGGCGAAACGGACGCCTGCGCGGAGCCTGAACGATGATCCGCGGCCACGAGCGCGAGGGCGGTGGGGGAGAGGATGAGGCCGAGCGCGGACATCGCGAGCTGCTCGAGGCGGGTGCGCTCGGAAACGACGAACAGGAACGCCCAGATGACGAGCATGGCGAGGGTGACGTAGGCGAACGGGGGCATATCTGCGTGAATCCTACCGCGTTCCGCCTCCGGTTCCTAGACGTCGCTTGCATGTGGATAAGGTCATTCGTTGTTGGGGATGTTTTTTTGGAGTACCATGTACGCATTGTGGCACCCCATATCCACAGCCCGAATTTTTTCGAGTGGGCCCGACGAGTGGTAGGCGTGCTGCTGGTGACCGGAATGATTTTCGGTCAGATTGGCGTTGCACATGCGGACGTGCCGCGCATCATCAGCCATCAGGGACGTTTGCTTGATTCCGCGGGAGATTTGCTTGGCGGATCCGGCGGGACCGATTACTGCTTCCGCTTCTCGATCTTCGACGACGCGACCGTGGGAGCGCCCGACAGCCAGCTGTGGCCCGCGGGCACGCCTTCCAACATGACCGCGGAGGTCACCCAAGGCGTGTTCAACGTGAACGTGGGCGACACCGGGGCCGGCGGCGACCTCCTGGACTTCAACTTCGAGGACGATGACGACGTGTACCTGAACGTGCAGGTCGCCACGCAGGTGGGCGGGAGCTGCGCCGGCGGGGACGAGTCGTTTGAGAACCTTTCCCCGCGCCAGCGCATCACCTCCGCGCCTTACGCCATCAACGCGCGCACGGTTGGCGGGTTCACGCCGGCCCAGAGCGCGGACGGCGACGAGATCCCGGTGCTCACCTCGGGCGATCTCGTCTTGGGCGACGCCGCTCCTAACGTCACGGCCACGGGCGCCACCGCGCTCACCATCCAAGGGGCCGGCGCCACGGGCGCGGTGCAGTTCTTCTCCTCCGCCAACTCGCTCGACTCCTCGGGCAATTTCACGATCGACGGGGCGCTCACGGCCGACGGCCTCACCATGAACGCCGCCGCCACGTTCAACGCGGACGTGGATTTCACGTTTGCGGGTACCGAGAACGTCGGCCTTACGTCGGATTTGGGCGGCACAGTGAGCATGCTTTCGCTCACGGGCACGCCAAGCGCCACGGCCGGGACCACGCGCGGCATCGCGATCGGCCAGGCGAGCAGCGCGAACACGAACGGCCTGGACGCCGCCCTCCTTATAGACAACGCGGACGCGGATCTCGCGATCGGGGACGCCATCCTCATCACCAACACGGGCGGGGGAGGATATACGGACCTCCTTGATTCGCCGACGCTCGACATTTCCGGCGCCGGAGCGATCACGGGCGCGACCGGCATCGCGGGCAGCGGCACCTGGGACACGAGCGGCGCGCTGGAGGGCGGCACGGTCAACGCCGTCACCTCGCTCTCCACCGCGGGAACCGTGCGCCTGGACTCTTCGGGTAACCTCACGAGCATCGGCAACCTCACCGCGACCGGGGCGATCACGGTCTCTTCGACCGGGGCGACGAACGACATCATCCTGGATTCGGCCGACCTTGTGATCGTGCAGGACGACCTCACGGTGAACGCAAACCTCGCCTTTGGCGCGGCGTCCCCCGCGATCGCGATCCCGAACACCGACTCGCTCGTCGTGACCGACGGCACTAACACGCTGCTCACCGTTACCGACGGGGGGACCGTGGGGAACGTCTCGGTCACGGGCACGCTTGGCGCGGGCGCCACCACCGTGTCCTCGCTCACGGTCGGCACCATCCTGCTTTCCGCGGTCGGGACCTCCAACAGCACCTCGGGCGCCAGCCTCGTGGGCGTGTTCGACGAGTTCACGAACTCCTCCGCCACGACGGTGCAGGACGTGCTCGACGACCTGGACGCCGCGATCGGTGCCGGGGGGTCCAAGTGGACCGACGACGGCACCTTCACGTACCTCTCGAGCGCCACCGACGACCTGGTGCTGGGCGGCTCCACCGTGGCCGGCGCCTCCTTCTTCTTCGACGAGAGCGCG
>SCUM01000002.1 GCA_004297215.1 Patescibacteria group bacterium
GTCCCGTTCGCCGTGGAGTACCCGTCGTTGTCGGCATCGGCCGCTCCGCCCGATGGCGGATTGTTGGGAGCGCACGCGGCATCGCTGCCGCTGCAGTCCTGGTCGATGCCGTCGCCGCAGACCTCGATGCCGGCCTGGATGGCGCCGGCACCTGGATGAACGGTGGCATCCTCGTCATCGCAGTCGACGAGGTCGCTGAATCCGTCGTTGTCGTTATCGTGATGCACGACCGGCGGCTCGCCCTCGCCTTCCCCTTCGTCGCCGCCCGTTGCCGGATCGGCGACGCAGACGGCGTTGGTGACGTCGCAGGACGGCTTGGACGCGTCCGTGCAGTCGCGGTCGTCCAGGCACCTATCCGGCAACGGCTTGCAAAGGCGCTCGCCCGTGGCTTCCTGGTGGCAGAAGAGGAGGTCGTTGCCGCAGCTCACGCCCGGCCCGCACTCGTCCTCGCCTTCGCCCTCGCCCTCGGCAGGGACTTCGCCGGCGATGCACGCGCCGGTCGTCACATCGCACAGCGGCGCGACGTCGGTGGCGCAATCGTCGTCGGAGGCGCAAGGCGTAGGCACTTCGCCTTCGCCCTCACCCTCGCCTTCGGCGGGGATGTCGGTCTCGGCCACGGCGGCCGAGGGGGTGGTGGTGAGAGAGCAGGACGCGGCCATGGCCGCGACGAACAGGAACGAAACGGTTCGAAGCAACATGACAGACCTCGCCTCCCCGGGATAAATCGTGTTTGGCTTTTTTAAGGAGCCTTGCACGGGTCGGGGTCGCATCGCCGATGACTCGGTGATATGACCCTGATCCGTGCGGAATCCAGCACAGGCCGGACCGCTGAATATACACGAAAAATGGCATTCTGTCAATGGGAGGTAAGGCCCTCCTTCGCTA
Source organism: Patescibacteria group bacterium (assembly GCA_004297215.1). Taxonomy (NCBI): domain Bacteria; species Patescibacteria group bacterium. Next base: position 886 of record SCUM01000002.1, read on the forward strand.
AAGCTTCGGTGGGCATTTCGCCGTCGGCGAAATGAAAAATGTCTCCATTCCTTCGCTATTGCTAGCAAAGAAATGGAGACACAGAAGCCGTCGGTCCTAGTCGGACCCTCCGGAACAGCCTGCTCCCGGGAAGTTGACCAGCCTGGTCTCACGCACCTCCCCGTCCACGACCAGTTCCGAGAATCCGATCTCGTTCATGGCCTGTGAGCTGGTGTTTCCGCCCTCGCAGTACCACGAGGACGTACCGTCCCCTTCGACCCCGTTGCTGTTTGGATCATAGGTGGCGTTGAACCTCGTCGCCGCGCCGCGCGGCATGAGAAAGTGCAACACGACCTCGTTTGTGTTGGTGGCCGTGACGTTCACGTCCCACCCGTCGTGGCTGCACGTCTCGGGAGTGCCCGTGCAGATATTGGCGTGACCGAAGATGGTCGCGACGTTCTGCGGAGCGACGATTGTGAGCGTGGCCGAGACGATGTCGTCCGGATCGCCCTCGCCTTCACCTTCACCTTCACCCTCGCCTTCGCCCTCACCCTCGCCTTCGCCCTCACCTTCGCCTTCGCCCTCACCTTCGGCGCCGATGCAGGTCAGGGTGGTGAGGTCGCAGGGACCGTCGGCGCCGCAATCGGCGTCGTCGTCGCAGCGGCCGGGGTCGAGCTCACACGTGTTGCCGGACCCGTGGTTGCGGCAGGTGTAGGCTTCGGGGCACGGGTCGTTGAACCCGCACTCCTCTCCCTCTCCCTCCCCTTCGCCCTCGCCTTCGCCTTCTCCCTCCCCTTCGGCACCGCAGACGCCGGTGGTCACGTTGCAGATGGGCGTGGGATCAGCGCAGTCGGCATCGGAGGCGCAGGGGCTCTCGCCTTCCCCTTCACCCTCGCCCTCGGCCGCGTTGGTCGGGGGCGCTTCGGTGTTGCAGCCGCCGGTGAGGACGGCCGCCGTGATCGCGATTGAGATGTACAGAACGTACGTGCAGCGCATGTCTCTCTCCTTGGTGCGCTTGTCCCTGTCTGTGGCTGCGATTGCAGCCACTCCGAGCAGGGGTCGCATGGCGACGATCGGTTCGTCGGCAGGCGACTCATGCCTGGAAAAGATGACGTCGAGGGCCAGCCAGGAAGATTCCTGACTGCCCTCGACTCGTATCACCCGTCAATCACTGCGGCGGCGGATGCACCACCTCCGGCACTGCCTTGGCCGCGCTTGACCCGGTCGGATGCACGACCTTGGGCCCGGCATTGCCCCACTCGATGCCCGCGGTGAGCATGAGCTGCGGTACCACGTACCCGCCGATGCCCCAGTAGTGGTAGACCTCTGCCTGCGTCTCCCACATGTACGGCACCTCGACGCCAGCCATCGCAGACCACACGAAGTTGATCTGTCCGATGTCGGTGCTGTCGCCGATCCTGTGCGTGCCGCTCATCCCGACCAGGCCTCCCGGACTCACGACCCACGACGTGATCGGATCCGCGAACGCGTCGAAGTGGGTGGCGTGGTACGTGGCCTGCAGCGTCGGGCCGATGGCGTTCCCGTCATCGATCCTCCACTGCCAGGTGAGGCCCGACCGTGCCATCAGGCTCAACGCGGGGTACGGATCGCCCGCATCGTCGTCGACCACGTCGAGCACGAGGTACGGAAACGCCACGGACGCCGTCCAGTCAAGGGACCACTCTTCGCCGACGTAGCCGAGCTTCAAGGTCGGCAGGTCGAGCGCCAGGTTCCCCCACTGCCTCACGACCCGCTGGTGCGGATCGCCCTCCGGACCGAAGTCGAGTATCGAGAGGGTGGTCTTGGCCATCCCCGCGAAGCCGATCGCCCGATGGAAGTTGTTCCCGGTGAAGGGCCACTTCCACGGCTCGCCCGGCGTCACCACCGGCGGCGCTTCCGCCACCTTGGGCTTCTCGTCGTCGCCCAGGGTGAAGGTCGTGGCCGGGATCCCCGCGTCGTAGCCGTCATTCGGCTCGATCGTGATGATGATCGTCTTGTCGCCTTCCAACTCGTTGTCGTCGTTGGGGACGATGTCGACGGTCACCTCCGTCTTGCCTGCGGGAATGGTGTACGACGGGAGCAGCCCCCGATAGTCGTCACCGCCCTTCGCGGACCCGTGGGTCGCGATCGGTACGGTCAACGGCGTGTCCACCGGCTTGTCCGCGCTGATCACCAGCTTCCCCTTGGTGCTCGGCTCGGCCGGTTCACCGCGGTTCAGCACGCTCACGCGGGGCTTCTCCGGCTTCGTCTTGTCGATGATCGTCGTCACCCCAGGGACGCCAGCGGGTCCGATCGGACCAACCCCTGGCGCATCAGGACAGCACTCGGACGGCGTGTCCTTGTACAATCCAGTGTCGCAAAGGACCTTCTTCTGTCCCGCCTTCGGATGCCGGAGTGTGCGGTAGTGCAGCGGCTCCTTCGAGTCGCCGTACGTGCACACGCCGTCGTGGTCGTCATACTCCGGCTCGGGAGGCGGAGGCGGGGGTCGGTCGGTGATGTCGTCCGTCGGCTCGGGCGGGCAACGCTGGTTTTTCCAGTACGTCTTTCCGTCCCAGCAGACCTTCTTGTTCTCTTTCGAGCACTCCTTCCACGCATCCGTGGTGTAAGTGCCGATGCCGCCGGGACACTTCTTCTCCTTGACGGCGACGGACGTCGTCGCCGTCGGTGCCGGAGCCTTGTCGCAGTCGATGCACTTCTCGGGCGTGACCAGCTTCTTGAGGGCGGCCGCGTCGAGGAGGACGCCGCTATTGGAGGTCGGACTGGCAGCAGGGACGGCGGGCGGGGTGGTGGCCCCGGCGTCGGCCTGCGCTTGCGCCGGCAGGGCCAGCGAGAACATCACGAAGCACGAAACGAGAGCGATGATGAGGTTCTTCACGTGACTCTTTCTCCCGGACGCATCCGGATTTGTGGTGATTGACGGATTGTAAAGGACTACAGCCCGTCGAGAGGCCCGCCCCTTCCGAACGCGCGTTCAGGAGGCGAGGGCCTCTCGCGGACTCGGGTGGTCCGACGACGCCCATCATGAGGAGGAGGCATGATGGACGTGCGCCGAACCGCCTGAATCCGTTGATTTCCAGGCGTTTTCGTTGGCATTTGTTCCTCCGAGGAACGGTGCAACGTATCACAAAGTGGCCAAAGTGTCAAGCCATTTGACAGCGTCTTCTCCCCTGCTAGGATGCGCCCATTCCACCCCTGCGGCCGGTTTGGCGCAGCGGCCACGATGACTCCTCCTTGTCGCGGTTTGCCAGGCCAAGCCGGCCAGAGCGGCGGAATAGAAAACAGGCCCGATCGGGCCTGTTTTTGGCTAAAATTCCTCGTGGACCAGCTGGTGGCGGCGCCGGATGCGGTCGGCCTGGGCAAGGGCGTATCCCACCCCGATGAGCCCGCCGAGCACGAGGCCCGAAATGCCGTTCGCGACAAGGTTGGGCTTGACCGGCCACTTGGAATTGAGCGGCGCGTCGATGATCTTTACCTCGATCTTTCCCCCGCTCGCGTATTCCCCGGCTTGCTCCGTGAGGACGAATGCCACGGCCCGGGCGATCTGCTCGGCCTGGTGCGGATCGGGGTGGTAGGCCGCCACGGTGAGCAGGCCGGACCCGCGCGCCACGGACGCCGACACGGTGCGCCCCCACTCCCGGCGCTTCTTCACGTCTGCCGTGGGGAAATATCCTTGGTTGATGGAGAACCCGGCCCCCATCACCTGCTCGAAAAAGGTGGTGGTGTACAAGACGTCGGTGAGGTTGTCGGCGATGCGCTCCTCGCTGCGGCTTGCCGTATACGCGTCGACCGCCGCGCCGGCGTCCTGGCGCACGAGCAGGCGCACCGTGGAGGAGTACTTGAGCGGCTGCACGAACGACGCGAGCAACGACACCACGAGCCCGAGCAGCGAGAACAGCGCGAGCGTGAACCACGCGCGGCGCAGGACGGTGGAGGAATTCGGGCGCATAACGATCTTCAGTATATCATGTCCACCTGGCCGTCCCCATGAGCAGCAGGAACAACCCGCTCCCCACCGCCGAGTACCGGCCGACCACCGTCTTGGTCATCTTATCGAGGAATCGGGCCCGCGTGAGGCCCAGGAACACGTAGAGGAACACGGAGATGAGCGCGGCATCGACGTAATACCCGGTGGGCAGGTACGAGATGACGGCGAACAGCTCGGTGGCGAGCGCCGTGCCGGCGAGCGCATAGGCGAGCGCGGGACGCACCGCCACCTTGCTCACCCACAGCGTGCCGAACATGATGAACGCCACGGACGAGGCGAAGGCCGCTGATGAAAGCCACAGCGGGAGTTGCAGGAGCATCCCCGTGCCGAACGCGAAGGAGGAGAGGAAGAAGGTGGTAAGCACGTTGAGGCCGAGAGAGAGATGCTCGATGGAATACGCCCGATACGTGGCGGGGACGTGGACGTAGGCGAACACCAGCTCCGCGAACAGGAACAGCAGCAGCGACGTGGCGGCCGCGAGCGCCCATCGCTCCAGAGGACGCTCGAGCAGCAGGAGGAACCCGAAACTCGATAAGAGGAAGGTGACCGGGGTGCCGGTGAGGTACCAGAACTGGAACGATCGGGGCGAAAGCCGGCACAGCCGCGCGAACAGGAATGCCACCATCGCCACGGTGAGGGCGAGCCCCGGCAAGACGGGAAGGGCCGAAACGACCACCGCCGCGAACCCGGAGGCGGCGGAGCACAGGATGAAAAACGGCGTGAAGCGGTGGATGAGGATCATTTGACGTCGATGATGGAAACGGACAGCTCGCCCGTGAAGCGGATCGCGCCGGCCTCGGAAGAAACCCCGGTGAGCGTGGCGTAACGGCCGAACGCCTCGGTGAACGGAAGCAGGCTCTGGCGCACGGCCGGGGCGAACGCCGCCTCCGTGACCGGGCCAGGCACCGCGAGCGAACCGACGCGTACCTCCCTCACGGCGGCGTCGAGCGACCCGTTCGCGGCCGAAAGGCGCAGCGTGAGGACGAGCGCGCTCCCCTGCCGATTGTCCTTGAGCGGCAGGAACAGTTCAAGCCCGTCCGGCGTGACGGCCGCCTGCGAGCGTCCGGCGTCCACGAGGTTCTGGTCCGTGCGGCCCAGGGCGTCCCGCAAGGAAGCAGTGAACGTCCCTTCCGGGATGACCAACGAGAAACGCCGGTCGGAAAGCGTCCCGTTCCCCTGCCGGAGCCGCGTCCCGAGCAGGTCGCTGAGCGCGCGGGAAACGTACGTCTCGATCGGTTCGGTCTCGATCACCGCATGCGCGGGCTGCGGGACGCGGTACGCGGCCCCGGTGAGCAGCGGAACCTGCGCGAGCCCGGTGGCCGCCACGACCCATCCGGCGGCGATGAGGGCGAGCAGGAGCGCGGCGAGCCCCGCGACCGCGCAGCCGATCGCCCGTCCGCGACCGCTGCGCCGCCGCACGGTCTGCATGATTTCCCCATGCATCTGCGACAGCTGCTCCTGCACGTCGCCGCCCTTCTCGATACGGGCCATATCCTATCGCAGCCAAGGAGCGCCCGCGCGCGCGGCCTCAAGCGCCTTCGTCCCGCGTTCGAGCGCGCCGGGGGCGCCGCGCAGCCCCTGTGCCATTTGGTTCAACGCCGTGGCGACGGCGAGATGGAGGCCGCGCTCCTCGCCCGGCACCGTGAGCGCGAGCAGCGAAGCAAGCGCCTGCTCCACGGCCGCGAGCTTGGCGAGATCGGAAGAGGAGGTCGCATACGCGCCGTCAAACCCGTCCAGGACGCCCTTCACGGAAGCGCGATAGGATTCGGACGAAACCGCGGCGGGAGCGGGGCTCGGAGGGGTCGGCCGCGGATACAACGAAAAGGAGACGGTCAATCCCAAGGCAAGGGTCAGGATGGCCACCACGGCGGGAAACCAGCTCCGATGGTGAAACATACTCGATCAGGCGCGTTGCGCGAACAGGTCCTCGAGCACCACGCTCGCCATGGTGGCCACGGGAATGGACAGGAGCGCGCCCACGAACCCGCCGAGCTTCATGCCGATGAGCAGCGCGACGATGCTGAACACCGGATTGAGCCCGGTAGCCTTCTGCATCACCTTGGGCACCAGGATGTTGTTTTCCACCTGCTGGACGACGAGGTAGAGCGCCACCACCATGAGGCCCTGCACGGGGTCATGCGCGAACCCGACGAGCGCCGCCGGCGCGAGCGAGAGTACGGGCCCCACATACGGCACCATCTCGAACAGGGCGGCGATCAGGCCGAGCAGGAGCGCGTTTTCCACGCCGATCACGGACAGGCCGATGAAGATGGCCGTCCCGACGATGAGGCCGAGCAGGAGCTGTCCGCGCAGCCATGAGCCGATGCGGTGCTGCATCTTGGTGAACAGCGCCGTAAGGTAGGGCTGGTATTCCACCGGGGCCAGGTCCTTGAAGTAGCGCTTGGCCACGTCCTCCTCGATGACCATGTAGGACGCGAGGACGAGCACGAGGAACAGCGCCGCGACCCCGCCGATCACCCCGCGCAAGGTGGAGAAGATCCCCGCCACGCTCCCGGCCACCGCCTGCTGCACCGATTCCAGGCCGGAGCGGAGGTTGTCGGTGAGACCGTAGTGGGTGGAAAGCGCCTTCAGCTCGGCAAACGAGGAGGTGAGGCCGGAAGAGGCCTCGGTGAGGTTGTTGATGAGGGTCGTCGACTGGGCGATGACCACGGGGATGAGCAGCACCGCGGCCATGGAAAGCACCCCGCCGAACACGAGGTAGATGGCGATCACGCCAAGGCCGCGCGGGACGTGATGCCTGGAGCACCAGTCCGCGAACGGCTCGATGAGGGCCGCGAGCAGGACGGCCACGCACAGGATCGCCAGCACGTCGCGGATGAACCAGATGAATCCGAGCGCGAGCACCACGAGCACGGCCTTGACGAACGTGGAGGTTGAAACGGTGATCTGGTGCGGAGCATCGCTCATGCGTGGAGGCATAGTGAAGGCAGTATATCAAAATTTCCCAGCCTATGCAGCTGAGGATCATTGGCACAGCCATGAGCGGTTGTCTATCACCTGACTCATGGCCCTTCAACAAGCTCAGGGCATTCGACTACCTCCATAGAGACAGATGGAGGTAGTCGAATGGTGGAGTCGGGGGGAATCGAACCCCCGTCTGGTAAGGCCTCCCGTCCCGGGGATCCAAGCTCAGTCCCGTTGGTTGCGCGACGACGGTGAAGACGGGACGAAACCCGTCATCGCGTGCCGCAGGCCAGTGTCGGATGGGAGACGGCGGCGCCCTCCCAAACCAAGCCCGAAGATATGACACCCGCAATGCCCCCTACGGGCGCAGAGGCGGCGGATGGGTCACGGCGTATTAGGCGGTGACCAAAGAAAGCGTCGGAACCGTGAACGCCGAAGCGATCAGGTTCTTGGCCTTCGAGAAGAGATTGGCGGTTGACTTCTCCGTGCCAGGGATTTACGAGGCCCGGCACCGCCTCGGCTTGCTCCGTGCGAAAGGATCTCCCATCGATACCGGTCGACCCCTCATTCCTTCATCCTCTCCCGCAGCTCGCGGTTCACCTCCCGCTTCTTGATCGCGTCGCGCTTCTCGAAACGCTTCTTGCCGCGTGCGAGGGCAAACCCGAGCTTGAGGAAGGACCCGCGAGTATAGAGCGAAATCGGCACCAACGTCAACCCGTCCGCATGCGTCTTTGCCGCGAGTCGTGCGAGCTCGCGTTTCTTGACCAGTACCTTGCGGTCGCGCCCGGGATCATGCGTCTCCTTGTCGGCGGCCGGCGCATAGGGAGAGATGAACAGGTTCTTGAGCCACAGCTCCCCACGGAACACGTGGAGGAAGGCCCCTTTGAACTGCACATGGCCCGCGCGCACCGACTTCACTTCGGCGCCCGTGAGCTTCAACCCGCCCTCCAAAGTCTCAAGGAGGTCGTAGTCGAATCCGGCCCGTTTGTTGAAGGCGAGCGTGGGCATGCGCCGGCAGCATACCGTTCCCCCTTGATATTTTCCATATCTAGGCTAAGATTCGGTTCAACCTATGCGCATCCACAGGCATCGCCAGCGAAAACCGAAGTTCGAGGTCCCGGTGTACCGGGCGAACGAAGCCATCCTGGCTCCGGAGGTTCGCGTGGTGGACGAGAACGACCGGCCCGTGGGCGTCCTCACCACCGCGGCGGCGATCGCGCTCGCCCGCTCGAAGGAGCTCGACCTCGTGGAGGTGTCCCCCAAGGCCGAGCCGCCGGTGTGCCGCATCCTGGATTACGGGCAATTCAAATACCAAAAGGAAAAAGAGGCTCGCAAGCAGAAGGCGCAGTCGAAGGAAGTGGAGGTGAAAGGCGTACGTCTCTCCCTGCGCATCGGCGAGCATGACCTCGAGACGCGCCATCAGCAGGCCAAGTCGTTCCTCGAGGACGGCGACAAGGTGAAGATCGAGATCATCCTGCGCGGGCGCGAAAAGGGCCACCAGGAGTTTGCCCGCGAGGTGGTGAAGAAGTTCATGGAAATCCTCAAGACCGACTTTCCCATCCGCGTGGAACAGGAGATCACCTACCTGCAAGGACGCCTCACGGCCATCGTGGGCCGCGTCTGACCGCTTGACGGATAGGGACCTTTTCCGTAGACTCCCCCCATTCGCCGTTTCGTAGCCATTCGTAGGTTCGTAACACATTTTATGAAGCTCAAGACCCACAAGTCCCTGTCCAAGCGCGTCTGGCGCACCAAGACCGGCAAGGTGATGAAGCGCTTTTGCGGCCAGGGCCATTTCAACAGCCGCGACACCGGCAAGATGACCCGCAAGAAGCGTCGCGACACGGAACTTTCCGGCGTCAACCACAAGGCGATCGACGCGCTGCTCCCGTACTCCAAGTAACCTATGCCTCGCGTCAAACGCGGAACGCACCACGTAAAGCGCCGCCGCAACATCCTCAAGAAGACCAAGGGGATGAAGTGGGGGCGCAAGAGCAAGCTCAAGCTGGCCATCACGGCCGAGCTTAAGGCCGGCAAGTACGCCTACCGCGACCGCCGCACCAAGAAGCGCGACTTCCGCCGCCTGTGGACCGTGCGCCTGAACGCGGCCCTTCGCCCGCACGGGGTTTCCTACAGCCGCTTCATCGACGATCTCAAGAAAGCCGACGTGGAGCTCGACCGCAAGGTGCTCTCGAGCCTCGCCAAGGACCATCCGGCCGTGTTCGAAGCGATCCTGAAGACCGTCCACGCCTAAGCGAACCATCCGAAAACGCCCTGAAACGGGCGTTTTCTTGTGGGTAACATAGCCCCCGACGCCCTCCGGGGTCGGGGCTCCGACCTCCGCCTTTTAGAGAACGTCGGTGGCGGAGCGTCGGAGTTGACAAACGGCCTTTTTTGTGCCAAGATTTGCCGTTCGCTGGGATTCTCCCTGCGATCGCCATTTCGTGAGGCGCGCAAGCGCCGCTTCACAATCCAAAAACCCATGATGACCGAAAGGAGGTCAGGATGAAGCCGAAGGAGATGAAGCCCGAGACGTCGTTTCTCATCAATCGTTCGGAACCCGGCCTCATGTTGGTCGTGGTCCACCCGAGGACCGAGACTCACGTCCTCATGAAGCTGATCGTTCATCCCGGGATGCCCCCGCTCACCATCAAGCTGAGCAAGGCCGAGCATGTGCGGGACCTGTTCAACAAGTCCTCATGGCCCGGACCGAACGTGGACTTCCGCGGTTCGCTCAGTCGGAACCTGGCCGTCGTCAAGGCGACCGCCTTGTACGAACCCACCCCGTGGGGAGACCGGGAAATCCAAGTGGCGGGATTCGTCGTCACGCATGCGTACGATCGCCCCTTCCCTCGCCCGGAGCTCGTGATGCTCAATTGCGTCATCGAGACGATCGAGAAGGAAGACGTGACGGGCGAAATCTCGATGGAAATCGACAAGAACACCCTCTGGCGGCAAAGTCCTCCATTGGGGGAACCGCTGTCGAATCGACGCGTCGCGGCCGTCTATAGCCTGTTGCTGGAAGATCCGGGAACGGCGTTCACGGAAGTGCCACCAAGCAAGCGGAAACCTGCCGTGACCACGACACAAGAAACGAACCCCCCTCCCGCTCAACCCCCAACCCCCAACCCCACACCCCCTGAAGGAGGTGAAGCCATGACGAAGAACGAAAGCCTGCTCATGCTGGAATTCGCCCTCACCGCTGAACGGTCCGAAAAGGACGGGATCCGATATCGGGGGGTGGAGTTCTATCTCGTCGCCATGGGAGGAGTAGTGCCCAAAGGGCTCAAGTACGTCCTCAAGCGGGATGAGAGGCCGCCGCTTGACCCGAAGCCGTTCGAAGATGAAGGCGACACGTCCGTCGGCAGGTGCTGGATTCCCGTCGCCGAGACGAAGCTCACGATCAGCTCGCCGGACGGGTCGTTCAAAGAGGAGTCGAAGACCTTCCCGGCCGAAAACCTGCAGGCCACCACCGACGTGAGCGCCGCTCCGGCGGAACTCGCGGAAATCACGGACCTCGAGGTCAACGACGACGCCGTGTTCGAAGAGATGTCCGCGGCGCAAGAGGGCATCGAGGCGATCGTCAACAGTATCAAGATCGAGCCCGAAGTGCTCGAACCCGAAACTCCCGTCGAACGAAAGGTGAGGGAGGAGACGGCCCGACTCAAGGCCCTGGGGGACTTGAGCTTGGACTCCCCGATGCCTCCACCGGCCGCGCCGGACAGCAGCCCGATCGCGGGACTGTTCGACGGCGTTTCTCCGATGGCCGATCCCCCGCACACGCCGGCGATGGGGGTAGAAGCCGTGGAATCCCTGCGGCGAGCCAGCACGGAAGGCGCTCCGACCAAGAAGCCGCGCACCTGGGCGACGAAGCCGCCTGAGGCCGGACTGCAACCAACCACTGCCTCCGTCTCGACGGCGGCCACGATGACGGAGGAAGAAATGGCAGCGATCGAAGAAGCGAAGAAGGCGGAAGAGGCGGCGAAGGCCGAGGCCCTGGCCAACCAGAAGAAGGCCGAGGCCCTGCAGGCCGAGCTCGTGGCAGCGAAGGCCGCGGCAGAGCAGGCGGCGAAGGAGAAGACCGACCTGGCGCAGGCGGCCGAAACGGCGCAGGCTCGCATCAAGGAGCTCGCCGATGCCGCCAACGCGCAAGAGCAGGCGCTCAAGGACCATCTCGAGGATGCCCGAAAGGCGGCGCGCGAAGCCGGCAAGCGGGCGGAGAAGGAGGCGCAGAGGGCGGACTTCGAGGAGAACCAGGCGCAGGCGGCCCGCAAGGCCCAGGTCGAAGCCGAAGCCGCTCGCCATGCGGCCGAGGAAGAGGCCCGCAAGGCGAAGGAGACGACCCAGGTCGTCGGCAGGCGGGACAAGGCCCCGGCTGAGGGCGACGGCGATCCGGCGGCGGCGAAGAACGGCAACGGCGGCCGGCGCTTGACGGACAACAGGCTGTGGGCCCTCGTCACGGCCAACGACCGCCTGAAGAACGCCGCGATCGCGCTGCTGGTGCTCGCGCTCGTCATCGGTCTCGGGTACAACTGGCGCTCGGCCAAGCAGGAGGCCGAGGTCGCGCAGCAGAAGGCGGAGCAGCAAAAGCTCGCCCTCGAGAAGGAGATGGAGGAGCGCGAGAAGGCGGCGGTTCCGGTGCTTGCGCCGGAATGCGAGCCGATGCTCAACGGAGACGGGACGGCCGCGATCGGCGTCGTCATGACGAAGCCGGACGGGACCGTGGTCGTCGTCGAGCCGGACCGGGCGGAACGCGACAAGGGGAAGGCCGACTTCAAGTTCGAGATGAGGCCGCTGGTCCTCATCCCCCTCGACCGCATGACCCACAGGGGCACCGATCATGTGGATGCGGATCGGATCAAGGTCACGCACCAGACGGGCGCCGGCACGTTCGTGGGCATGAACGGCACTTCGGCCGCGAAAGCGACCGTGGCCAACGTGTCCTGCGACAACAAAGTCAGGATCGACGGATAGCGCGATACGCGCGCTACCGACAGGTCGCCAGAGATCTCTCTGGCGACTTTTTTATTCCGCCAAGGCCCCGAGGCGCATCCTGGGTCAGGGTTGACGAAACCGCGTTTTCGTGCTACCTTATGCGGTCTTACGAGGAGAGAGAAACTCGTAAGCGCAAGGAGGTGGTTCGATGGATTCCGATCCTTCCCGTGTCCGCCAGGTAGACCTCGATGCGGCCGTCGAGGAGATGGGGCAAGCCGTCACCGGGTTGAGGCGCGACCTCAACGAGGTCCTGAAACGGCTCCAGCTCGCGTGTTACGACACCGATGACCGCACCAGGCACATGTGGCGGGACCTCACGGGGTTCGCCGCGTTCGTCGGGGAGATGGACGCGCGAAGGCGCGACGGCCACAGCGAGGTCCGCGACGCGATCGACCGGCGGCCGACGACGGAGGCGATGGAGGAGATGCTCCGCAACGAGCTGTTCGAGGTGCATCTGCGGTGCGACAAGCAGCAGCGCCAGCTCGAGACGCTGCAGACGATGCTTGCCGACGCCATCGCGCACGCCCAGGCGGTCCGCCCTGAGATCCCGGTCGATGACGACATCATCGTCGAGACCCTGACGGCGAAGCCGAAGGAGTCGCGGGAGGACGAGCCGATCCCGCTCCCCGGCCCGACCCGACGGATCATCATGGCGACCCCGAAGCCCGTGATTCCCGCCCATGTCCCGGCCCCCGCGGCGAAGGACGCAGGGTTCGACGACGCGCGCATCGGCAGGCGGCGCATCGGACGCGTGGCGAACGCGCCGATGTGGGCCGCGATGATGTGCATCCTGTGCGCGATGCTCGCGGCCGCGCCCGCAAGCGCCCCGCCGATCGAAGCGACCGCGCAGATGCAGGACGAGATGACGCTCCTGCCCTGAGAAGGCCCTTCATCACTGAGGCTCTTCAGATGACCTCGATGACGCGTCGAGGTCTTTTTTATCCGGAAATCCCCCCTTGCCCGTCCAGGCGACCCATGCTAAGCTCTCGGCACGAAATCCACCGAGGACCGGTGGTGTAGCCCGGTTAACACGTCTCCCTGTCACGGAGAAGATCGAGGGTTCGAATCCCTTCCGGTCCGCCAGAAAAAGGCCCAGCATGCTGGGCCTTTTTCTTTTGGTTCACGTCACCTTCACGAGGTCGTATCCCGCCCCGTGGACGCCGCCCGATACCAGGGCGACGCGATCCCCTTTCCTGATGCGCTTGGCCGCCTTCAGCGCCTTGAGCGCGCGCGCGGCGAAGGTCTTCCCCGAGCCCGCCTTCAGGACGAACGGGCGCACGCCCCACCGGAGATTCGCCTGCCTGGCGAGCGCGTCGCTGGGGACCGCCAGATGGAGCGGGACCTGCGCCCGCGCGCCCAAGAGCCGTTCGGCGTCCCGGAAGAGTTCCACGCTCGAAAGCACGGCGTCGATGCGACGGCCGACGGCGGCGTCGGCGAGCGCATGCGTGAGCGGGGGGTCGAAATCGGTGCCGGGCTGGTCCTCGTGGCGCACGTCGTCGAACCGCGAGGCTTCCGCCTCCGTGGCGATCGCCTGCATGGCCGCGACCGCCTCACGCGGATACTTGCCCGTGGCCGACTCGCCGGAAAGCATCACGGCATCGGCATGGTCGCATACGGCGTTCGCCACGTCGCTCGCCTCGGCGCGGGTGGGCCGCGGGTTGCGGATCATGCTGTCGAGCATCTGGGTGGCGACGATGACCGGCTTGCCTGCCGCGCGGCAGGCCTCGATGATCTCCTTTTGGCGGACCGGCACTTCGGCGGCGGGAATTTCCACCCCGAGGTCGCCGCGCGCCACCATCACCGCGTCCGTTTCCGCGAGGATCTCCGCGAATCGGCGCACGGCCTCGTGTTTTTCGATCTTCACCACGATGCGGGGGGGCGTTTTCCCTTTCGGGAGCGCTTTCGCGATAAGGGAACGCAGCGTCCGCACGTCCTTCGGGTCGGTGACGAACGAGAGGGCGACGAATTCCACGCCGGCCTTCACGGCGAAAGCGAGGTCTTCCTTGTCCTTGTCCGTGATTGGCGACACGCGCAGGGTGGAATCCGGGAAATTCATCCCCTTGTGCGAGGTGACCCTCCCGCCGTTCACCACGGAGGCGGTGAGGACGCGCCCGGAGACGCCCGTGACCTTCACCTCGATGAGCCCGTCGTCGATGAGCAGGCGCGCGCCGGCCTTCACGTCCTTATGCAACCCCTTGTACGTGACCGGGAGCGGGCCGCCGGCGCGGTACGCGTCGACGGCCGTGGAAAACCGGACGCGGCTCTTCGCCTTGAGCTCCACTCCGGCCTCGGGGAGCACGCCCAGGCGGATCTTGGGCCCTTGCAGGTCGGCAAGCGCCGCGACGGGCAGGCCGACCTCGCGCGCCGCTTCCCGGATCATCGCGAGATAGGCGCGATGGCTCGCGTGCGTGCCATGCGACAGGTTGAGGCGGGCCACGGCCATGCCGCCCTTCATCATGGAGCGGAGGATGGCGGGCTTGGCGCTCGAGGGCCCGATGGTGCAGACGATCTTGGTGCGGGACATGTGGGGATAGTGTAGAGGAAAAACTTGAAACGTGAAAACTTGAAGGGCCAAAGGAGACGTGAAAGGACGAAGGATGAAAGACGAAGTTTTAACCTTCGTCCTTCAGGGTTTCGAAACCCTTTGGTCCTTCAAGTTTTGGTTCTTCAAGTTTTCGTCCACCCTACATCATCTTCTTCCTGATGAACGCCGGGATCTCCATGTCGTCCTCTTCCGCCACGGGTTTGGGCATCTGGGGCGGCGGGGGGATGAAGGGCTTGGGGGCCGGCTTCGAGGGAGGCCGAGGCTCCGGGCGCGACTCTTCCGCGGGCGGCAGCGGGGCGGGCATGGCCGGCTTCGGAGGCGGGCTAAACGCGTTCACGCGGGGCTTGCCCGTAAGGCGGTCCTCCTCGCGCGGGCGCAGGAAGGTGCTGGGCGTCCAGGTGCCTTGAGAGGCGACCTCGACGGCGCCGGGCGCCGTGAGCCGGCGGTCGCGGCTGTCGAAGCCGGTGGCGACCACGGTGATGCGGATCTCCTCCTTGAGCCCGTCGTCGATGTTGGCGCCGAAGATGACCTTGGCGTCCTCGTCGGCCGCGCCGGTGATGATCTTCGCGGCCTCGGCCACCTCGTGCATGCCCAGGTCCTTGCCTCCGGTGATGGTGAACAGGATCCCCTTGGCCCCGTCGATGGACAGTTCCAAAAGCGGGCTCGCGATCGCCTGCTTGGCCGCTTCCGCGGCGCGGTTCTCGCCCGTGGAGCGCCCGATGCCCATGAGCGCCGAGCCGGAACGCTCCATGATGGCCTTCACGTCGGCGAAGTCCACGTTGATGAGGCCGGGAATGGTGATGAGCTCGGCGATCCCCTGCACGCCCTGGCGCAGCACGTCGTCGACCACGGCGAACGCCTCGATGAGCGAGGTCTTCTTGTCGATGATCTGGAGCACCCGGTCGTTGGGGATGGTGATGATGGCGTCCACGTGCTGGATGAGCCGGTCGAACCCCTCCTCGGCGATGCGTCGGCGCTGCGCCCCCTCGAAGGAGAACGGCTTGGTGACCACGGCCACGGTGAGCGCGCCGAGCTCCTTGCAGATCTTCGCGACCTCCGGGATGGCGCCCGTGCCGGTCCCGCCGCCCAGCCCGCAGGTGAGGAACACCATGTCGGCGCCCTCGATGGCCGCGCGGATCTCGGCCGCGTTCTCTTCGGCCGCGCGCATGCCGACCTCCGGGTTCATGCCGGCGCCCAGGCCGCGCGTGAGCGTCTTGCCGATCGCGATGCGGTTCGATGCCAGGTTCTGGTTGAGCGCCTGCACGTCGGTGTTGATCGCGATGAAATCCACCCCCTTGATCTTCTCGCTGATCATGCGCGTGACCGCGGCGCTTCCGCCCCCGCCGATGCCGGCCACCTTGATGCGGGCGAACGTCTCGATGTCGGGCTTCACCTCTGCCATACGGGTCATGTCATGGTGGTTCAGGTTGAACACGTTATGTGTTCAAAATCCGCTGTCTTAAGCGAAATCTGTGTAACTTTAGTGGCCAAGGAGTGGAGTGTCAAGAAAGAAAAAACCCCGCCTTTCTCGAAAGGCGGGGCCCTTTTCCGCTAAGGCTTCATCGAGCCGAACATTTTCTTGAAAATTGACCCCAGCTTATCCACACCGCGCATCTTCCCAAACAGTTTCCCGAGCCCGCTGCGCGCGTCTCCGGTCCCGCGGACGTGCTGTCCCCACAGTACGAGCCCGATGGCCGTGGAAAGCGCCGGATCGCCGGCGCGGTCGATGACCGAGGAAATCCCGATAGGGGTGCCGATCGCGGCAGGCAGGCGCAGCACGGCCTTGGCCGCGTCGAGGATCCCGGCAAGGCGCGCGCCGCCTCCGGTGAGCACCACGCCGGCCGGAAGCATCCCGCTGCGGTCCACCTTGGCGAGCTCGCGGTCCACCATCTCGAAGATCTCCTGCACGCGGGCCTCTGCAATCTCCGCCACGAACCGGCGGCTCACCATCTCGTCCTCGGCGGCTCCCACGTCGGCGAGATTCACCTCTTCTTTCTTGTGCACGTCCTCGGGCATGCAGGTGCCAAAGTGGAGCTTGACCTGCTCGGCGACCTCGATGGAGGTGCGCAGGCCGATGGCGATGTCCGACGTCACGTGGTCGCCGCCCAAGGGAAGCACGGCCGTGTGGCGCACGTCCCCTTCCTCATACAGGGCAAGGCTGGTGGTGCTTGCCCCGATGTTCACCACGCACACGCCAAGCTCGCGCTGCCGATCGGTGACGACCGCCTCGGAGGTGGCGAGGATGGAAAACACCAGGTCCTCGATGTCGAGCCCGGTGCGGTACACGCATTTGGTGAGGGTGCGGATCTGGCTCGACAGCCCTTCGATGATGAGGGCATCCACCTCGAGGCGGATGCCGTTCATGCCGACCGGATCCTTGATGCCGCGCTGACCGTCCACGATGAAGCTCTTGGGGATCACGTGGATGATCTCGTAATTGGTTGGGGTCGCCACGGTGCGGGCGGCCTCGATGGCGCGCTCCACGTCTTCATCCCTGATTTCCCCGTCGCTGCGCCCGACGCCCACCACCCCTCGGCTCTCCTGGGCGATGATGTGGCTCCCCGAAATGCCGACCCACGCGGAAGACACCGGCACGCCCGTGATGCGCTCGGCTTGCTCAAGCGCCTTGGAGACGCTCGAAACCGCGTCTTCGAGGTTGGTGACCGTCCCCTTGGCGATGCCAGAAGAAGGCACCTCCACGGCGCCGATCACGTGCATCTGTACCTTTCCGCCCGGGGCGGGCACCGGCTTCCCCACCGCCACGCGGATGCTTTGGGAGCCGATGTCCAATCCAGCGTAAATTTCATCCGCCATACGCGTGTCACCAGTATACCCGCGGGAAGGCCCTAGAACAAGGTCGAAAGCCTCGGGACGAAGATGACCAGGCCGACCACGGCCGCCACCAGGGACGCGATGAGCACCGTGGCGGCCATGATGTCCTTGATGTCCCCCACCACCGGGTGCAGGCGCGGCTTGAAGCCGTCCACGATGCGCTCGAACACGCTGTTCACCAGTTCCAAGGTGAGCACCGCGCCGATGAGCAGGACGAGGAGGATGAATTCCGTCGTACGCACGTGCAGGACGAGCGCCGAGGCGACGACCGCCAGGCCGGCGATCGCCTGCAGGCGAAAGCTTTGCTCGTCTCGAAACACCACGCGGATGCCGTGCAGCGCGTAGCGGAAACTCTTGAACAGGCGGCGGATCTCGATCATAGCGAGGAAGGCGATGAAGGCGATGAAGGCCTCAGGCGGACAAGGCCTCAGGCGGACAAGGCCTCAGGCGTAAGGCGAGGATTGATACCGAGCTTTGTGAGGATGCGCGCTTGGAGCGGGAACATCTTCTTCGCGTCCGAAGGGCGTTCGTGATCGTATCCAAACAGGTGGAGGACGCCATGCACGAGCAGGAACAGCACCTCGTCGCGCGCGGAATGCTTCATCTCCTTCGCCTGCCGAGCGGCCTGTTCGTAGCAAATAAGGACTTCCCCCGTTTCCGCCCTTTCCAGCCTTCCGAACGAAAGCACGTCCGTCACCTTGTCCGATCCGCGCCATTGCCTGTTGAGCGCGCGCATCTCCCGCTCGGACACGAACGCGATAGAAATCTCCGTATCTCTGCGAAGCCGCAACGCGGCGGACACCGCCTTGAGGGCCCGACCAACGTCCGCTTCTTTGACGCGCTGCCCCCCTTTCAGGCGCGACTGGTTCAGTTCGAAATTTATCATATCCTGTCTTTGCGAGGAGGTCCTCAGACCGACGAAGCAATCTCCCGGGAGGTTGCTTCGTCGCCTGGACGGCATGCTCCTCGCAAAGACGTTATTTTCCCATCACGCTATTGATCATCATCTCAAAGGTCTTCGCGTAATCGACCGTCCCCTTGATGCCGAGGTCGTAGGCGAAGACAAGCGTCGTTGTCGCGTCCAGATCGACGGATACCGTCCTCCCGTCACTCGAACGATGGGCCGTGAGTCCGTTCTTCGTGGTAAAGACGGTCGCGTCCGGAGGCATCTGCAGGACATCTGGTCCGGCGACGCTCACGCGCTCGCCGGTCATCGCGGAAAAATCCCCGATGAAACCCGAATCGGCCGTGTTCGCCCATCCTACCGGAAACAGGAACGAGTAGGTGCCGCCGTCATACGCCTTCACCACTCCCGCTTCGAACAGCGTCCTTGGCGCGACGGCGGCCGGGTTGTAGCGGTTCTCCACCTCCAGGCCGTCGACGTACCCGTCCGCGTCGGTGTCCGGCCTGTTCGGATCGGAGACGTAAATCAGGTTTTCCTCAAGGTCGCTCAATCCGTCCCCGTCCGTGTCGGCGCCCGGGACGGCGGTGGATGGCGTCGGCTCGGGAGCCGGTTCGGGTTCGGGGGGAGGTTCGGGCGCGGGTTGCGGGATCGGCTCCGGCGCGGGAACCGGACGTGGAGCGGGCTGTGTCGGTTCGGAGACTTGCGGTCGGGTGATGAAATAGGCACCGATCCCAAGGCCGAGGATGAGCAGGACGCCGGCGATGATGAGCGCCTTGTTGGGACCGGCCTTGCGCTTGGGGACAGGCTTGCCTGTGGGCGCAGGCGGCTTTGGAGGAGGGGGCGGGGCGATGACCTTCGTCGGCGGGGGCGGCGCCGGAGGCTTCGGCTGGGCCATCGGCTGGGCTCCGCCGCGGTACTTTTCCGGCATCACGAACATGGCCGGCATGGGACGTGCCGTGGCCGGAGTCGCTCCGGGAGGAGTCTGCAGCGGTTGCGGAGGCTGTGGCGCGGCCATGACGGAATTGATTTACGGAGCGGCGGGCGGGGCCGACAGGAGCTTGCCGGGACCGTTCGGGTTGTAGCCGTTCTTCACCTCGTCGCCATCCTTGAACGTGTCGCCGTCAGTGTCGGGATTGAGCGGATCGGTCTTGTACGCCTCCATCTCTTCCCGGTCGAACAGGCCGTCGGCGTCCGAATCGGCCTCCACCGGGCTCGTGCCAAGTTGCGCCTCTTGCGCGTCGGTAAGTCCGTCCTTGTCCTGATCCGGCTCCGGCGACGCGGGAGGGGTCACCGCGGGCGCGGTCGGCGGCGCCGTGACGGCGGCGGGAGCGGCCGGAGCGACGGGCGTGCCGGTATCCTCGGACACGGCGTTCGACACGTCCGGGACGCCTGGCGTGGCGGGCGTGCGGGCCGAAAGAAGGAGGAACGACAATCCGGCGGCAGCGGCGATGACGAGGATCACGGCCAGGATGACGAGCACGGCCTTCCAGGGAAAGCCTCCGCCGCCCGACGTCGGTTCGTAGGATGCGGGCGCGACGGGCGCTGCCGGAGTTGGCGCGGCTTGTCGGGAGACTGCTGCCGGAGTTGGCGCTCCCGTTTCCGCAAACATGTCTTCGGGTTCGTCGAACATAGGATGTCGAGGCATGAAGGCCTCAGGCGTGAAGGCGTGAAGGATTTTCCTGAAGCCTTGTCCGCCTCAGGCCTTATCGCCTAATGATATCACAATTTCCCCGGACCATTGGGGTCGTACCCCGCCGCGACTTCGTCGCCGTCGTCGAACCCGTCGCCGTCGGTGTCGGATTTGGTGGGCGACGTGCCGTAGTCGCGTTCGGAAAGGACCGTGAGACCGTCATGGTCGCCGTCGGTTTCGGCAACGATGTCGAGGCAACGGTCCATGTCGGGTCCGGCCTGTTCGCACAACGCCGGATCCCCGGCCGCGATGGCGGTTTCCGTCTGCTTCATCCCGTCGCAGGTTGCGGCATCCCCGCCGCGCGAGGCGCAATTGGCCGAAGTGGTGGGTTCGATCTGCTGCACGCAGGAGCTCCGATACCCTTCCCCCTTGATTGCCTCGCACCGGGCGACGTCGTGCGCGGCAACGGCCATGAGAAACGCCACGTTGTCGGCGCAGGTCCCGCGCAGTTCCGGATCTACCATCCCGTCACACAGGGCGGGATCCCCTTGCTCTTTGGCCACCGACCACAGGCAGCTGTCGCGCGCCTCCCCCGCGAGCGCATCGCACGGGTCCGACGAGGCGGCATTGGTCGCCAGCTCGGTGAGCTTCACTTTACGGCAACCGTCGGGATTCTTGGCCGCGTCGCACTCCGCGGAGGTCGCCTCGATCTGCGATGGCGACACGGGCGCGGACGTCGGCCCAGCGCCTCGACGCAATGCGACGAACGCCACGACGGCGATCGCAAGCACGACGGCGCCGACCGCGATGCCAATGACGATCGGACGGCGCGAAGGGGCCGGAGCCGGCGGCTCGACGTAGGATGTCGGGGCCGGAGCTGGCGCGTATGACGGCGCAGGTTGCGTTTGGTACGTGTCGCCATTCATACGCTACGGGGTAAGCGGGCAGTAGGTGATGGAGAAATCCTCCATCTTGAGGCTGTTGCCCTCGGAATCATACGTCACGGACAGCGGAATCACCTGCGTCTGGTCGGAGCAGCCGAATTCTTGCGGGAACGGGAGGAGGATGTTGCGCCCGTCCTGCACGCCGCCCGAGGACTCCACGGCGGTCCCGTCCGCGTTCACGGTGTAGGAGATGACGAACCCGAGGATGTTGGCGACGATCTGGGTGAACATGTCCGTAATCCCCTCCGCGGTGGTGGCTTCGTAGGAATAATCGATGCCGTCGCTCCCCAGGCCGCAGCCAGTCTCGTTGGAGTATGGTTTATTGGGGTCAAAGATGGAAGCCGTTTCATCATAATGCGATCCGGGACAGACGTCGTCAGACAGATGGCGCATAAAGCTGACGAGCGAATCCGTACTGCTGATGACCGCCGTATAGATGTCCACGTCCGGATATTTTTGTATCCCATTCGTGTTCTTTACGGTATCCATCGTGATCTTCATCGTCACGCCGTCTCCCAAAGGTTCACCATCGCTCAACAGGATGATGATCTTCTTGGATGCCGTCGAGGCATCCATGACCTCGAGTCCGGCGAGCAGACCTGCGTCGGTCGGCGTGCCCCCCGAGGCCGTGTAGGTGTCGATCTTTGCCTGGAGCGTGTTGACGTTCGTCGAGGCGGCGTTCGTGAGTAAGACGTCCTTGCAGGCCTTCCGGGCCGTGGAGGGAACGGTGAACACGGTCCCTGCCGGGGCCCCGGACGTGCATGTCCCGGGCGCTTTGAAACTCACCAACCCGATGCGGATCGTTTGACCGTGTTGCGTGGCCGTATCGAGGATGGTCTGGACCGCGGCCTTCTCCGCGTCCTTCACCGCTTCCATTCGTGTCTTTCCCCCACCAGATTGGGTGCCCATGCTTCCGGACACGTCGGTCACGAACACGATGTCCACGCTCTGCGGCACGATGTCGTCTGAATCCACGTTGGCCGTGAGGCCGACCATGACCTTGCACGCCGGCACGAACAGGTCGGCGCGACGCGGCTGTGCGTCGGGGCTCGGATCGGTCACGCTAAACAGCGTGACCTTATTGCCTGGCAGCGCCCCCTCGATCTCCGGCTTCACCTGCACGGAATCCGTGCGGTACGAGAACGGGCATGAGGCGCGGCAATCGAGGCCGCAGGTGGGCATGACGCATGCGCCCGGCGCGGCGCAGGCGTACCCCGTGATTGATGGGATCGCGCAGGTCTTCCCGTTCTCCGGCCCGCCGTTGCAGGTCCCGAGATTGAGACAGCTGTAAATCCCCGCACAACGGGCCGTCCCATCCGCCTGAAGGCCGCATCCTTGGCCGGACGACGTGTTCGGGCAATCGGCATAGGTGGCGCACGAACCGGCATGCGTGCCGGTCGCAAGCTCGATGCAGGTCTTGACCGGGAGGTTCACGTCGCAGAACTCCGGGCCGTTCTTGAGACTGTCGCCGCAGAATCCGCCGCTTCGCGTGCGGAACTGGCAGGCGGCGGTGCAGTAGTTGCACACCCCGCCGTAGGGCGCCGAACATTCGACATTGTTGTTCACTCCTTCATCGCACGATTCCGTGCCGCCGGCCGTTTGGAGGAACACCTTGCCGTCGCCGCAGACGTTCTTCTGGCAAACGTTCGTGCACGCGTCGGTGTCCACGCGGTTGCCGTCATCGCACGCTTCACCCACGTCGAGGCGCCCGTTGCCGCAGGCGGGGACGTTCACCGCGCTGCACGCCGTGAACGCGTTGAACGTGCACGCCGAGCCGCCCCACGTCTGGCACGTGCGGGTGCGCGTAAGCGGGACGGCGGCGGTGCTGCAATGGCCCGTGGCGCCCGGCGAACAGCGTTCCACGCGGTTCCCTTCCGTGTCGATCTCCTCATAGCAGCTTCCGAACAGGTCACAGTCATCGTCGGTCGAACAGGTCGCTCCGAGGTTCCCCTGGTCGCACACCCGGCCGCTCCCGCACGCATTGGTGGAGGACGTGCCGCCACACGCGCTTCCCGGACACTCGGCATCCGTTTCGCACGGCTGGCTCGCACGGTCGCCCGCGATGCACAACTTCCCCGCATACGCCTCGGCGCCGGCGCCGTCACACTGCTCCGGCCCGTTCACGACGGCGTCGCCGCACGAAGGTCCGGGCTTGCGGCAATCGAAGGTGCAGCTCACCGAGGTGCTCGGGTTATATTGGCCATTGAGCGAGGCACCGCGGTCGCACTGCTCCGGCCCTTCCAGCTTGGCGTTGCCGCAGAAGAAGGCGTTCGCCGAGCTGCACTCCGGGCCGCAGTGGCCGAAGGTGCCGTTGAGCGCCCCGTCGTCGCAGGTCTCGGTCCCTTCCCGCACCCCGTTGCCGCAGGTGGGCGGCACGCACCCGGCCACCACGTCGAACCGACAGGTGCCGGCGTCGTTCACGCAGGCGAAGTTCTGGAACCCGTCCTGGACGGGATCCGTCCAGGGAACCGGACAGGACTCCGCGCGTACTTCCCCTATTTCGCATTCCTCATCAAGCCCCTTCACGCCGTCCCCGCACACCTGCGACCCGGCGGCGATCGGGATCCCCACGCAGAACAGCGGCATCGCCGCAAACCCGCGCGCGAGCCCGCCGGGCGGAGCCGAAGACGGGGCGGTCCGCTGTAAGTTGATGGCGTCGTCCACGGTGCCGGACAGATTCCCCGCCATGTCGAAGAACCGCACGGAAACGGTCTTGGAGCCGTTCGCGCCGGCAAGCGTGGCCGTGGCCGTGGCGCTGAATGCCACGGAGGGTTCGTTATCAAAATTCCCGTCGGTGGAAATCTGCATCGAGACGCACGCGTTCGCATCCGTGCAGACGAGCGCGAGGTTCACCACCGCGCTCGTGGTCTGCGCCGCGCCGCCGTTCACCGTCACCGGCCCCGCCTGCGGGTCAACGGTGTCGATGACCACCACCTGCGTATCCGGCGTCTGATCCACGTTCCCTGCCGCGTCCTTCGCACGCACCCGGAACGTGACCGTGCCGTCCTGCAATGGAGAGAACGCATGCGAACCGAACGCCGTGCACGCGCCGAACGTCGTCCCGCTCGCGTTTGAACACTCGAAACTCGACACGCCCACGTCGTCCGTGCCCGTGAACTGGAACCCGACTCCGGTCGTCCCGATGAACATGGTGGTCGCCGGCTGGATGGTCTGGCCGCTGCCGTCGGTGACGACCGTGATGCTGGTATCCGGAGGGGTCGAGTCGGGCGGGGCCTGGGGTGGCGGAGGCGTGAACGTGACCGTCGGCGTCTGCGTGAGCGTGACACTGTCGGTGGCGTCCCGTGCGGCATACGTGACGGATTGCGCGGTGGCGTTCCTCACCGTGAACGCGGCGACGCCGCTCGCGTTCGTCGTGCTCGAGGCCGGGATGATCGTGGACGAACCGCCGCCTTGCGAGAGGGTGATCGTCTTGCCGGACACCGGCGCGCCTGCCGTGTTCTTGAGCGTCACCGTGATCGTGGACGACGCCACGCCGTCCGCGGGGACGTCCATGGGGCTTGCGGTCACGGTAGAGAGCGAGGAACTGACGGGCGGCGGTTGAACGGCCGCCGTCGTAAAGGCGAAGTCGCTGGAGGTTGCCAGATTTGTTGCGGCATCCCTGCTCTTGACCCGGTAATGATAGGTCGTGGACGGATTCAGGCCTGCCAAGGATCGGCTGTGGCTCGTGACCAGGTTCGTGTCGAGCGCGGAAGAGGAGCCATAGGTGTTCGTGAGACCGAATTCGACCTGCGAGTCGGAGGATTCGTTCGTGCTCCAAGTGATGACGGCTCCGGAACTCGTGATGGAACCGGCTGTCACCCCGGAGATCGTCGGTGGGGTGGCGTCGATGGCGGCCGTCGTGAAAGTCGAATTGAAATCGCTCGCGAGTGGGTTGCCAGCAAGATCCTTGGCCCCGGAGCTGCCGCCTATGACCTTGACCGTAAAGGCCGTGCCCGCAGCGAGGACGCTCGAGGGCGTGAACGTGGCGGTCGTGGGCGTCTTGGCCAGGGTGCCGGCAACACTCGATCCGCCCTGTACCAGATAGACGGTCGCATTCGTAAGCGTCGCCGGGTTCATTGCCTCGCTGAAGGTGACGGTGAACGAGGCGTTCGTCGCGACCCCCGCGGCATTGTTTGCCGGAACGACGGAAGTGACGGTGGGGGCAGCGGTGTCGATGACGATACTCTTGTTCGCGCTCAATGAATTTAGCCCTTGAGGGCTTGGGAGGGTGAGCGTGGCATTATTGCCAACCTCGTCCTTTATCGTGCCGCCATTCAAGGTGAGGGACGAGACCGAGAAATATTCAAGGTCTAAAGAGTTGTTTCCGTTGCTCACGGTATAGTTGAAGGTGAGGGTGGGAGATCCCGTGCCAGAGACGTACGATGCCAATCCAGAAGTTCCGGTATTCAGCGAGAGTGTAGGGATGCCCGTCACGGATACGTTTTCGGAAAAAATGATTTGGATAGGGATGATCTCGCCAAGAACATAGGAACGGTCTGGCGCGGAGGAAGTGACGCTGGTGACGGTCGGCCCCGTCCGATCGACCCGCCACGAGAACGTCGTGGCCGGACCCACGTTGCTCGCGTCTAGCCTGACGCGGACATCGAACCGGTGCAGCTGCTCGGCGAGCGAGGTGTAAGACTGGTTCCCGCTTACCAAGAGCGTCCCGTTCCCTTGGCACGGAATGAAGATCCCCGACCCTTCCGCGGCACACTCGAACGTACCGAATATGGAGTCCTTTGTGAACCTGAACGCAATGCTCGTCTGAGTGGTTGATTTGCCATTCTCGAGGACGACGCTAGGCGAGGTCATCGGGACGCTGGCCGTGACGGCCGTTATTCTAGGGACAAGTATCGCGTGCGCGGCCCGGACGCCCACGAACAGGCCGCCCACGAGCAGGCAGGAGGCGATAAACGGCTTCCCGAAGTTGTGGGTCAGTCGAGGCATATCAGGGTGCTGGGGGATATTCGACGCGGATGAACGCGTTGTCGTTGGGATCCTTGTCGATGTCGAACGCCCAGGGCGCCTCGGCGTGTTCGAGAAGGGCGGTGAAGGTGTAGGTCTCCCCGGCTGAGGACTGGAAGCCGTACACGTGGCTCCCTTCCTTGCACAGGAACTCTCCGGACGAGGCGTTGAAGCAGGTGGCCGGATCGGCCCCTTCCTCGCACTCAAAGAACTCGTTGAGCGGATCCACCGGGAGCGCGCCGCCCAGCTCGTTGCCGAGCACCGCGGTCCACGACGGCCAGGCCGAGGTGGTGAGGGTGCGGATGAAGCTCCCTTGCGAGAGGGTCGGCACGCCCGCGAGGCACAGCTCGCCGCTCGGGCACGACGGGAAGCGCGTGTCGCATCCTTGCGCGCGGGTGGCCGAACAGTGCGCGTGGGTCGCGCCGTAGCGGTCGAGGGACGCCTTCACGCGCACGAGGTCGGTGAGGCGCCTCGTGTCGCGGCGCAGCTTCGCCTTTTCCGCGTCGCAGAATTGCGCGTCAGCGGCGGCCGTGTCGCAATCCCCGTCCCACTCGCAGGACACGAACGAGCCCTCCTTCACCACGTAGTTGCCCGAGGCCGCGCGGCAGAGGTTCACGTCGCTCACGGCCGCGTCGTTGGCGTTAAACGCCCAGTGCTTGGCCACCTGGTCGAGCACCTGCGCGGCTTCGCTCGGCGCGCCCTGGCTTACCGAGAAGATGTAGACGTTGGGGAAGATGTCGCCCACCTGGTTCGCGGCCGTCGCGTAGATGGTGTTGCCGTCGCGCACGGCCTCGTAGCCGTCGAGCGTGACGGGGACCGCCTTGCCTCCGGGGACCAGCCCCTGGAAGAACAGGTCGGCCGGCAGGTACCCGGGGTTCGCGACCACGCGCACGCCCACGCCGGCCGCGGCGCCCGAGAGCGGGTACAGGATCTCCTTGATCACCCCGGCGATGGGCGACCGGGCGATCGGCTTCACCTCGAGTTCCGCCAGGTCGTCGGCGGCCCCGGCGCGTCCGGCGTCGCGGCAGTAATAGAAGGAGTAGTTGGTGGAAGTGTCGATCTGCGGGTCCGGATTCGTGTCCTCGTCCTCCACGTAGGGGAACCCGTCCGTAAGCGACGGCCAGGGGTTCTCGCACACGAGCACGGTGAGCTCCACGAAGCCGGTCTGTGCACGCGCCGGACGGCCGTCGGTGCCGTCGGTGGGGGGATCGAGGAGCTTGTCGACGGTGATGGTGGCGGTCATGGCGGCGGACTCCACGCCGTCGATGCCGACCGCCTTTGCGTCCGTGTTGACTTCGCCCTGGGTGGGCGCCGGCGTCGGGGCCGGGGTCACCGTGATCACGTTGCCCTCCTCGGCATCGGGCTTGTTGGAGCCAAACGACCAGCTCCAGGCATAGGATCCCGGGATCGGCTGGATCGGCTGGGACGCTCCGCCGCGGTTGGACACGGCCACCGCGTTCAAGCGGTGCGTCTCATCCTTCTTGGTAAACAGGTTGCGGCTCGGGGGGACCACCGAATTTGCCGCGAGCGAGTCCACCTGACCGAGGTCAGCCGCCAGCACTTCGTCGAGCGCGCAGATGTCGAAACCCGTGGTGAACGTCACGGAGGTCCCGGCGGCCATGCCGACGCCGTCCGCGCTCAGCACGCCCGCGCTCGTCGCGTCCGCAAGACCGGCGTCCCCCGCGGCCACGAGGCGATAGGTCCCCCGTTCCTTGAGCGCCTCCTGGATCGCGAGCGACACGCGGCTGGCGCCGAGCGCCCCGTCCGTGACGTCGTACTTGATCGGGACGAGACAGCGCGTCCCGGCCGCCTGCGCGGAGACGGAACGGCCGAAGAACGCCTGTAACCCGCCCCAGAAGCGACCGAAGAATCCATGGCCCGCGCTCGCGAGCGACCCGTGCGGGCAGGTGGCGGCGGTCACCGGGGTGCCGTCAAGCGAGACCAGTTCGAGATAGAGCTGGGGGTCCTTCGCCGCGTCGGTGGAACGATCGAAGCTCTTGGGGTCCATCTTCTGGCTGAACTCGACCTGGACCAGGGTGTTGCGGCATACGTCCGGCGCGCCGGACGCGGGGATGGTCGATGTCACCCTCGGCCGCTCAAAGCAGCAGGAGCCCGCGCCGCAGCCGTTGGCGTTCACGTCGCCGCACGCGGCGTCGTTCTCACAGGCGCACTGCACCGCGAAATCGCCCTCGCCGGACTTCGCCGGATTGCCGCCGGTCGCGCGCAGGCGCGATACGGCCTCGTGCGCCTCGGGCGCATCGATCTCGCGCGGCGCCGTGTTCGCGGCGACGGCCACGGCGTACGGCCCCACGCGGGTGGCGAGGCCCGCTTCGCACTCGCTCACCTCGCCCGCGCCCACCGTGCCGTCCGCGCAGAAGGACGGGGTCGCGTAACCGACGGAAGACCCTTCAAACAGGCATTCCGAAGAGCAACCGTCGCCATCCGTCACGTTCCCATCGTCACAATCCTCGCCCGCGTCGGACGCTCCCGCGCGTTCCACGAGGGCGTTGCCGCACGCGCCTGCCCCGGGACGCCGGCCTTCGCGCACGCAGCGGCCGGAGCAGCCGTCGCCGGGCACGGCGTTGCCGTCGTCGCATGTCTCCGTAGGCCGTTCGATGAGGCCGTTGCCGCATACGGCCACGGCGGCGCGGGGGGTCGAACCCTCATTGAGGCAATTCGACGAGCATCCGTCGCCGCCCACGCGGTTGCCGTCCTCGCACTCTTCCCCGCCGCGGCTTGAAGCGTAATCCACCGTGCCGCCGACCTCGCCGCAGTTGGTCTGCACCGCGGCGGCGCCTTCGTTCAAGCAACGGCTCGAGCAGCCGTCGCCAGAGGCGACATTGCCGTCGTCGCAGTCTTCCCCGACGTCCATCTGGCCGTTGCCGCACAACCCGGCCGGGGTCGCAGGCGTCAGGGGGTCAGTGCCCGCGTGCAGGCAGGAAGCGCTGCACCCGGAGCCGCCGTCGCAATCCTCGCCCGCGCCGACGCGCCCGTCGCCGCACACGGCGGAAGCGGTGGTGAACGGCGTGCCGGCGGAAAGGCAGGAGCTGGTGCATCCCTTCGGCGGACCGGCAGCGAGCGAAATGGCCCCGTTCGCGACCAGGCTCGCGGCCACCACCGTGGCCGGAGCCTGCACCGTGTCCTCCACGTCGCGCGAAGTCCAATTGAGCCAATCGTAATCGGCCGGGTCGAGGAGCTGGCCGTTCTTCGAGCAGGCGTCGGGCGCGCCGAAGGGCTTGGCGCGGAACTCGCGCCGCTCCCCGATGACCTGTGCCGTCGCGCGCTTGGGCGACACTTCCACGCGGTCGATCGAGCAAGTGACGGCCGAATCCTTGGTCTTGAACGTCCACGAGAAGGTCTTCCCGCGGTTGGTGCCGGACGGGTGCAGCGGCACGCCGCTCGCGGACCTCATCCCGGTGATCGAGTCGCCGTCGAACGAGACGCGATAGTTCTGGTTCTGCTTGAACGGGATGGGTTTCCCCTGCGCGTCCAAGCTGTGGAACAACGTGACGGTGGGCGGCACCGAACCGTCGGCGCTGTCGACGTACTCTACGGAGAACGCGGTGAACGGCACCGGGTTCGCGTCCTCGCACAGTTCGTTCGCGCACTCCACGACCTTCACGGCTCCGGGAGCTTCGACGGATGCCTTGTCCATGCGCGTGTTGAACGTGGCGGTGATGGCCGCGTTCACGCAGGCGAGATCGCAGTCGGGCGCGAAATCCACCACCTTCGGATCGGTGAAGTTGATGGTGAGGTCGCCGCTCCCCGTGGGCGTACCTGGCGCGCGCAGGGCGGCCGAGACGACGACGGGTTCGCCGGCGTTCGTTTCCACCTTGGCCGTGACCGTATTGAGGCAGGAATTCGTGACCGTGGCCTGACCCTTGGGGGCGACCAGCACGGCACGCGACGAGCTCAAGCTCCAGTCGAACACGCGCGGGGCGCCGGCGCCGCCGTCGCAGGAAAGGATGATGCATCGGTCCGTCTGCGAAAGCGGGAGCGACTGGTACGCCACTTCCTGATCCTGCGCCGTGGCCGTGAACGAGGGCGGCGCCACGCTGATGTCCCCGATCGTGCAGACGGTGCCCGCGGGCGCGGTGCGGAAACGCCACGTCTCGTTCGTGGCGAGCGGCACGTTCGCCGGTGCCGCCGAGGTGATCACGCCGGCGCCGACCCCGCCGCGCAAGGTGACGCGGTAGAAGGTGTCGGCCTCAAACGGCGCCGGATGGCTCCACAGGAAGGTGCGCGGACCGGGCGGGAGCACGGTTCCGGCCATCGGCGTGCCCTCCACGCTCCCGCACGGGTCGCCCGCGGGCCCGGTACACTTCTCAACGACCACGTTGCCGGCGTTCTGCAGGCTCGCGGCATTCATGTCCATGTCGAACGTGCCGGACACCATGGCATCCAGGCATACGTTCGCCGGCAGGTTGCGGCCGGCCCACGGGCTGGGCGACGGCGGCATCTTCAAGGGGTCGTCGGGGTTGCATTGGAACACGAGGTGCGGCGCCTTCGGGATGGGGCCCGTGGAGAACCGATAGCCGTAGAAGGCGTTTTGGATGGCAGGCGCGCACTGCGCGCGGCACGCGCCATCGGCGCAGCACTGATTCCCTTCCTTGCACACGGCCGCGTCGTCGCGACAATCCGCCACTTGAAACGGGACGGCGTTCGAGCGGAATCCTGCGGCGCTCCGCACGAGCGAGGGGCCGGTCTTTCCCGCCGCGGGAACCGCGGCGGAAACGAGTCCGTCGGCCCACGAAGCGGGGTTGGTGGCGGCGGACGGGGATTGGGTGAAGAACACGTTCCCAGGCAAGGCGGCGTCGCCGAAATTCTCCCCGATGAACGACACGAGGGTGGTGGGCGGGCCGGACTCCGGATCCAAGGCGCACAGGCTCGGCCCTGGCGGGTTGCTTGCCGGATCGAGAAGGTTGAAATCCACGGCCTCCGAAACCACGCCGTCTTCCGCGCGGCGCACGGACACCTTGTACGCGCCGAATTGCGCGTCCGTCCCGACCTTCACGGCTTGCGGCACCTTCACGGTGACCGATCCGTCGTGCCAGAACTGGTCGCCGCAGGCGGCCGGAAAGGTGATGTCGGCGTCCGCGGACGTGCCGGAGGCGACGCTTTGGAACGTCACCGTGCCCGTGCTGGTGCCCAAGCGCGAACCGAACAGGGTGACGTACTGCCCGGGCGGACCGAAATTGGAGGCCGAGGCGCAGCTGCCGGCTGCGCCGCCGCAATCCGCGTCGGTGGCGCATCGCTTGTCATCGGCCGTGCACGCGGTCCATCCCGTGTCGATGAGCGTGATGACGGGCGGTGCCCCGGCGGTGCCGGAGGTGGCCGCGAAATTCACCGGGTTGCTCCCCTGCCTACGAATGGTGCAGGTGCTACTCGCGCAATCCGCGTCCACGCGGCACAGCTTCCCGGCGTCGTTCGCACAGACGTTGTCGCCCACGAACGCCTGTACCCCGTAGGTACGCGCGTCAAGCGCCGGGGAATCGATGCGGACCGAGGTGTCCGCCCAGGAGCGGTAGCGCGAGGCCTCCGTATTGCCGAAGAACACCGAATTCGTCTGGTCCGGGTTGGTGCCGAGATTGATGCCGGAGAGCGTCACCTGCGTGCCGCGCGCTCCGCTTTCGGGCGTAAGCGAGCACAGCCCGGGGCGCACGACGTCGTTTACCTCGAAATCCGCGATGAACGGCCCGAACGCGTCGTCCGTGCGGTCGGAAAGCTGATCGGCGGTGCGGATGAGGATCGGACCCGTTCCGGCGCCGTCGGGCACCCGCACCACGATCTGGCGGTCGGACCATCCCGACGCCCCGGCGCAGGCGAAATCCGTCACGAGGCGCTGGTCGCTTCCCGTCTCGCCGGCCAGGAACTCCACGGTGCCGGGCGTCGCGCCAAACCCGGCGCCGGTGATGGTGATGAGGTTCCCGACCGCGCCGTCGCCCGGGCTCACGCGGTCGATGCGCGCCACGCTCACGCAGGCGCCGGACGTGCACATCCCGCTCGCGCACTCGGCCCCGGACGCGCATGACGCGCCAAGGCAGGCGCCGCAGAAATTCGCGGAAGACGAGTCTCCCCCGCAATCGACGGCCGTCTCGCCGAACCCGGCATCCGTGACCCCGTTCTGGCAGTTGGCCGCGCGCAGCATCACGCCCACCCCGGGGGTCTGCACCGTGTGTCCCGCGCAATCGGACGCTTCCGCGGATACCGTATGCATCTTGTTCGTGGCGGAGCCGGACGTGGCCCATTCCGTATCGTCGGTGTTGAACGCGTTGTCGGCATTCCCGCCCACCAAGGCCTGCGCGACGCTTTGCGGGATCCCGGCGATGAACACGGGACGCTGGTCCACGGAAAACTCCACGGAAGACACGCCGGTGTCATCCCTGGTGAGCGCCTGGAGCAGTTCGATCTGCGGGACGAAGAACGGCGTTCCGGAGACGCCCGGGCGCTGGATGATGGCGGTCGGTCCCCGCGTGTCCACGCCGGTGCCGGTGCGCATCACCGGGATCGTGCACGGGAAATTCGGCTCGTCGCAGGAAAGCGCGCGGCCAGCGGCGCTCTTCAGCACCGCCTGGCTCAAGACGATCTCGATGTCCACGTCGCCCGGGAAACAGCGCTCCTGCGGCGCCGCGTCGCACGCCGCGTCGGGGATGAACGTGACCTTCTTCCCGGAGACGGCAAGGCTCCCGTCCACCGGGGAGCCGCCCACGACCCGGACGATGATGCCGGCTTGTGCCGTGGCGGCGTCGACGGCCTGCGAGAACACCAGCTGCGGGCGGAAATTCCGAAGCGCCTCGGCGCACTCGACGTTCGCCGAGGAAAGGACGAATTTCCCCTGGGCCCCGCCGTCCCCGAAGAACCCGCCCGGCGACCCGCCTCCTCCCGGTCCGAACCCGGCGGTGGTCCCCGTGGCGGAAGAAAGGCTTCCCACCACGAACTGCGCGATGGCGAAGGACGACAGGACGATGACCAGCCCGATGACCGCGTTCGTAAGCACCTTCTTCGCCTTGTCCACGCGTGCCTGTTCCCCGGCCGCGGTCATGTACAGGAACCCGCCGTACAGGACGAGGACGACCACGATGACGCCGAGGAAACCGAGCACGGTGCGGATGAGCCGGGCGATGATGAGCACCAGGTCGCCCTCCGTGCTGAACCCGGCCCGCTCCGCGAACGAGGCGTCCACGCCCTGCGCGAACGCAACGTGCGCGCCCATGAGCGCGGCGGCGGCGAGGATCCCGATGACGGCCGGTTTCAATCGCATATCACGGCGCAGGCGGCAACGTCCTCCCCGGCGACGGAAGGGTGGTGCAGGCGGTGGATGACGGGCGGCCGTGGCAGCAGAACGGTTCGGTTTGGGTGACGGCGCAGCGGCCGGCGGGGTCCGCGTTGTCCGGCCCGAACGACGGGTACAGGCAGAACTGGTTCCCCCCTTTCACCCCTTTGGTGACGAGCGGGTAGTAGTTGCACGCCTGGATTCCGGCGGTATCCTCGTCGCAATCCACGTCGGGCGGCAGGAAGGTGGGGTGCGAGATGGACACGCGCGTGGCCTCGACTTCGTCGTCCCCGATCGCCGGGATCCCGCCCGCGCCCAGGTTCTCGCTGCGCGGCACGAACGACATGGGATAGGAGGGATCCGGGAACAGCTGGACGTTGCTCCCGTTGAGGGTCGTGACGAGCATGCCCATGGTGAACGTGATCGTGACCGGTCGGTCCACCTCGACGTCCCCTTCTTCCACGTTCGGGGAGATGGTGCCGATCTCGGGCGTGCGCGCGTCGATGGCAGAACCCGTGTGGAACGGGTCGGACGCGAAATCGTCCGCTCCCTTCCCCTGCGCGATGTCGTCGTCATTGCCGTCCAGGCTGTTCCCCGAAGCGTCGGTGAGGCCGTCGAACGACGCGCCGAACAGCCGCGCCTGGGGCGGCTCGGTGGAAAGCGTGGCGGCGTGCGCGAGCAGGTGCAGGTCCTCGTTGAACGGCAGGCAGAAGACGGTGTCGCCGCATTGGTCGCGCGCGCAGGCGACGTCGGGGACGAACTCCACGGTGCGGTAGCCGTTGCCGATGCGGTAATCGCCGTTCACGGGCGTCGCGTCCCCCTTCAACACCTCGAGATGGCCGAAGCTCCCTCCCGCGCCGAGCGTTCCCGTGCTCGATACCGGGTCCATCGGCTCATTGAAGGTGATCTGCACCGCCGTGTTCGGCGAGCGCGTGCCGCCCACGGGGCTTACGGAAACGACCTTTGGCGGGGTGAGGTCAACCTCGGTAGACACCTCGAACGTCCACGCGTATCCCTGGTTGTTGGTCCCCGTGAACGCGTCGCGGCCGTTCGCGAGCTTGATCGTAGGCTGCAGCATCACGGTATAGTTGGTGTCTTCCGTGGGGCTGCCGAGCAGCGGGACCGGGTCGAATACGAACGTGCGAGCCTCCGCATCGAAGGTGATGGCCAGCTGATCCTGGGGCAGGATGTCGGCGCACGAGGTGAGCGGACGGGCCGAAGCGCAGGCGGCCGTGGGGTAGATGAGGACGCGGCCCGGGACGGAATCCGCGGCGATCGGTTCCTTGAACGTCACGAACACGCGCACGTTGCGCGGGATGTCGAGCGCGTTGCGCGGCGGATAATGGTCCTGCACGATGCCTGCGCCAAGCGATCCGGAGAGCGGCTCGATGAACGCGCTCGCGTCGCGCGCCACGATGCCGCCCGCCCCGAGGGCGCGGGCGAGCATGTTGATGACGAAGGAGGCGATGGCGTAGGAGAGGAGGATGATGGCGAGCCCGACCACCGCCTGGATGATCGTCGACTTCGCCGCCTCCACCTTCTTGGGGTCGCCCGCCGCGGTCATGTACCGGAATCCGGCGTAGATGAGCAGCACGACGAGCACGATGCCCGTGACCCCGATCACTCCGCGGATGATGCGCGCGACGATGAGCGAAAGCGGCTGCGTGGACAGCCCCGACGCCTGGGCGAACGCGAGGTTCGCTTCCTGCGCCTGCGCCTGCCCCGCCGTGAGGCCCGCGCACAGCAACACGGCCGCAAGCACGCCAAGCGCTGCGCGCGAACGCTTCATTGTCCATGGCGTGACAAGCATGGGGACGGGTTTGGATGCCATTCTACACCCAAAACGAAAAAAGACCCCTGTGGAAAGGTCTTTCTTTCACCGGCTCCCGAGCGCGGCCGTGAACGCCGCGAATGCGCCGGCCACGGCGAGCGTCCCGAGCGTCCCTTTGACGATGCCGTGCAGGGCGTGGTGCTCGTCGTCGTCGCGCCCGCTGCAGATCATCATCTGGAAGGCGCCCACGAGGATCATGTTCACGCACACGATGCCGAGCATGGGGAGAAACCCGCGCCCCACCTGCAGGGCCTCCGTGACGAACGGGCTCATGCGAGCGCCGATTCCACGGCCTTCTTCACGCGCGCGCCGTCGGCGAGCCCCGCGACCGCCTTCATCGCGACCCCCATCGCACGCCCCGTGTCCGCCTTCGACGTGAGGCCCGCCCCGGAAAGCGCCTCGCGCACCTTGGCGTCGAGCGCGGCGTCGGAGAGCTGGGAGGGCAGGTACGCCTCGAGCGTGGCGATCTCCCCCGCGACCGGATCGGCCAGGTCGGTGCGCCCGGCGGCCGTGAACGACTCCGCAGAATCCCTGAGCTGCTTGATCTGCGTTCGGATCACGGCAAGCGCCTCATCGTCGGTGAGCGCGCGCATGAGGTCGATCTCCTTGTTCTTAAGCGCCGTCTTGAGCATCCGGATGGTGGAAAGCTTCGCTGCCTCCTGCGCCTTCATGGCCGCCTTCATGTCGTCGTTCACTTGGGTGATG
Source organism: Patescibacteria group bacterium (assembly GCA_004297215.1). Classification (NCBI taxonomy): domain Bacteria; species Patescibacteria group bacterium. Next base: position 36,399 of record SCUM01000002.1, read on the forward strand.
ATGGGCATAACGGGATATCAAGGAAAAGCCGGCGTTTAGCGCCGGCGGGGTCCCTTCCGTTCCTCTTCGATCAGCTTGCCGGTCTTCACGAGGTACTCGCGGGCCTCGCGCTTGTCCTTGCGGCGCAAGGCGCTGCGGTGAAGCGAGTTCTTGCTCTGCTCCGGCTCGTGGAACCGGTGCTTGCGGGCCTCAAGCAGGCGGCCGCTCTGCTGCACCCGGCGGGTGAAGCGGCGGAACAGCCCTTCGAAGCTCTCTCCCTTGCGGCGTTTCACGTCGACCATAATGGGCTCGAGTGTGCCTTAGGCCTCCGGCGATGTCAAGGGCTCCGCGGGCGGGACCGGCGGCGGCGCGGGGACGATCGGCATATCCGGAGCCGTCGCGAGCTTCTTCTTCACGAGCGCGACCACCTTGTTGACGTCCACGATCTCCTGGGCGCCGCTCTCCATGTCGCGGATGATGATGGTGCCGTCGAGCACCTCCTTCTGCCCCAAGATGAGGGTGTAGGCGGAACCGAGCTTGTTCGCCGCCTCGAGCTGCGCCTTGAGCGCGTTCTTGCCGAACGCCTCGGCTACCTGGATCTCCGCCTTGCGGAACTCCTCGAACACCTTGAGGCCCACGCGCCTCGCGGCGTCGCCCAGCTGGGCGAAGAATACCTTCGCGCGCGGCCGCAGTTCCGGGTTGATCCCCTTCTCCCCCATCGCCTTCACGATGCGTTCGATGCCGACCCCGAACCCGCAGGCCGGCGTGGGACGTCCGCCCAGGACGTCCATGAGCCCGTCGTACCGGCCGCCGCCTCCAAGGGCGTTTTGCGCGCGCTCCCCCGCGTCGCCCGCGAGCCAGATCTCGAACACGGTGTGCGTGTAATAGTCGAACCCGCGCACGAGGTGCGGATTGAGCTGGTAGGGCACCTGCATCTCATCCAGGAACTCGAGCACTTTCATGAAATGGTTCTTGGAATCCTCGTCGAGCCAGTCCACGACCTGCGGGGCGCCGGGGAGCAGTTCCAGGAGCGCCGGATCCTTGCTGTCGAGCAGGCGCAGCGGGTTCTTCTGCAGGCGCTTCTTGTCGTCCTCCGAAAGCTTCGAGCGATGGGGGCGGAAATAGCTCGTGAGCTCCGTGAGGTAGCTCGCGCGGGATTCGGGCGTGCCGATGGAGTTGATCTGCACGGTGATCTCGAGCCCGAGGTCCTTGAACATCTGCGAGGCGATGATGATGAGTTGCGCGTCGATGATCGCCTCGTTCACCCCGAGCACCTCGAACCCGATGCTGTGGAATTGGCGGTACCGGCCGGCCTGGGGCCGGTCGTGGCGGAACATCGGCCCGTCGTACCACAGCTTCACCGGCTGCGGCAGGTTGAGCATGCCGTGGTTGATGTAGGCGCGGCACACGGAGGCGGTGGCCTCCGGGCGCAGGCTCACGGAGTCGCCGGACGGGTCCTCGAAGGTGTACATCTCCTTCTCCACCACGTCCGTGCTCTTGCCGAGCGGGCGCAGGAACACCTCGGTCCGCTCGAGCACAGGAAGGTCGATGCGATCGAAGCTGTAGGCGTCGGCCATGGCGCGGGCCGCGTCGCGCACGGCCTGGAAGCGGCCTTGCTCCTCCGGCAGGATGTCGCGGAAGCCGCGCAACAGCTCGGGCGGCGCTTTCTGCTTCTTGCCCGGAATGGGGAGGGCGGCGCCGGTTTCCGGGAGCGGGGCGGGTTTCTTTCTCGGGATCATACGGTTCCTAAAAGTTATACGCGGGCGCCGGGAAGGCGCCGGCGCGGGAGAGCGGCAATCCGCGCACCCACACCCTGCCGACGATGTTCTCCCGCGCGACCGGGCCGAACGTGCGGGAATCGAGGCTTTCGTCGCGATTGTCCCCCATCACGAAATACTCGCCGGGCCCGAGCGTCTTCTTGAGCTTGCCGTTGGTGACCGTGTCCACCAGGTACGGCTCGTCGACCTCCTTCCCGTTGGGATAGGCGTCGTTGAACACCGTCACCGCGTTATCGGCCACTTCCACCGTCTCCCCCGGCAAGGCGATCACGCGCTTGATGAAGAACTGGCTGGGATCCTTCGGATAGCGGAACACCACGATCTCGCCGCGCTCCGGCTCCCGCACGCGATACGACAGCTCGTCGATGATCAGGTACTCGTGATCGTAGAAATTTGGCTCCATCGAGGCCCCCTTCACGTAAAACGGCTGGATGAGGAAATACCGGATGGGAATGATGATGGCGGCCGAGATGATGACGATCTGCACCACCTCGATGAGGAACACGGCGATCGCGCCCACGGCCGGCCCGAACCTGCGGTGCCAGAAGGTGTCCATCGGGGTGTGGTGGCGGTGTTCGAGCATGCAGAAACGATTTCCTTCGAGGATATCACGGATTCCGCCCCGGTTCAAGGGTCTTGCCTGAACAGCCGTCGGATGCTACGATCTGCCCGGTTCCTCGACCTTCAGGACGTTTAGCTCAGCTGGTTAGAGCGCACCGTTCACATCGGTGAGGTCGCTGGTTCGATCCCAGCAACGTCCACCAAAATCCACCCGGCGACGGGTGGATTTTGTTTCGCGGAAGGATGGTTGAAATGCCCGAGGGTTTGTCGTATCATCCACCGCAACGCTATGGACAAGCCGAAGGTCGATTTCCTCCGCGAGAAGTACCAACTCGACGCTTCGCCCCGGAAGCCGATTCTTTTTTTCGGCCGCCTGCTCGCCCTGTTCCTCGCCGCGGGTTCCGTCGCGCTCGCCGCGCTGTCGTTCAACGTGGATTGGAGCGGTGAGAGCGGCGGCTCGTTCCCGAGCTTCAACCTGTTCTCCACCCTTCGCCACCTCGTCTCCTCGGAGGACCGGGAGCTGCGGGGCGAGAAGGACGACCGGGTGAATTTCCTGCTCCTGGGCGTGGGCGGCGCCGGGCATGAGGGGCCGCAGCTCTCCGACACGATCCTGTTCGCGAGCCTCAAGCCGTCCACCGAGCAGGTCGGGCTGCTCTCCATCCCGCGCGACATGACCGTGCCGATCCCGGGGTACGGCTGGCGCAAGGTGAACAATGCCAACGCCTTCGGCGAGAACGCGGAGCCCGGTTCGGGCCCGGCGCTCGCCGGAGAGGTGATCGGCGACGTGCTCGACCAGACGGTCCACTATTACGTGCGCGTCGACTTTGACGGGTTCGCGCAGGTCGTCGACGAACTGGGAGGGCTCGACGTGTTCGTGGACCGCGCGTTCACCGACGAGCAGTATCCGATCCTCGGCAAGGAAGAGGCCGAATGCGGAAGTAAGGCGGACAAGGCCGCAGGCGATAAGGCCTCGGCGGCTGAAGCCTTCATGCCTGAAGCCTTCACGCCTCCCCCTGACTACTCCTGCCGATTCGAACTCCTGTCGTTCAAGCAGGGATGGACGCACATGGACGGCGCCACGGCGCTCATGTTCGTGCGCTCGCGCCATGGGAACAACGGCGAGGCGTCCGATTTCGCGCGTTCGCGCCGGCAGCAGAAGCTCCTGCTCGCCATGCGCGAGAAGCTCGTTTCCACCGAAACGCTGCTGAACCCCGGGCGCATCGCCAGGATCCTGGACGCGGTGCGCGAGAACGTCGCCACCAACCTCCAGCTGTGGGAGATCATCCGCCTTGCCGGCCTCATGAAGGACCTCGATCCGGCCAAGGTGGCGAGCCGCGTGCTGGACGCCAGCCCGGAGTCGCCGCTGTACGCCACGAGCCTCAACGGCGCCTACGTGCTGCTCCCGAAAAACGACGACTGGCGCCCGATCGAAGCGATGGCCGCGGACATCTTCAACGCGGCGTCAGCCGCGCTCGCCGCCACCCCGCCGAAACCGAAGATGGTCAACATCGAGGTGCAAAACGGCACCACGGTGAACGGCCTGGGCTTCCGCACCTCCCAGCTGCTCGAGAAACAAGGGTTCACGGTGTCCAAGGTGGGCAATGCCAAGGACCGCGCCTACGAGCACACGGTCGTGTACGACCTCACCGACGGCAAGGCCCCCGACGACCTCAAGGCGCTGCGCACGTTCCTCGAGGCGGAAGTCACCCGCACGAGCGGCGGCTGGGTGAGGCCGGGCGACGTGTTGCCGCGAGAGCTCTCCGTGACTCCCGAAGACCCTTCTGCCCTCGCCACGGACTCGACCGTTGACTTTTTGGTCATCTTGGGGCAAAATTCCGCTGACTTAGCGAGGAATTAATGGCGAGAAGACCTCAGGCGGACAAGGCCTCAGGGTCCTCATGCCTTCACGCCTGCGGCCTTACCGCCTATGTCTCCCTCCCCCATCCCCTCCATTGCCCTCATCGGCCGCACCAACGTCGGGAAATCGACGCTGTTCAACCGTCTCACGGAAACCCACAAGGCGATCGTGAGCGACGTGGCCGGCACCACCCGCGACCGCATCGAGGGTGATTGCCTTTGGCGCGGGAAGGTCGTGAAGGTGGTGGACACGGGCGGGCTCGACGTGGAGCGCACGAGCTCGATCGAGGACGACGTGGTGAAGCAGGCGAACTTGGCCATGAAGCGCGCCGACGTGATCCTGTTCGTGATGGACCAGAAGGTGGGCCCGCTCCCGCAGGACCGCAAACTTGCCGCGGAGCTCGCCCGCTCAGGACGACGCGTGATCGCCGTCGCCAACAAGACCGAAGGGGCCGCGGCCAACGCGGACGTCGCCACGTCGCCGGAATGGCGCCTCGGCGCGCTCCCGCCCGCCCTCGCGGTGTCGGCCATCAAGGGGACGGGGCTCGGCGACCTGCTCGACGAGGTCTATGCGCTCCTCAAGAAGGACGGCCGCGAGCCCGCGGAGATCTCCCAGGTGAAACCCGTGCGCGTGGCGGTCATCGGCCAGCCTAACGTGGGCAAGTCCTCCATCCTGAACGCCATCCTGGGCGAGGAACGGTTCATCGTCTCCCCCATCGCGCACACCACCCGCGACCCCAATGACGTGCAGGTGGAAGTGGGCGACCGCACCTACGTGCTCGTGGATACGGCCGGCATCCGCAAGATGCACAAGGTGCGCGAGAAGGGCGGCCTCGAGCGCGCGAGCGTGGAACGGGCGCGCAAGCTCCTTGAGCGCACTGACACGGTGCTGTTCGTGCTGGACGCGAGCCAGGGGCTGGCCTCGCAGGAGCGCACGCTCGCCGGGATGCTCGCGGAGGCGAACGTGGGCGTGATCGTGGTCGTGAACAAGTGGGACCTCGTGCCCGACAAGACGCCGGGCACCGCGGCGGAATACGAACGGATGGTTCGTCGGGAGCTCCCGTTCATCTCCTGGGCGCCCATCGTGTTCGTGTCCGCGATCACGAACAAGCGCATAAACGAGCTGTTTGATATCATCGACCAGGTGGAGACCAGCCGGCACATGGTCGTCACCGAGGAAGAGCTCGACGCCTTCCTGCGCGAGACCACCAAGCGCCATCTTCCCTCCCGCGGCAAAGGCCCGTCGCACCCCAAGGTGCTCGGCCTCGTGCAGACCGGTATCGCGCCGCCCACCTTCCACCTCACCGTGAAGGCGAAGCAGACCGACGTGCTGCACCCAAGCTACCTGCGGTATCTTGAGAACCGCCTCCGCGAACATTTCGGCTACAAAGGGAGCCCGATCGAGATCCGCATCAAGGTGGCGACGGCGGTGTCACTGAGAAAATAGGCAGGAAGGCCTCAGGCGACAAGGCCTCAGGGAAAACACCTTCATGCCTTCACGCCTGAGGCCTTACCGCCTCTCACCACTATGAAACTCATCGTCGGCCTCGGGAACCCTGGCAACGAATACGCGAAGACGCGGCACAATGCTGGTTTTCTCGTCCTTGACGAACTCGCAAACAGGTTGGCCGTCTCGTTTTCAGGAAAAATAGCGCTGAAAGGCGAAGTCGGGGAAGCGCCGAACGAGAAGCTCGTCCTTCTGAAACCTTCCACCTTCATGAACCTTTCCGGCGAAGCGGTGAAGGCGGCCGCGGCGAAGTATCGGATTGCGCCGAAGGACATCCTCATCGTGCTCGATGACGCGGATATCGCGTTTTCGGAACTCCGTCTGCGCGAAAGCGGTTCGGCCGCCGGACACAACGGGATGAAATCCATCCTTGAGCAATTCCCCGCTGACACGTCCGTCGCCAGACTGAAAGTTGGCATCGGACGCGATGAGTCCGGCCACATGCCGCTCGACGAATGGGTGCTCGCGAAATGGACAAAAGAAGAGGCAGCTGCGCTGCCCAATCTCGTCTCGAAGGCTGCGGATAAGGCGCAAGAGTGGTATGGATGACATCCGCGGGCTCACGCTCGCGGATTTCGAATATCCGCCGCGGCTCAAGCAGATCCACGACCCGCCCGAACCGCTGTTCGTGCGCGGGAATCTGCCCGACCCGACGCGGCCGCATCTGGCCGTGGTGGGCACGCGCACGCCCACGCGTTACGGGCATGAGGCCGTGGAGCGCCTCGTCGAGCCGCTCGCGCGCGCCGGAGTGGTCATCGTGAGCGGCCTCGCGTTCGGGATCGACGGCCTCGCGCACCGCTCTGCGCTCGATGCGGGAGGGACGACGCTCGCTGTGCTCGGGTCCACGCTCACCGATACGAAGATCTATCCTGCCACCAACCGGCCGCTCGCGGCCGAGATCATCGCGCGCGGCGGGGCGCTGATGTCCGAAATGAACGATGCATCGCCCATAGGCGCATTCAATTTCCCGCGCCGTAACCGCATCATCGCCGGGCTGTGCCAGGCCGTTCTCATCGTGGAAGCCGCCAAGAAATCCGGCTCCCTCATCACCGCGCGCTGCGCCCTCGACGAAGGCCGCGACGTGATGGCCGTCCCCGGCCCCATCACCTCGGAGCTCTCGGAAGGGCCGAATCGCTTGTTGAAATCCGGCGCGATCGCGGTGATGTCCGCCGAAGACGTGCTCGAGGCGCTGCAGCTTTCCATCCCCACCGCCAAACCCCAGCTCTCGCTCTTCATCGCCGAATCTCCCGAAGAAGACGCGCTCATGAAGGCGCTCGCCGACGCCACGCTGCACATGGACGAACTCGTCCGCGCCACCGGTCTCCCGGCCGCATTGGTTGGCGGCACGCTCACGCTGCTTGAGATGAAGAACGTGGTGAAAAACGCGGGCGGGAGGTATTGGGCACGAGTCTAAAGGAAAGAGCCTCGCATAAGTGCGAGGCTCCGTCGTACGCAAGGACAAAGGGCAAAGGTTCATAGGACTAGGACGCCCTAAGTGCCTAAACCCCAAGTTCTCAACTTGCGAGGATCGCGGACGGGCTCTCGACACCGAAGGCGCTGCCGAGGTAGTAGTGGTTCCAGAGCCACTGCCTGCCGAGCCAGTACAGGTACCGGACGAACAGGCGGCCGCCGGAGCCGCGATAGATGGTTCCCCAGAAGAGAATGTGATGGGTGTTGCCGTTCTCATCCTGCTTCCAGGAAGCGGGGATCAGGTTGGTGTTGTCGAGCAGGTGGTCGAGAACGTTGGCGTTCAAGACCGGCTTGCCCTTGAGCTTCGTGCGAAGCTCGTTGCCGACGATGCCCTTCTTCTCCTTCTGCGCCTCGTCGAGGTACAACGCGATCTTCGACGGGTCAAAGTCGAGCTGGCCACCCTTCACGTGCTCCACGACCTTCCAGCCGTCGAGGCACGTGGGCGACGCATCGCAGTCGATGAGCGAGCGCAGGCCTTTGGGGACGGCGTCGAAGTTGCCCTCGACAATCTGCTGCAGCGCGTCCATCACCGCCTGCGGATCGAGCGGGCTGCCGTCCGCCACGCAGAGCTGGCGCTTGATGTCGCTCATGCGACGGTCGATCGTTCTGTACTGGTCGCCGGAGACAGGAAATCCCGCCATGACAACCTCCTATAAACCACTCCGGTTTGTTCCTTAACATGCAACCGCATGTTTTGGAACTCACCTATGTCGAGAGTGGCATCCTGGGGCCGAACTTCAGCCTCAAGATGCCACTTTCAACACCACTTTCCATAGAATGAACGAGGTCGAAATGTACCGCAAAAATGACTTTCTGTCAATCGTCAAGCCTAACCCTTGAACCCGATCTCCGGTTTCGGCTCATCGTCCGTAGCAAGCAGGCGACGGATCGCATCGAACACGACGCGGAATTGCTCGTCGTAGTGCTTCTCGAGCGCTTCCAGCTTGAGGCGGAGAGACTGGTTGTCGGCGACCATTTCGCGGAGTTTCGTGAAGGTGCGGATGATCTGGATGTTGACGGCGATGGCTTGCTTGCTCTTCAGGACGCTGGAGAGCATGGCGACTCCTTGCTCGGTGAACACGTAAGGCGGCCGGCGCAGACCCATCCTCGCGAAATTGGAGGTCACAAATTGTGACCTCCAATTCTCCATTTCCTGAACGGTCATTTCAAACATGAAATCGGCAGGAAAACGTTCGATATTCCTGTTCACTGACTGCTTCAGGGTCTTTGTGACCACCCCATAAAGAATGGCGAGGTCATAATCCAACATCACCTTTTTCCCTCTCATCAGATAAATCTTATTCTCGATTCGTTCCGCGGGAATGACATCAGGCATACAGAAAATAAAACGACCCCCCAACACGGAGGGTCGTATGAATTGTTAAAGTCATTCCATCAGAAAAAGACGTTTTCGTCAATGGTTTTCCTGTGGATGAATTGACGATTCCCCATTTTCGGGGCACTATCGGCCCTATGCCTAAGACACTCGTCATCGTGGAGTCGCCCACCAAGGCGAAGACGATCTCCAAATTCCTGGGGAAGGACTACAAGGTCCTGTCTTCTTTCGGCCATGTGCGCGACCTGCCGGCCTCCAAGACCGGCGTGGACGTGAAGCATGGGTTCAAACCCACCTACGAGGTGCCGGAGCGCGCCGAAAAGCACGTCGCGGCATTGAAGGCCGCGGCCAAGGACGCGGACGAGGTGATGCTCGCGACCGACGAAGACCGCGAAGGAGAGGCCATCGCCTGGCACATCGCGGAGATCCTGAAGCTCGACGAGGCGAAGGCGAAGCGCATCACCTTCCACGAGATCACCAAGCACGCCATCGAGGCGGCGCTCTCGCATCCGCGCACGCTGCACATGGACATGGTGCACGCCCAGCAGATGCGTCGCATCCTCGACCGGCTCGTGGGCTACGAGCTCTCGCCTCTCCTCTGGAAGAAGGTGCGCCGCGGGCTCTCCGCCGGGCGCGTGCAATCCGTCGCCGTCCGATTGGTCGTCGAGCGCGAACGCGAGCGCGACGCGTTCAAGGTGGACGAGTTCTGGACGATCGACGCGTCGTTCGAAAAAGGCGGCGTGGCGTTCGACGGGAAGCTGTCGACGATCGACGGGAAGAAGCTGGACAAGCTCGACGTGAAGACGGGTGCCGACGCGGCGAACATCGTCGACGGCCTCAAAGGCGCGTCGTACGCCGTCACTGCCGTCGAACAGAAGCGCATCACGAAGGCCCCCCCGATCCCCTTCACCACTTCCTCCCTTCAGATCGAGGCCAACGGCAAGCTTGGCATGAGCGCCAAGCAGACCATGACGCTCGCGCAAAAGCTGTACGAGACGGGGCGCATCACCTACATGCGAACGGACTCGACGAACCTCGCGGAAAAATTCCTCGGCGAGACGCAGACCTATCTCAAGGGCGCTTTTGGCGAGAAGTACGCGACCGGCGCGCGCACCTATAAGACCGACAAGAAGGGGGCGCAGGAGGCGCACGAGGCGATCCGCCCCACCGACCCGTCGGTGACGCCCGATTCGATCAAAGGCGACCTGGACTCGGGCGAGTTCCGGCTCTACGACCTCATTTGGCGCCGCACGCTCGCCACCCAGATGCCCAACGCCGAGCTCGAGCGCACGGGCGTGGACATCGCCGCCGCGCGCTACGGCTTCCGCACCAACGGCAACTCCGTGCGCTTCGACGGGTACATGAAGGTGTACCGCTCCGCGCAGGAGAAGGTGCTGCCTGCGCTTGCGAAGGGCGATGCGGTCACCGCCACGGCCATCGTGCCCACGCAACATTTCACCGAGCCGCCGGCTCGCTATTCCGACGCTACCCTTGTGAAGGTGATGGAAGAGCACGGCATCGGCCGCCCTTCCACCTATGCTCCGACCATCTCCACCATCGAGGCCCGCGAATACGTGGAACGCGATGACAACAAGAAATTGAAACCGACCGAAGTGGCCGGCATCGTCACCGACCTGCTTAAGGAGCATTTTCCCGACATCGTGGACTATGCCTTCACGGCCAAGATGGAGAAGACCCTCGACGACGTGGCCGAAGGAACCGAGAAGTGGGCGCCGGCCCTCAAGGAATTCTACGAGCCGTTCCATGAGCGCATCACCGAGAAGACCGGCAGCCTCAAGCGCGAGGAGGTGCTCAAGGAACGCTCCCTCGGGATCGATCCCGCAAGCGGCCTCGAGGTGTTCGTGAAGAGCGGCAGGTTCGGCGCGTTCGTGCAGCTTGGAGAATGGAAGGAGGAGGACCGCAAGGCGAAGGTGAACAAGCCTCGTAGCGGCTCCCTGCCCCGCGACGTGAACATGGACACGGTGACCCTCGAGACGGCGCTCAAGGTGCTCGAACTCCCGCGCGAGGTCGGGTCCATGGATGACGGGATGGCAATCGAGGCCAACGTCGGCCGGTTCGGCCCGTACCTCAAGTTCGGCAAGGCGTACGTGAGCCTCCCGCCCGCCTTCGACCCGCGCACCGTGTCGCTTACGGACGCCAAGCGCATCATCGCCGAAGGGGTCGAGCGCAAGCGCAAGATGATGGAGCCGCTTGCCACCCTGGGCGAGGATCCCGAAACGAAGGGGACGATCCAGGTGAAGGACGGGCGCTACGGCCCCTACGTCACGGACGGCAAGACGAACGCCACCGTCAAGAAAGGAACCGACCCGAAGACGGTCACGCTCGAAGAAGCGATCGCCCTGCTCGCGAAGAAACGCGCGGCTCCCAAACGGACATGGAGCAGGAAGACAAAACTTGAAACATGAAAACTTGAAATCTTGAAAGGACACGTGAAAAGAAGAAAGGCGAAACATTTTAAAACGTTTCGCCTTTTGTTTCGTCCTTTCACGTGTTCATTGGTACTTCAAGTTTTCATATTTCAAGTTTTTCTAATGATGTCCTCCGCCTCCTTTCTTTCCATGGTCGCCTGTCTTGGCGTGGCCATGGTCCTCTTTCTTCTCATGCCCGGTTCCTCCGTCCCCGATCAGGCCGATCTTTTCCGCGCCCCACAAGAGGAAGCCGCCGATGAACGGCACTTCGCCGATCGCCTTCATGTGCTTCTCGCCCCACTTCTCAAGCGAGTGAAGCGACTTGTCGAGGCCGCCCATCCCCTTTTCGACGGCCCCGAGCGCGGCGACCGGGGTCGCGTAGAAGGCGTCCGCCGCCTTTTTTTCGACGGACTCCGCAAGACGGTACGCCTTGTCTTCGGCGCCCATGATCAATGAAGGCTTCTTGTCTTCTTCGTAGTCCTTAAGAGCCTCTCGGATGTTCTTCGCGTGTGCCGCCGCGTCGAGAGAGGGCGCCGGGGCGTCGCGCCGCCTATCAGGCGCGTCGCGCAGGTCTGGCCTTGGTGCCGAATCGATGGACATAGGGGTGTGGATATGTTTGCCTCATGATAGCACGGCTTTACAGACCATTCGCGCGGGCATACCGTATCTCATGCACGCCCTGAACGCCTATGCCGGAAATCGTGCATACCTTCGAGGAATTGGCCGCCTTGGTCAGGCGAACGTACCGCGCGCCGGATTTGGATTTGCTGCGCCGCGCGTATGAGCTGGCGGCGGAGGCGCACAAGGGGGAGAAACGCGAGACCGGGCATCCGTTCATCACGCATCCGCTCGCGGTCGCCTACAAGCTGGTGGAAATGGGGATGCACGTGAACGTGGTCACGGCCGGGCTCCTCCACGACGTCATCGAGGACACCGGGATCGAGCTCGACGAGGTGCGCGAGAAGTTCGGGCCCGACGTGGCCGCGCTGGTGGACAGCGTCACCAAGCTGAAGAAGATCAAGTACCAAGGGGTGGAGCGCTACGTGGAGAACATGCGCAAGATGTTCCTCGCCATGGCCTCCGACGTGCGCGTGGTGTTCATCAAGTTCGCCGACCGCCTCCACAACCTGCAGACGCTCTACGCGCAGCCCGAGCATAAGCAGCTGCGCACCTCGCGCGAGGTGATGGACATCTACGCCCCCATCGCGGGACGCCTGGGCATGGGCGAGATGAAAGGCGACCTGGAGGACCTCGCCTTCGCCTACCTCCAGCCCAAGGACTACGAGCGCGTGCGCCGTATCATGGAGACCCGCGTCCGCGAGAAGGGCGCCTACGTGGACCGCATGATCGCGCGCACCCATGCGGTGCTTGCGGGAGCCGGGCTTTCCGAGGCGCAGGTGCACGGGCGCGTGAAGCGCATCTATTCCCTATTCCGCAAGCTCACCAAGTACGGCAACGACCTGTCCAAGGTGTACGACGTGATCGCGGTGCGCATCATGGTGGGAGACGTGGAGAAATGCTACGCGGCGCTGGGCGTACTGCACCAGGCCTGGAAGCCGCTCCCCGGCCGCGTGAAGGATTACATCGCCCAGCCCAAGCCCAACAACTACCAGTCGCTGCACACCACCGTGTTCGGCGACGAAGGCGAGATCGTGGAGTTCCAGATCCGCACCCAAGAGATGCATGAGATGGCCGAGTTCGGCATCGCGGCGCACTGGCGGTACAAGGAGGCCGGCATGCGCCCCACGGAGAACCTGCGCTGGATGGAAGAGCTCGCGGCCATCCAAAAGGAGATCGCCGGCAAGGAAGGGTTCCTGGAGCGCCTCGAGGCGATGAAGATCGACGTGTTCAAGGACCGCATCTTCGTGTTCACTCCCAAGGGGGACGTGATCGACCTGCCCGACGGCGCCACGGCCGTGGATTTCGCCTTCGCCATCCACAGCGAGATCGGGAACAAGATGACGAGCGTGAAGGTGAACGAGCGCCTCGCGAACCTGGATACGGTCCTGTACTCCGGAGACATCATCGAGGTGGTGACCGACCGCAACCGCAAGGGCCCGAATCCGGACTGGCTGAAATACGCCAAGACCCGCCACGCGCGCGAGAAGATCAAGGACGCCACCAAGCACAACGTGAAAGGCTGGCTCGCGGGCATGCTCCACGGTCGCGAGAAGAAAGGTGAAGAGGCACGATGACAAAAACGGGCCGTCGGCCCGTTTTTCCTATTCCGACAGCTTGTCCAAGAGGTCGATCAACTCCTCTTTCGAATAGAACTCGATCGTGATCTTCCCCTTTCCTCCCTTTTCCTGGATGGAGACTTTCGTCCCGAGAATCTCCCGCAGGCGCTTCTCGTGCGCGGCGATGTTCGGGTCTTTCTTCCCGGCGCTCGACGGCCTCTTTCCCGCGCTCGCGTGGCTCACGCGCGCTTCGGCCTCGCGCACCGAGACGCCGCCTGAGAGCATCGCCTGGTACAAGGCGCGGCGCTTGGCCTCGTCCGGCTCGGCAAGGAGCGTGCGCGCATGGCTCTTGGAGAGCCTCCCGCCGCGGATGGCGATGAGCATCTCCTCGGGAAGGTCGAGCAGGCGCAGGACGTTCGCCACCGCGCTGCGGCTCTTGCCCACGCGCTTGGCCGTGTCTTCCTGGGTAAAATTGAACTCCTCGATGAGCGCCTTGTACGCAAGCGCCTCCTCGACGGCGTTCAGGTCCGCGCGCTGCACGTTCTCGATGAGCGCCCATTCGAGCTTCTGCTGCTCGGTGGCGTCGCGCACGATGGCCGGCACCGTGCCCAGCCCGGCCGCCATGCTCGCGCGCAGGCGCCGCTCGCCGGCCACGAGCTCGTACCCGCCCTGCACGCGCGTGACGATCACCGGCTGGAGCACCCCGTGCTCCTTGATGGACGCGACGAGGTCCGCGAGCTCCTCCGGCGCGAAATGCGCGCGCGGCTGGCGCGGGTTTGGGCGGACCTGGGCGACCGGGATCTCCGTCACCTCGCGGCGCGCCGAAGGGATCACCTGTTCGGTGATCGTCTGCTTTCCGGGAATAAGCGAACCCAACCCCCTTCCGAGCGCCATAGTCGATCCATTATATCACCCCTTCCTCTCTCATGATGAATTCCCTCGCGAGACGCTCATACGCCTTGGCCGCCTTGGAACCCGGATCGTACTGCTGGATGGTCTTCCCGAAGCTCGGCGCCTCCGCGAGCCTCACGCTCCTCGGGATGACGGATCGGAAGATCTTGTTCGGAAAATAGCGGTAGAGCTCCTCGAGCACCTCCTTGGACAGCCGCGTGCGCGAGTCGTACATGGTGATCACCGCGCCCATCACGTCAAGCTCCGGCTTCACGTTCTCCTTGATGAGGTTGATGGTGTTGAGGAGCTGTCCTACCCCTTCGAGCGCGAAGTATTCCGCCTGCACCGGGATGAGCACCGAATCGGCGGCCACGAACCCGTTGAGCGTGATGATGCCGAGGCTCGGCGGCAGGTCGATGATGACGTAGTCGTAGTCGTTCTTCACTTCAAGCAGCGCCTTGCGCAAGAAATGCTCGCGGTCGGCCACCGTGACGAGCTCCACGGCCGCCCCGGCGAGCGCCTGGGTGGCAGGAAGCACCTTGAGCCCCTCGTGCGTGGTCGGCAGCACGGCGTTGCGGGCCGGCACGGCGCCCACGAGCGCCTCGTACACGCCGTGAGGAATCGTCCGGTGATCGATACCGAGCCCCGAGGAGGCGTTCGCTTGCGGGTCGAGGTCCACGAGCAGCACGAACTTGCCGGCGTCGGCAAGGTACGCCGCCAGGTTCACGGACGTGGTGGTCTTCCCCACCCCGCCCTTCTGGTTCGCGATCGCCACGACATGCCCCATATCGCGGGTAGTATAGAGGAGGGGGGAGGAAAGCGGAAGGGTGAAAAATGGCGGGTTGACACCCGATTCTCGCTGCCCTAAGGTCTTCCGGTCAGCCATCAAGGTCATGGACCGAGAAAAGGACACGTTTCAATACCAGGCAATGCCCCTGCGGTTGTCCACCGCCCGGAAGAGAGACGTGAAACCTGGCTGTACGCTTAAAGAGGAGGAAGGCTGCGATCCGAGGATGCTGCAGATCCGAGGATTGGGCGGGATCCGCCGTAGGGGCTCTTTTCATGGGAGGGAACATGGCTCGGATCCGTCATCGCAAACGGATCGGCCTGAACCCTGATCCGGACTACGAACTCGTACTCGAAGAGTATCGGACGCGCGTGCGTGCGACCGTGTCATTCGAGGCCGTGCTGAAGCGCCTCGGCTATACCTTCCGGAAGACCGCGCACGGGAACCTGGTTCGATGCTGCCTCTTCCACGCAGAGAAGAGCCCGTCGCTCCGGTTCGTGACGCGCGCCGGATTCTTCTACTGCCACGGCTGCAAGGCGGCCGGCGACGCGGTCGAGTTGGTCCGCAGACGGCTCGGTTCGCACGGCGCGTTCAAATTCTTCCGTCGCCACTTCGGCATCGAACCGCCGAACAACCGGAAGTTCTATCTCGACCGGCTGAAAGCGCGCGGCGTATGGCTTCCTTGATCCGACGGTCTGACCGTCGGATTTTTTATAACAAAAACACCCGTCCGGAGAGCGGGGTCCTTCGACAAGCTCAGGACAAAAAATCCTCTCCGAAGAGAGGATTTTTTGGTTGCGGGGGCGGGATTTGAACCCGCGACCTCCAGGTTATGAGCCTGGCGAGCTGCCTGGCTGCTCTACCCCGCGATCATTCTGCGTTGAGAATCCTGGTAGCTGGGGCCGGGATCGAACCGGCGACCTCAGGCTTATGAGTCCCGCGCTCTAACCAACTGAGCTACCCAGCCATAACCTCGTAACCAAGTCCGACGCGCTGATGCGGTCGGACCCCCGACCCCCCAGAATCCCTTTGGGCGTCGGGGCTGAGCTACCCAGCCATCATGGCTCGGAAAGGATAGTCGATTGCCACATCTTTGGCAAGTCTCGCTGGCACCGCCAGCCGAAGCTCCTCTCAAGGAGCGAAGGCTGGTGCTGGAGGAGGGAGTCGAACCCTCATGCCCTTGCGGACAGCGGATTTTGAGTCCGCCGCGTATACCATTCCGCCACTCCAGCGCGGGGCGAATGTAACACGTTTTTCTCTCATCGTCCATCCCTTCCCATGCCCGGGGATTCGTGGTACCTTAGCCCCGTTCAAGCTATGACCCTCACCACCCACGCCACCCTGGGCGCCGTCATCGGAGGCGCCACCGGGAACCCCGCCCTCGCCTTCGTCGGCGGGTTCGTGTCGCACCTGCTCATCGACATGATCCCCCACGGCGACACCGGCATCAGCGACAACTTCCGCGTGCACAAGACCAGGCAGAATCGCGCGGTCGCCTACGTGACAGTGGACGCGATCGTGGCCATCCTGTTCGTGCTCGTGATTGCCAACACGCGTGACATCGACCACACGCGCACGTTCACCTGGGGGATCATCGGCGGCGTGCTGCCGGACCTGCTCGTGGGCGTCTATGAGATTACCAAGACTCCGTTCTTGAAGTGGTTCAACGTGGTGCACTTCTTCTTCCACGACTTCTTCGTGAAACGCCGCGGCGACGTCCCGCTGTACTACGCCCTCCTCGCCCAGGTGGTGCTCATCGCGTATTTGCAGACGAAGTTGTGAAGGTGGTAAAGGTTTGAAGGGTTGTAAGGGTTTGAAGAGTGATGGACAGCCGGTCATATGCCGGCTGTTTTTCGATTCCAACACTCTTACAACCTTTCAAACCCTTACAACCTCTTCTAGAACTTTCAACGTCTCCCTCGCCGCCCGTTCCCACGTGAACGCGGCAGCTCTTCGTTTTCCCTCTTCGACCAGCTCTTTCGTCCCGTCAGGCAAGAGCAGGCACTGGGCGAGCGCGAGCGACATCGCTTCCGCGTCGTCGGGAGCCACCAGGATGCCGGCATCGCCCACCACTTCCGGGAGCGCCCCGCCGGTGCTCGCGATCACCGGCACCCCGGCGGCCATGGCCTCGAGCGCGGGGAGCCCGAACCCTTCGTGCCAGGACGGGATGAGCAGTGCTCCGGCGCGCGCGAGCAGGCTCCACTTCTCCTGCTCCGTGACGGCGCCGAGCACGCGAACCAGGCCGTCCGGCGCATGCGCGCGCCACGCCTCGTTCACCGCGTCCGCGGCCGCGAGCGTATCCTCCGCTTTCCAGCCGATCGCTCCGGCGATCACGTAGCGCGATCCGGCGGCGCGGTCCGGACAGCGGCGAAGGTACGCGTCGAACGCGCGGATCGCGGTCGCGTAGTTCTTGCGCGGCTCCACCGTGCCGATGGAGAGCACCAGGTCGTCGGGCTGCGACGCGCGCGCGAAGGCGTCCGGAAGCGATACGCCCTCATGGATGACGACGGTCTTCCCCGACGATTCGGGGAACCGCGCCGCAAGCGAGGCCCGTGTCGCCCGGGAAACCGCGATGACGGCCGCGGCCCGGCGCACGCTGCGCGGGAAGATGAGTCGACGCGACCAGTTATCCCGGTCGCCCTCCGGAAACCAGTCGGGATGGTCGTACACGGACAGGTCGTGGACCGTGACGACCGACGGCCCGCGCCAGCCCAGCGGCGCTTCCCCGCTCGGACAAAACAGCAGGTCCGGCCGTTCCATCATGAGCCGGATCGGCGTGACGAGATGCCTCCCGACAAACGGCAGTCTCCTCCTCCCCATCCTCACGACCCTGAGGCCTGTGGCCTTGTCCGCCTGAGGCCTCACCGCCTTCAACTCCTCCTCCTCCCGTCGCGAAAACGCCGCCGGGACGGCGACGACGAGCGGATGCGAGGTAAGCGCGCAGAGCGCTCGGACGATCGACCAGGTGTAATGGCCGATCCCGGCGCCGCGGCTGCCGTCTAAGGCGCAAATGTCCCTAGCGTCGATGGCGATGGTCATCAGAAGAGGGCGATACCGCCGGTGGTGACGGCGAGGATCGCGAGGGCGGACACGAGCACGCCCAGGGCGATCGCCGGGAACGCCACTGCGAACGGGATCCCGAACAGCACCGAGAGGAGGGTCGCAGTCCACATGCCGGTGCCGGGGAACGGCGCGACGACGAACACGAAGATCGCCACGGCGCTCGCCGTCTCGAAGGACTTCCGATGTTTTTCCTTCACCGCATGGAAATACGTCTGCATGAACGCATGGAACCGCGGACTCACGCGCTCGAGGGACCGCAACGCGATCGGAAGCGTGAGGTAGATGAACGGCACGGGGACCAGGTTGCCGATCACGGATGCCGCGAACGCCACGAACGTGGGGAGCTTGTACGCGAGGATTCCCAATGGCAACGCGCCGCGCGTCTCGATGACGGGCAGCATGGCAATACACATCACTTGGATCCAGGCGGGGATCATGGGAGGCAGGTCATGACTTCTGTTCGTCAGGCCATTTGTACACCTTAAAGGCCCACGCGGCGAGCGCTTTCGCGTCCTGGAACCGGCCGTCCTTGCTGTCGGAGCCGAGCACGACCACGATGACCTCGTGGCCGCCCCCTTCGGAGACGATGGAGCCGAAACAGTATCCGGCCTCCGGCAGGAATCCGGTCTTCCCGCCCACGATGCGGTAGGGCGGCCTGTTCATGAAGGTGCCCAGCAGGTCGTTCGTGCTCTCCACGCGGTAGGTGCGTCCCGACGCGCCGCGGATGTCCACGGCGGAGAGCTCGGTGGCCGCGCGGATCTCCTCCACCTGCATGGTGCGGTCGATCATGCGCACGAGGTCCGGGGCGATGGACCGGTTGTCGGAGGAAAGCCCGGTCTCGTCCACGAACGTGGTCTTGCGCATCCCCATCTCGGCGGCCGTCTCGTTCATGCGGGCCACGAAATCCCCGCCCGGGAGGCCGGAGAGGCGGACGAGCGCGGCGGTAGCCGTGTTGTCCGACCCCACCAAGCTCGCGCGAAGGAGGTCGCGAACCGTCACTTGGTCGCCGCCCGAGAGGTGCTGCACGCCTCCCGCGCGGACGTCGGAGGACTGGATCTCCGCCGGGGCGGACAGGTCAGGCCGACCTTCCAGGAACACGTACGCGGTCATGAGCTTGGTGATGGATCCGATGGAACGCGGCTCCTCGGCATTCTTCTCGAACAGCACCTCGCCGGTCGCGCGGTCCACCACCATGGCGCTCACGGCCGTGGTCACCACCCCGAGGCTCTCCGCCTCCACTTTCACAGGCTTGCGGTCGCCCGCCTCCGGAAGGATCGGCCGGGCCATGAGGGAGAGCGCGTCGCGGACCCCGGCGCCCTCGCGCGGGGCGGACACGGGGAGCGTGGCCGCGCGTTCAACAACCCCCGCGTCGATCGGGAACATCTGGAACAGCGTCGTGGCAAGGATGAGTTGGGCGGCGAGCCGGATGATCATGGGGTCAAGGCTATTCGGCCGGCATGGCGTTGAGCTCCTCGAGCATCTTGCCGATGCGCTCGTTGCCGTGGAGGTCGCCGTATTGCGGCAACTCCGACGCGGCGTGCACGCCGAGGTGGCGGAGGAACTTGAGCGAGACGGTGTACACGGGCTGGAGGCGCGCAACGTCATCGGCCTCCTCGATGAGTCCGCGCAAGGCAAGGTTGCGCAGGATGAGGGAGCAGTTGATCCCGCGGATCTGCTCGATCTCGGGCTTGGTGATCGGCCCGCGGTACGCGATGATCGTGAGGGTCTCCAGGCTCGGGCGCGTCAATTCCCCGCTCGCCTCCTGCTTGAGCATCGCCGCGAGCGCCTCGGCGCATGAGGGGTTGGTGGCGAACTGCACGGCGCCGTCAGCTTCCACCAGGTGAATGCCGCTCGTTTCCGCGTTGAAACGCGCCTTCACGTCGTCGAGCGCCTCGCGCAGCACCTCGTCGGACACGCCAAGCGCCTTCTTGAGCGTCGTGACGGTGAGGGGCTTCGCCGAGGCGAAGAGGATGGCTTCGAGGGTCGTGGTGATCATAGGAGGAGGCGTGAAGGCTGTAGGCGTGAAGGCATCAGGGGATTCCTGGGGCCTTGTCGCCTGAGGCCTTCCGGTCTAATCAGCTCTCGCGATCGTGATGTCCGCGAAAGAATCGCTCTGGGCCACGCGCACCACGCGCTGCTTCACGAGCTCGAGCAGCGCGAGGAAGCTCACCACCACGTCCACCTTGCTCGCGGCGCCGGCGGACACCTCGCGGAACGTAAGCCGCGCGCGTTCGAGGATGGCGCGGTGGATGTCGCGGATGCGCTCTTGGACGGACACGACGCGTTCCATGGCCGTCTGGCGCAAGGCAAAGAACGGCTCGAGGCGCTTGAGCATGACGTGGAAGGCGTCGGCGAGCGTCTGGGGGGAAATCCCTTCCGGCGGCGAGAACGAGGCGACGGCGACGGCCTTGGCACGCTCGCGCGCGAACATGTTCGCCGGGGCGTTCCACAGCGCCTCGATCCCCTTGCTCGCGTCCGCGAACTCCTTGTACATCTTGAGCTGCAGCGCGAGCGCATTGCCGTCCACTTCTTCC
Organism: Patescibacteria group bacterium; assembly: GCA_004297215.1. Lineage (NCBI taxonomy): Bacteria > Patescibacteria group bacterium. The sequence continues at coordinate 56,768 of SCUM01000002.1, forward strand.
TCCACCGCGAGCTGCGGCAGGATCGCCTTGCTCTTGAGGAGCAGCAGCTTGGTGGCGACCATCAGGAAATCGGCGAGCTCCTCGGCCGGCACGTCGGTCGCGTTCACGTAACGCAAATAGTCGTCCGCCACCTTCGCGAGCGACACCTCGGTGATGGGCAATTCCTCCCGCTCGATGATCTCAAGCAGGAGCTGGAGCGGCCCGGAAAATTTCTCAAGGGAGACGGCGAAAGGCATGAGGGCGTGAAGGCGATAAGGCCTCAGGGATTATACCAGTTTTCCTGCGGCCTTCCTGCCTGAGGCCTTCACGCCTTCCGAATATGCACCTCCCGCAGCGCCTTCTCGGGCATGTCGCTCGGCGCTCCCATCATCGGATCCCGGGCGTCGCCGGTCTTCGGGAAGGCGATGACCTCGCGAATGTTGGGCTCATTGCACAGGAGGGCGATCAGGCGGTCGAGGCCCAGCGCGATGCCGCCGTGCGGAGGCGCGCCGAAGGGGAACGCCTCGAGCATGTGCCCGAACTGCGCCTTGATGTCATCGAGCGCGAACCCCATGATCTCGAACACGCGCTGCAGCGCCTCCGGCTCGTGGTTCCTTATGCTCCCGCCCCCGATCTCAAACCCGTTGAGCACGACGTCATACTGGCTGGTGAGGATGCTGCCGATGTCCTTCTTCCCCATGAGCGCCTCGCGGTGCTCCGGCACGGCGCGCGAGAACGGGTTGTGCGTGAACGTCCATCCCTGTCCTGAGCCTGTCGAAGGGCCGCCATCCTCCGTCTTCTCAAAGAACGGGAAGTCGATCACCCAGCAGAACGCGAGCAGGTTCGGGTCATTCTTGTCCTCGCGGATGTCCGGCCGATCATTCCCATATTTCTCCATCGACTCCTTGTAGCTCATGCGCGGGAACGGTACTTGCTGGATGCGTTTCTCCGGCGACTGCTCCTTCACGAGCTTCACGAGCATCCCCTCGATGAGCCCCATCACGTCCTCGCGCTCCACGAAGCTCATCTCGAGATCCACCTGCGTGAACTCCGGCTGGCGGTCGCCGCGCTGGTCCTCGTCGCGGAAGCACCGGGCGATCTGGAAGTAACGCTCCTTCCCGGCCACCATCAGGAGCTGTTTGTGCTGCTGGGGCGACTGCGGGAGCACGTAGAACTTGCCCGGATGCACGCGGCTGGGCACCAGGAACTCGCGCGCGCCCTCGGGCGTCCCCTTGGTGAGAATCGGGGTTTCCACCTCGGTGAAGTGCTCGCCATACAGGTGTTCGCGGATGAACCGCGTGATGGCGCTACGCTTCCACATGTTCCTGTGCATCCGGTCCGAACGCAGGTCGAGGTAGCGATACTTGAGGCGCAGCTCCTCGTTGATCCCGCTCGTGTCCTTATCGATCTCGAACGGCGGCGTCTCGCAGGCGTTGAGGATCGCCACGCGCTTGGCCGAAAGCTCCACGGCGCCGTTGCGCTCCCCTTCCTTCGCCTGCTTCGCGCCGCGCGCCTTCACCTCGCCCTCGATCTCGAGCACGTACTCGGTTTTGATCGAGTCCACCGCCGCGGCCACTTCAGGCGACAGGTCGGGCTTGTAGCAGACGACCTGAAGGATGCCGCTGCCGTCGCGCAGGTCAATGAACACCAGCTTGTCGCCCATCACGCGCACCGACTTCGCCCACCCCTTGAAGGTCGCCGTCTGCCCGGCCATGTCCGCCGCGTCGTGAATCCAGGTTCGTTCCATATTACGGGGTGAGTCGGTTAATGAGCCTCGGGAACGGGATGGTCTCGCGGATGTGCTGCACTCCGCAGATCCAGCCCACGATGCGCTCGAGGCCGTAGCCGAAGCCGCTGTGCGGGACCGAGCCGTACTTGCGCAGGTCGAGATACCACTGGAATTGGTCGACGGGCAGCGCGTGCTCCCTGATGCGGGCGAGCAAAGCGTCGTGGTCGTCCTCGCGCTGGCTCCCGCCGATGATCTCGCCGTAGCCTTCGGGCGCGAGCAGGTCGGCGTTGAGCACGCGCGTGGGATCGGCCGGGTCCCGCTTCATGTAGAACGCCTTCACGACGGCCGGGTACTTTTCCACGAAGATGGGGCGGTCGTACTGCTTGGTGAGGATCGTCTCGTCGTCGGCGCCCAAATCGTCCATGTCGCCGATGTCGCTGCCCAGCTCGCGCAGCTTCTTCACCGCCTCGGCATGCGTCATGCGCACGAACGGGGCCTGCACCTTCTTGAGCGGCTCGACGTCACGCTCCAAGATCTTGAGCTCGTGCGCATTCTTCGCGAGCACGTCCGCAACGATGCGGCATATGAGCCCTTCCTGGATGGCGAGGTTCCCCTCGTGCTCCACGAATGCGGCCTCGGCGTCCATCATCCAAAACTCGGTGAGGTGCCGGCGCGTCTTCGATTTCTCGGCGCGGAACACCGGCCCGAAGTCGAAGCAGCGCCCGACGCTCATCACGGCAGCTTCAAGATACAGCTGCCCTGACTGCGACAAGTACGCCTTGCCGAGCTCGAAGTAATCCATTTCGAAAAGCTCGGTCGTCCCTTCGCACGCGTTCGGTGTGAGGATCGGCGAATCGATCTTGATGAATCCCTGCTCGTTGAGATAAGCGAAAGTAGAATTGATGATCGTGTTGCGCACGCGCTGGATCGCCCACTGCTTCTCGCTGCGCAGCCACAGGTGGCGCTGGTCGTGGAGGAAATCCGGCCCGTGGTCCTTCTTGCCGATCGGATAATCGTCCGGCGCGATTTGGATTGCCTTGAAGGAGGTCCCGTCAAGTTCAAACCCGGTCCCGGCACGATCCGGCTTCACCGTCCCCGTGACGATGACCGACGACTCCAGGCGGATGCTCTCAAGGATCGCCCACTGCTCTTGCGAAAGCGCCGCCTTGGAATAGACGACCTGCACGCGCCCGGTCCCGTCGCGGAACTGCAAAAAGAAAATCTTCCCGCTGGAGCGGAAGTTGTACGCCCAGCCTTTAAGCTCGATTTCTTGGCCAACGTGAGCGCCGATTTCGGAGACGGTCGTCGAGGTCATAGCATCCAAAGTCAGCGCAAATTGTAGCGAAAAGACTCGGAAAAGGCAATGAAAAAACTCGGAGTCTAGGGTTGGGGCCCATAGAGATCCGAGCTTTGAGCAGTTCAAATCACAGGTTCACCGTGAAGAGTCGGTTCAGATCAGGGGAAGTGACCATACTTCTCAAATTCCCCCGGCTCGGCATCGAGTTTGTAGCCACCAAGCTGGAGCGCGGGGTGGTCGGCGTTGTGGCCGATGTGCTCATGGTAGAGCCAAACGATGGTGAGACTCTCATCGGTAAAGGTGTACCACATGGTGGAATACTTGGCATAATCCACCACAGCCCACTCCACTGTGGGTTTGTGGTTGTCGGTGTCATGACCCATCAGGCGGTTCTTGCCGGATTTCAGACAGTCCAAGCGTCGCGTAAGAAATCCGCGCACGCGCTCGATGCGGTTCGCATGCATCTCGAAGGTCTGCTCGACTCCCTTCTCCCCTTCCCCTTTGCGGATGCGTAGGGTGAGGAACGTTTGGCGGCCCTTTGGGAGCTCCGGTGCGCTCTTCGCGAGCGCGTCGAACGTTTCTTCGCCGTATCCCCAGCCCTCTTCCTCGTTGGCGATCCGGAACCGATTGATGAGCTCCTCCACCGGCAAGGCGAAGGGGTTGGAGTCCCTAAACGACCGATAGGACTCCAACATTTGGCCGAACAACGACGGGTCCTCAACGATGTTTTTGACCTCCTCGGCCGTCATGTTCGACGCAACGATCACGCGCTCGAACGCCATCCATTCTCCGAGGGTCAATTCTTTCGGAAGGCGAGCCATGTGGCGAGCCCCTTTCTTGTTGCCGCGTGGCGAGTATGAGTCGTCCAACCATCTGAACACCCATGCGAACCATTGTTTGAACGCGGCCATTTATGGCCGAGATTCAGCCCCAAATTACCGCGTTCAAGCACGACTCTTTATTAAAAGAACGACTGCTAAGAGTAGATGAAAAGGAGACTTTTGTCAACCCTTAGACAATGCACGCGGCGCGGAGGGAGTTCGCTGGAATCGTCGGGAAATGGGAGATGATGAGGCTTTCCACGGCCTCGTGGAACGCCTCAAGCGTGTCGGCGGGGAGGTGCGGGCGCAGCTGGTGCTCGAACCGTTCGGCAAGCGCGAAGCGGATGAGCTTGAGCGTCTCGTCCTTCATGGGCCGGGCGGCGAACCATTGCGAGGCGTCGCGCGTGGCGCACCCGTCGCACACCACGCCGCCTTTGGGGGCGTACCAGCGGTAGGAGCCGGGGCGCAGCGCGTCCTTGCACGCGAGGCAGTTGGCGAGCTCGGGACGGTAGCCGATGATGGCGAGAAGCTTGAGCGCGAACGCGGCGAGCAGGAACCCGGCGCGTTCGGCGGAGAGCGCCGGCGCCTCGTCCACGGCCGAAAGGAATCGCTTGAGTTCGTCGTAGAGCACCGGATCGGCCTCGTGCGGCTTGGTGCCGATGTCCACCAGGTGCAATGCGCCGGAAACGAGCGTGAGCTTGCCGGGGTCGGTGTACAGATTCGAGAACGCACGCACGCGATCCGACGCGGCCACGGTGAAATATTGCCGCCCGTCGACCAGTAACAGGTCGATCTCGGCTGGCATCTCAAGGTGCGGCGTCAACTTCGCAAGCGGCTTGTGCCCGCCGCGCGCCAAAAACTCCACCTTCCCGTACCCGTCCGTGAACGCCGAATACCACCGATCGGCTTCCCGGTGGTCCCGCCGCGAAAGCACGACGCCGGTTGTCCGAAAGAGGGTGGCCATCAGGGGGACGTCTTCGCGGGCATCTTTTTCCTCACGACCAAGACCGCCACCCAGGCTCCGGCCATAGACGGCAGCGCCTGGACGGCTTGGTGGAGCCTGTCGTCCGCTGACGCGAGCAGAGATACGGAATATAGCGTGATGAACGCGGCGAGCGAGACGGCTGTCCGCATCTTATGGCCGGGTGCCGTCGCGGTGCCGAAAAAGACGAAACAGAAGGCTGCCAAGCCCCAGACGAGCGCGAGGATCCCCTCTCGGACGAGAAGGTATCTCATAAAGCCGCTCGTCCATGAGACGCCGAACTCCGGGATAAGCCGCGCGAGCAAGAATGCCAAAGGGACGATGCAAATGACGAACAAGCATCCGGCAGAAAGGAAGGCGACGGGAAGGATGAGGACCCATCTCAGGATGCGCGTTGATCGGTTCATAGCCTAGGTGCGTTCGATCCGCCGGCCCAAATACTGCTGCACGATGAGCATCGCCGCGAGCGCATCCTCTTCCGCGTCCGACCCCTCTTCGCGCTGGAGACGGATGCTTTCGGCCGTCGTATAACTTTCGTCTTCTTCGACAACGGGAATCGAGATAGCTCCCTCAAGGGCTTTGATGAACGCGCGCGTCTTGTCGAGCTGCGCCGAGCTGTGATGCCCGCCGGTCGAAAGTGGGACCCCGACGACGATCATGTCGATATCCTCCGCACTGACCCGCTTCGCGAAGACGCGGATCGTCTCCTCCCCACGGTTCGGCACCACGTCGAGCGGCACAGCGACACCTACGGTGCTGTCCCCGAACGCGAGCCCGATCTTCTTGTCGCCGTAATCGATGCCGAGGATCCTCATACGGGCAACGGCGTGATGATTTCCGGCCCATCCTTTGTGACGACGATCGTCACCTCAAAGTGCGATCCGCGCTTGCCATCCGCCATCACCACGGCCCAACCGTCGTCGGCGGTCTTCACGCGGTAGTCGCCTTCGCCAAGCATCGGCTCGAGCGCAAGCACCATCCCCTCCTTGATCTTCACCTTGGGGTGGTGCGGGCTCGTGAAATTCGGCACGTGCGGCGCCTCGTGCACCTTGTGGCCCACGCCGTGGCCCGTGAGCGCGCGCACGATCCCATACCCGTGCGGGCCCACGGACCTCTCCACCGCGCGGGCGACGTCTTCGATCTCCCCGCCGACCTTCACGGCCGCGACCGCGTCCATGAGCGCCTGACGCGTCACGCGAATCAGCTTCGCCGCCGCCGCGTCCACCTTCCCGACCGGAACCGTGACGGCCATGTCCGTGCACAGCCCCTCAAACCAGCACCCGATGTCGAGCCCCACCACGTCGCCTTCCTTGAGCGTGAGGTCGCGGTTCCCCAGGCCGTGCACCACTTCCGCATTGATGGATACGCACACCGTACTCGGGAATGGCGGGTCGTCCTTGTCATTCTGATAGCCAAGGAACGACGGCGTCCCTCCCCCGTCACGGATCACCTTCTCCGCGACCGCGTCGATGTCTTTCACAACGGCCCCCGGCTTCACGGCATCCACCGCCGCCTTCAATGCGCGCGAAAGCAGCGCCCCGCCCCGGCGCAGTTTCTCGATCTCTTCCGGGGTCTTGGTCATGGACATAGCTACCGATCGATTGCCTTCACGATGCGATTGTGGATCTCCTCGACCTCGCCGACCCCGTCGATGCGGCGCACCAGCCCTTGGCCGCCATACACCGCGATGAGCGGTTCGGTCTCTTCTTCGTAGATCCTGAGGCGCTTCTCGATGGCCTCTGGCGTGTCGTCCTTGCGCACATCCATGCGACCGCCGCATTCGCAGGCGTCGCCCGGCTTGCGGCCGTCCTTCATGCTGTACACGGTGCCGCATGTGAAACAGGTCAACCGACCGGACAGGCGGCGCAACGATTCCTCTTTCGGGACCTCGATGACGACCACGTGCGTGGGCTTGTCGAAGGTGAACGCCTTGGCCTGCTCCTTGCTTCGCGGATAGCCGTCGAGAAGATACCCGTTCTTGACATCCGACTGGCCGAGACGCTTGCGCAGTACGCGCGCCGCGGTCTGGTCGCTCACCAGGTTGCCGGGGGCGATGATGGCGTCGATTTCCTTGCCGAGCGCCGAGCCGGTGGCGATCTCGTCGCGCAACAGCTGCCCCATGCTGAACGCCGGGATCCCGAGCTCGCGGGCGACGAGCTTGGCTTGGGTCCCTTTGCCGCTTCCTTGCGGGCCGAGCAGGAGGATTTTGAGGGGGGCATTCATACGAAACCGATGATAGCAGCGTTACGAACCAAGGAACAGCTACTAAACAACGAAACTACGATCAGTTCGTAGTTTCGTAATAGTTCGTTGGTTCGTAACGATTACAGCTCGTACTCCCTCATCGTCAGCTGCGCCTCGATCTGCTTCACCGTGTCGATCACGACCGAGACCACGATGAGCACCGAGGTGCCGCCGATGATCAGGCTCGCGTTCCCGCTGGTCGCCTGGACGACGTTCGGCAATACGGCGACGATGGCAAGGAACGTGGCGCCGGCGAGCAGCAGGCGGTTGGTGATCCACCCGAGATACTGGGCGGTCGGAACCCCCGGACGGATGCCCGGGATGAACCCGCCTTGCTTCTGGAGGTTCTCCGCCACGCGGTCCGGATGGAAGATCACGCTCGCGTAGAAGAAGGTGAAGGCGAACACGAGGACCGCGAACGTCGTCGCGTACACCGTCTGGTTCTCGAACATGCGTATGATCCACTGGGCGGCCTCGCGCACGGCCGGGGTGGTGGCGTTCACGAAGAACTGGGCGAGCGTGGTCGGGAACAGGATCATCGAGATGGCGAAGATGATCGGGATCACGCCGCCGAGGTTCAGCTTGAGCGGGAGGAAGCTTGAGACCGCGCCGGCGAGCCGGCTGCCGCGCATCTGGCGCGCGTATTGCACCGGGATCTTGCGTACCGCCTCGTTCATCACCACGATGGCGACCACGGTGACCACGACCACGGCCGCGAACCCGAGGACGGTGACGAGCTGCGAACGGTCGTACGTGGCGAACGCCTGCGAAAGCCCGCTCGGAAGCCCGGCGATGATGCCGGAAAAGATGATGATCGAAATGCCGTTGCCGACGTTCTTCTCGGAAATGAGCTCCCCGAGCCACATGAGGAACACCGTGCCGGCGGTCATGGCCGTGATGGCGAGCACAACGGTGAACGCCGTGCTGTCGGTGAAGATGGCCTGGCCGGAGGCCTGGGAGCCGAACAGGAGGATGAGGCTGTACCCCTGGAGGAACGCGAGCGGCACGGTGAGCAGGCGGGTCCAGCGGTTGATGCGCGCGCGTCCCTGCTCCTCCTTCTGCATCTCCTCCATGCTCGGGACGATCATCGCGAGGAGCTGGAAGATGATGGACGCGGTGATGTACGGGCCCACCCCGAGGGCGACCACGGAAAAGTTCGTGAGCGTGCCGCCGGAGACGAGGTTCAGGAGCCCGAACAGCTGGTTGCCGCTCGCGAGGCTCGTGAGCGCGTCCGGGTTCACCCCCGGCACCGGCACGTGCGCGGCGAACCGTGTCACCACGAGCAGCGCGAACACGAACAGGAGGCTCTTGCGGACCTCGGGGGATTTCCAGATGCGGCGGATGGGAAGCATAGGGGGATATTTAGAATGTAGGATGTAGGATGAAGGATACCATCCTACAGTCTTCATCCTTCAGTCTTCAGTTCAAGATGCTGCCGCCCGCCTTCTCGATCTTCGCCCTGGCGCCGGCGGACACCGCGAGGCCGGACAGGGTGAGGGCGATGCCGATCTTCCCGTCGCCGAGCACCTTCGCGGGAGCGGTCGGCGAGGAGATGAGTCCCTTCTTGCACAGGAAGGCCGGCGTCACCTTGGAGCCGTCCGCGAAGGCGCGGGCGAGGTCGGAGACGTTCACGGCTTCCACCTCTCGCGCGAGGCTCTTGAACCCGCGGCGCTTCGGGATGCGCATCATGATGCGGCGCAGCCCCATGAGCTTGAGCCCGGCCTTGCCGCCGGCGCGGGCGCGCTGACCCTTGGCGCCCCGACCTGAATACGTGCCGCCTTTGGACAGGCCGCGGCCCACGCGCTTGCCAGCGCGGCGGGAACCCTTCTCAGGCTTGATGGAATGCAGGGTCATCGACATAGGATTGGGGTTAGGCCTTGGGCTCTTCCGTGGGGTTCTCCGCCTTCGGCGAGCGGGCCGGACGGGCGCGCAGCTCGCGGATGGCCGCGAGCGTGGCCTGGGCGATATTGATCTTGTTGCTCGAGTTCATCACCTTTGAGACCGCGTTCGGGACGCCGGCCATCTCGAGCACGATGCGCGCGGCCCCGCCGCACTTGAGGCCGACCCCCTTCGGGGCGGGCTTCAGCAGCACCTCGGCCGAACCGAACTTGGCATGGACCGCATGCGTGATCGTGTCGTTCTCAAGCGTGATGCGCACCATGTGCTTCTTGGCCTGGCGGTACGCCTTGTCCATGGACAGCTGCACGTCGGCCCCTTTCGCGACGCCCAGGCCCACGCGACCTTTCTTGTCGCCGATCACGAGCGCGGCACGGAAGGACATGCGCTTCCCGCCGGCCGTGACGCGCGTCACGCGGTCGAGCGCGAGCGTCTTCTGCTCGAACTCCCTCGCTTCACGGTCGGAACGGCCGCCGCTCCTGCGCGGACCGCCGCGACCGGCACCGCCGCCTTGTCCGCCGCGACCGGGAGCGCCACCGGGGCGCGAGCTTCCGCGCGCGGAGGCGCGAGGAGCGGAGCCGGCGGCGGGAGGCGTTGCGTTGGGTTTCTTGTCGTCCATAGCATTAGAAATTCAATCCGGCTTCGCGGGCGCCGTCGGCAAGTGCGGCCACGCGGCCGTGATAACGGTAGCTCCCGCGGTCAAACACGGCCATGGTGACGCCGAGCGCCTTTGCCTTCTCGCCAAGGGCCTTCCCCACCGCGCGGGCGACCTCGACCGGCTTCATATGTTCCTTTCCGCCGGAGGCGGATCCGCCTTTGGCGGACACGTCGCGATCGGAAGCGGCACAAAGGGTGCGGCCGGCCCCGTCGTCGATGAGCTGCACGTACACGTGCTTGGCGCTGCGCTTCACCGTGAGGCGCGGAGCTTCCTTGGTGCCGCGCACCACGGCACGCACCCGGGCGGCGCGGCGCATGGCGGAAGCGCGTTTCTTCGCAATGAGGTTGGTCATACGGGATTCGCGTTTATTCGGCGGCCTTGCCCGCGGCCTTTCCGGCCTTGCGGCGGATCGTCTCGTCCAAGTACTTGATCCCTTTGCCCTTGTACGGCTCCGGCTTCTTCAAGGAGCGGATCTGGGCCGCGATCTCTCCCACCTGGATCTTATCAGGCCCGCTCAGGGTGATCACGTTCTTCTCCACCTTGGCGGTGATCCCTTCCGGGATCGGGAAATCGATGTCGTGGCTGAACCCGAGCGCAAGGACGAGCTTCTTGCCGGAAAGGGTCACGCGGAAGCCGACGCCGTTCACTTCGAGCGCCTTGGTGAACCCGGCCGTGACGCCTACCACCATGTTGGCGATGTTGGCGCGCCAGGTCCCCCAGAGGGAGCGCTCAAAGACGTCCTCCTGGTCCTTCACCGTGAGCTCCACGGCTTTCCCGCCCTCCGCGAGGGTCACGGACACGGCCGGGTGCACGGTGGCGCGAAGCTCGCCCAGAGGCCCCTTCACGCAGACCTGCTGGCCGTCGATCGTCACCGTGACAGCCTCGGGGACGGGGATGGGTTTCTTGCCGACGCGGGACATATCAGGAAATTTCGCAAATCACCTCGCCGCCGAGCCGGCGGGAGCGCGCTTCGCGGTTCGTCATGAGGCCGTTGGGGGTGGAAATGATGGAGATGCCCATGCCGGACATCACCGGGCGGATCTCGCCGGTCTTCATGTACACGCGGCTTCCGGGCTTGCTCACGCGCCGCAGCGTGCGCAGGCGCGGACGGTCGTGCTCGTAGGCGAGCGCCACGCGGATCATCGCATGCGGGACCTGCCCGGTCTTCTCGACCGAGGACAGGTACCCTTCGCGCTTGAGGATGTTCGCGATGGCCTCCTTGAGGTTTGAGTGCGGCAGCTCCACGACGTCGCGACGCACGGCAAGCGCGTTGCGCAGCCGGGTGAGCATGTCGGAAACGGGGTCGGTGATCATAGGAGGTGGGCTTACCAGCTGGCCTTCGTCACCCCGGGGATTTCCCCGCGGTTCGCGAGCTCGCGGAAGCAGATGCGGCACAAGGCGAACTGGCGCATGAACGCGCGCTTGCGCCCGCAGCGCCAGCAGCGGTTCACCACGCGCGTGGTGAACTTCGGCTTGCGGGCGGACTTGGCGACCTGGTTTTTCGTGGCCATAGGGGGTTTAGGCGTTCTTCTCCTCGATGGGCATCCCGAGCGCTTTCAGGAGCGCCAGGGCCTCGGGCTTCGTCTTCGCGCTGGTGCCGATCGTCACTTGCAGCCCGTGCACCACCTCGATCTCGTCGCTGCGGATCTCCGGGAACGCGATGTGCTCCTTGAACCCCATCGTGTAGTTGCCCTGGCCGTCGAATCCCCTCTCCGGCAGGCCGCGGAAGTCGCGCATGCGCGGGATGGAAACCTTGATGAGCTTCTCCAGGAAATCCCACATGCGCGCGCCGCGCAGGGTCACCTTCATCCCGATCACCATCCCCTCCCGGATCTTGAAGTTGGAGATGGAGATGCGGGCCTTGGTCTTTACCGGCTGCTGCCCGGTGATGCGCCGCAGCGTGGACTCGGCGGTCTCCAGGAACTTGGCGTCCTTGAGCCCCTTGCTCAATCCGACGTTGAGGGTGACCTTGGTGATTGCGGGCACCGCATGCACGTTCTTGTACCCGAACGCCTGGCGCAGGGCCGGGATCGCGACGGTCTTGTAGTGTTCTTTCAATGCCATACGGTTAGCCGATATCCTCCGTTCCGCCCTTCGTCCGAAGGACGCGCACCTTCGTCCGCTTGCCGGCGGTCTCGAGGAACTTGTAGCCGACGCGGCCCGTCTTCCCGCCCTTCCCGACCACCATCACGTTGGAGGCGTGGAGCGGCGAGGGGAACTGGATCTTCTGGCCTTTCCCGCCGGAGGCGCGGTTGCCGCGCAGGTGACGCGTGGCGAGGTTCACGCCCTCGACCACCACGCGATTGAGCGACGGGAACACTTGCAGGACCTTGCCCTGCTTGCCCTTGTCCTTTCCCGCAATCACGCGGACGATGTCTGTGGTCTTGAGTTTCATAGGGGTCTAGAGCACTTCCGTGGCGAGCGAGATGATCTTCCCGAATCCGCGGGCGCGCAGCTCGCGCGCCACCGGCCCGAAAATGCGCGTCCCCTTGGGGTCCTTGGTCTTCGGGTCGACGATGACGCCGGCGTTCTCGTCGAAGCGGATGTAGGTGCCGTCCTTGCGGCGCGTCTCCTTATGGGCGCGCACGATCACCACGTGCACCACGTCGCTCTTCTTGACGGTGCCGTGAGGCGCGGCTTCCTTGACGACGGCGTTCACCACGTCGCCGATGCCGGCCACGTCCTTCTTGTACCCGCCGCGCACGCGGATCACCTGGAGCTTCTTCGCCCCGGTGTTGTCGGCCACTTTCAGCATTGTGCGATGTTGCACCATATCAGGCCTTGTTGATCACGCGCCACCGCTTGTCGCGGCTGAGCGGGCGGGTCTCCACGAACGAGACGGTCTCCCCGGCCTTGTGGACGTTCCCCTCGTCGTGCACCTTGAACTTCCGGCTTTGCACGTAGCGCTTGCCGTATTTGGGGTGCACGACGGTGCGGTCCACCCGGACGACGATGGTCTTGTCCATCTTGTCCGAGACGACCGTCCCGACGAACGTGCGGGCCGTGGTCTTTTGAGGATGTTCCATAACGGGTCGGTTAGGCGGAAGCCTTCTCGGCGAGGACCGCGTTCACGCGGGAAAGGCGCAGGCGCGTCTCGCGCACCTCGCGCACGTCCTTCACCTGGTTGCTCGAGAGCTTGAACGCGCGGTCGCGCAGCCGCGTGCGCAGGATCGCCCGCTCGCGCACGAGCGCCTCGGACGACTTGCCGCGCAGCTCCTTCAATTCGTCGGTACGCTTCATATCGCGGGGGCTAGAGGACGTCGCGGGTGACGACGCGGGTCTTCATCGGGAGCTTGTGCCGCGCGAGCTCCATGGCCTCGCGCGCCACCTCGCTCGTGACGCCGTCCATCTCGAACATGACGGTGCCCGGGCGGACGATGGCCACGTAATGGTCCACCGCGCCCTTCCCCTTGCCCATCGGCATCTCGGCCCCCTTGGTGGTGACCGGCTTGTCGGGGAAGATGCGGATCCACAGCTTGCCGCCGCGCTTCATCGCGCGGGTCATGGCGCGGCGCGCCGCCTCGATCTGGCGCGAGCTCACCCACGCCTCGTCCATGGCCTTGAGCCCCCACGAACCGAACGCGAGGCGGATCTTGCGGGTCGCGACGCGCTTGCCGCGCGCGCGGCCCTTGTGCCACTTGCGATGCTTTACTTTTTTGGGGATAAGCATACGGGGACGTTAGGCGGCCCTGGCTTCGGCCTGGGCGGCGGTCTTGGCCGCGAACTTCTCCCCGCGATTCACCCATACCTTGATGCCGATGGTGCCGTAGATGGTATAGGCGGTCTCGCGGGCGAAATCGATGTCCGCGCGCAGGTTGTGCAGCGGGATCTTGCCGCTCGCGAGCGTCTCCACGCGGGCGATCTCGGCGCCGTTGAGGCGTCCGCCGATGGTGATCTTCACCCCCTCGGCGCCGCTCTTCAGCACCCGCTCGATCGCCATCTTCATGCTGCGACGGAACGGCATGCGCTTCTCGATGTCGGCGGCGATCTGCTGGCCGATCAGGGAGGCGGAGAGCGACGGCTGGGCGATCTCCTTCACGTTCACCGTGAGGTTCACCTTGCGGCCGCGGAAGAACTCTCCCTTGATCTTCTTCACGAGCTCCTCGATGCCGGCGCCGCCGCGGCCGATGACGATGCCGGGCTTCCCCGCATGGACGTTGACGGCAAGGATGCCGCGGCTGCGGTCGATCACGATGCGGTCGACCAGCGCGTCCTTGAGCGCCTTCTTCAGGAAGCGGCGGATGGAGACGTCCTCGCGGAGGTTCTGGCGGAACGCGTCCTTGGACGCGAACCACGTGGCGTCCCAGTCCTTGGTGACGGCGAGCCGGAAGGATTTCGGATGGACTTTGTGACCCATATCAGGTGGTGGCCTTGGCCTTCTTCATGGCCGCCGGCTTTCCGACGGAGGCGGATCCGCCTTTGGCGGGCTTGGCGGGTTTCTTTTTCGTCTCCGGCGCCTTCCCTTCCATCCCCGCGATGGGCGCGAGCGTGACGCTCACGTGGCTCATGCGCTTGCGGATGGGGGCCGCGCGGCCGAAGGCGCGGGCGCGCCAGCGGTGCAGGACCGGGCCGCCGTCGGCCATGATCGACTTCACGTACAGGGAAGAGGCGTCGAGGCCGAAATTGTGCTGCGCGTTGGCGGCCGCGGAGTTGATGAGCTTGATCACGGGGAGCGCCGCCGCCTTTTTCATGAAGGTAAGCTGCGCGATCGCGCGGGCGACCGGCATGCCGCGCACGAGATCGATAATGAGGCGCACCTTGCGGGGCGACACGCGGACGTAGCGGGCTTTTGCGTGGACTTCCATAAGCGGTTACTTCTTCGCGGCCGGGGCGGCCGCAGCGGGCTTCGGCGTGCCGCCGGCTGCGGCGGCTTCGGTGTCCTTCTGGAGCTTGCCTCCGTGGCGGACGAACTTGCGGGTCGGGGAGAATTCGCCGAGCTTGTGCCCGACCATGTTCTCGACGACGCGCACCGGGACGTGGTCGCGGCCGTTATGCACCGCGATGGTGAATCCCACCATCTCCGGCGTGATCGAGGAGGCGCGCGCCCAGGTCTTGATCACCGTCTTGTCGCCGGCCCGAAGCTTCCCCACTTTCTTGAGGAGCTTCTGGTCGACGTACGGGCCTTTCTTGGAACTGCGAGACATAGGGAGTACGGCTTAGGCGCCCACGAACCGGCCCTTCGGGCGGCGGGAGACGATGAACTTGTCCGAGGCCTGCTTGCGGCGGGTCTTCACGCCCAGCGCGGGCTTCCCCTGAGGGGTCTTGGGATGGACGAGGCCGATGGAGTTCTTGGCCTCGCCGCCGCCGTGCGGGTGGTCGACCGGGTTCATCACCTTGCCGCGCACGCTCGGGCGGATGCCGCGATGGCGCATGCGTCCGGCCTTGCCCCAGCGGACGAGGCGGCGGTCCTGGTTGGACGCGCTTCCGATCGTCGCCATGCACTCGCGCGCGACGAGGCGGACCTCGCCGGACGGGAGCTTGAGGGTGGCGTACGCGCCTTCGACGGCCATGAGGGCCACGGAGGCGCCGGCGCCGCGGGCGATCTGGCCGCCCTTGCCGGGCATGATCTCCACGTCGAACACGTTGATGCCGGCCGGGATGTGCTCGAGCGAGAAGCGGTTGCCCACCTTGATCTCGCCCTTCTGCTTGGAACACACGATCGTCTCGCCCACGGGGAGGTCCGCCGGGGCCACGATGTAACGCTTCTCGCCGTCCTGGTACTGCAGCAGCGCGAGACGCGCGCCGCGGCTCGGATCGTACTCGATGGCGATCACGCGCGCGGGCACGTCGAACTTGTCGCGAACCGCGTCGACGACGCGCAGGCGGCGCTTGGCCCCGCCGCCCTGGTGACGGACGGTGATCTTGCCGCTTGCGTTGCGGCCGGCCTTGCGGCGGCGCGCCGTGGTGAGCTTCTTCTCCGGCCCCTTCTTCCCTTTCTTCGTAAGGTCGGCAAAGGCGTCGACGCTTGAGTGGCGGCGACCGGCGGTGGTCGGGTTGTATTGTTTCACGGGCATATCAGACTCCTTCGTACACGTCGATCGTCTTGCCCTTAGGCAGGGTCACGACCGCCTTCTTCCAGGTGCTGCGCATCCCTTCCCGGCCGCCGAAGCGGACCACCTTGCCGCGCACGCGCATGATGTTGACGCTCGTCGGCGTGACGCCGTACATCGCCTTCACCGCGTTGCGGACGTCCACGCGGGTGGCGTCCATGCTTACGACGAAGGAGTACTGGCCCGCATGCGCGATCGTCGCGGCCTTCTCGGTGACGAGCGGCGCGGTAATGACGTTCACCAGATTCTCCGGGAGCGCCTTGCTCGTGGCCTTCGGCGATACGCCCTTGGCGGACGGCTTCCCTGCGGCCTTCTCGGCCTTCTTGGGAGCCGCGGCGACGTCGCCGGCGATCTCCTGTTCCTTCTTTGATTTGAATCGGTCAAGGATTCCCATATCAGGCGCGCTTATAAGTCTTCACGAGCGCTTCGAGCGCGGCCTTGGAGGCGACGATCGTCTCGTGGGACAACAGGTCGACGACGTTGAGGCTCCCGACGGAGATGGTGGACACGCGCGGCAGGTTCTTGGCCGCGCGGGCCACGCCCCGGTTCTCGGCCTCGACCACGATGAGGGTCTTCGAGCCTGCAAGCGGAAGCTTGGCAAGCATGAAGGCCACGCGCTTGGTCTTCGCCTCCGGAAGCGCGAGCGAATCCACCGCCACGAGCCTCTCGCCGGCCACCTTGTCGGAAAGCACCATCGCGAGCGCCTTGCGGCGGGCGGCGCGGTTCATCTTCACCGAGAAATTGCGCTCGCTGGTGGGACCGAACGTGACGCCTCCGCCCACCCAGATCGGGGAGCGGCGCGACCCGTGGCGGGCACGACCGGTGCCTTTCTGCTTCCACGGCTTCTTGCCGGTGCCGGCGACCTCGCCGCGGTCCTTGGTGTGCGCCGTGACCACGCGGGAGTTGGCGGTCTGGGCCACCACCGCCTCGTGCACGAGCGCCGGGTTCGCCTTCACCTCGAAAAGCGCCGGGTCGAGCGCGAGCTCGCCCACCTTGGCGCCTTCCTGGTTATAGAGGGTTACTTTTGCCATACGGTCTTCCCTTCACGGCCGACGATCATGAGCAGCGTCCCATGGGCTCCTGGCACCGCGCCTTTGATGGCGAGCGTGCCTTTCGCCGCATCGACGGCAACCACTTCGAGGTTCTTGACGGTCACGCGCGAGGCGCCCATGTGGCCGGCCATGCGCTGGCCCTTGCTGACCGGACCCTGGCGCTGCGAGGCGATGGATCCCGGCATGCGCATCTGGTCCTTCTGGCCGTGCGTAGCCGGACCGCCGGAGAACCCGTGGCGCTTCATCACGCCCTGGAACCCCTTTCCCTTGGAAATCCCCGTCACGTCGACCATGGTGCCGGGCACGAACGCGTCGACGGTCACCGCGTCGCCCCGCTTGAGGTCGGTCGCGGAAACGCGGAATTCGCGCAGGGTGCCGACCTGCGGCAGGTCCTTAAGGTGTCCCGCTTCTGACATGGGCAGGGCCTTCTTCACGCCGGTCCCGATCTGGACGGCAGAATACCCGTCAATCTCGGTGGTCTTCACCGCCGTGACGACGTTGGGCTGCGTGGTGACGATCGTGACAGGCACGACGGTCCCGTCCTCCCTGAAATGTTGCGTCATTTCGAGCTTGCGCCCGATGATGAATGGCATAGCGTCCATGTATTGGTCCGTGGATGGTCACGGACATACCCCGGCTTCCTAAGCGAAAAGCCAGAAGTCGAGAGACATCCGCACGATGCATCCCGGCTTCTGACCCTTGTTTTCCCACAGACAGGCGCGGGAAAGGCAAGGTTGTATGGGGTCGATGGTAATGAGAGGGACTCCTGAATGCAGCCGTTTGAAGCTCCGGAAGGTTTTCCAATGGATCTTTCTTCCGTGTTCTTCGAGCTGTTCGCGGGATGGACCCACGGAACGGGCCGGGTCAACGACCTAGCCACATCCGTGGATCAATCACTTAGGTCTTTATCTCTACGTCCACTCCAGCCGGCAAGTTGAGGCTCATGAGCGAATCCATGGTGCGCTCGGTCCATTCGCTGATGTCGATGAGCCGCTTATGGATGCGCATCTCATACTGCTCGCGGCTGTCCTTGTCGATGAACGTCGACCGGTTCACCGTGAACTTGCGCTTCTCCGTGGGGAGAGGCACGGGCCCCAGGATCTTCGCTCCGGACCGCTCCGCCGTCTTGATGATGGTCTGGGTGGCCTGGTCAATGATCTTGTGGTCGTACGCGCGGATCTTGATGCGGATCCTCGACTTCTCCTCCTGGTCCTTTTTTGCTGGTTGCGCCACAGGGGAAGGAACGGTTAACCGGAACGGTGAGTTACTTGAGGATCTTGGTCACCACGCCGGCTCCGACGGTGCGGCCACCTTCGCGGATGGCGAACTTGGACTTCTCCTCGAGCGCCACCGGGACGATGAGGGCCACCTTCAGCTTCACGGTGTCACCCGGCATCACCATCTCCACGCCTTCCGGGAGGGTCACCTCGCCGGTCACGTCGGTGGTGCGGATGTAGAACTGCGGCTTGTATCCCTTGAAGAACGGCTTGTGGCGGCCGCCTTCCTCCTTGGAGAGGGCGTACACCTCGCCTTCAAATTCGGTGTGCGGGGTGATGGAACCGGGCTTGGCGAGCACCATGCCGCGCTCGACGTCTTCCTTCTTGACGCCGCGCAGGAGCAACCCGGCGTTGTCGCCGGCCATGCCGGACTCGAGCTGCTTGTTAAACATCTCGATGCCGGTGACCACGGTCTTCGTGGCCTCCGGTCGCAGGCCGATCATCTCCACGTCCTCGTTGATCTTCACCTGTCCGCGCTCGATGCGGCCGGTCACGACGGTGCCGCGACCCTCGATGGAGAACACGTCCTCGATCGGCATCAGGAACGGCTTGTCGGTCTCGCGGACCGGGTCCGGAATGAAGGAGTCAAGCGCGGCCACGAGGTCGAGGATCGGCTTGGAAGCCGCCGGGTCGGACGGGTTGGCAAGCGCCTTGGAAGACGAACCGCGGATGACCGGGGTGGTGGCGCCGGGGTATTGGTACTTGGTAAGGAGGTCGCGGACTTCCTGCTCCACGAGGTCGATGAGCTCCGGATCATCCACCATGTCCACCTTGTTGAGGTACACGACGATGGCGGGAACGCCCACCTGGCGGGCGAGCAGGATGTGCTCGCGGGTCTGCGGCATGGGGCCGTCAGCAGCGGACACGACGAGGATCGCGCCGTCCATCTGGGCGGCACCGGTGATCATGTTCTTGATGTAGTCGGCGTGTCCCGGACAGTCCACGTGCGCATAGTGGCGCTTTTCGGACTCGTATTCCGTGTGGGCCGTGGCAATCGTGATGCCGCGGGCCTTGGACTCCGGTGCCTTGTCGAGATCATCCACGCCCTTCTTCTGGGCAATGCCGCCGTGCGCGGCGAGCACGGCCAAGATGGCCGCCGTGGTGGTGGTCTTGCCGTGGTCGACGTGGCCGATGGTGCCGACGTTCACGTGCGGCTTGCTGCGTTGAAAGACGTCTGCCATACGCGTAATGAGGTCGAGCCCAATGGGCGAAAAGAGCTCTTTAATTAGCGAATTATTGATGTAGATGAAAGATGTGGCCAAGTATAGCAGGGCCCCCTGAACTGCGCAAGTTTGCTGGGGTCCCTGCGTTTATTCTACCGGTTCGAGGTAAAACTGATCCTCATCGAAGGAGTCTTTCTTGGCTGAATTAAGGTTCATTCCAGGGCTCTTGGGGGCGTCTTTCTCCTCCTCGCCCTGATAGGCCATGAACTGGCGAAGCACGTCCTCCCGTTCGCCGTCGCTCATTTTGCCTATATCCCAGGTGTCTCCGGCCTCGTTTGCCGGTTTCATGAGGTCAAAAAGGTCCGGCGGAGGCGCATCTTCGTCCTTAGGCTGCAATGGTCGGATGTCCCGATCTTGACGTAGGCTCGGACCATCCATCCTCCCCGTCCTTTCCACCTTTTCAGTATTTTCGACCCTTTCAACCTTTCCGGGCCCCAAAAGCCCTTCATACTGGTCCAAACCCATCACCACGAAGGCGTCCTCGCCTTCCGGATCGGTGATAATCACCCGATCTCCGGTGCGTTTCGACAGTTCCAGGATGCGGCGGATATTCTTCATAATGCGAGCATCTTACCGTTCGCATCTCCCCTGTCAACCGACCAAATATTGGCTAACCTTGGCATAAGGGTTGACAAAATCCCCTCGGTATGGTATTCTACCCCTCGTGCTGAGTTATCTCAGGTCTGAGAGATCCTCCGAATACGAAGGAATCTACACAGGACTGGAAGAAACGACAGGAAATAGAAACATTGTTTTAGCCTGACTTACGAGCTTCCCTCTTAGACAACAAACCCCCGGCCTAGGCCGGGGGTTTTGTTTTACGTCCTTGCGCGCCGCGGATGTATACGTTCAGCGAGTCGGTGCGAACGTGTGTACGTCTGGATGTGCCCGAGAAACGTCTCGCCATACTGCGCGAGCTTCCGAGAACCGACGCCGAACACCTGCGCGAGCGCGCCGAGGGTCTGCGGAAGGTAGTACGCCATCTCCTGCAGCGTCCTGTCGCCGAAGATGACGAACGGCGGGACGTTCTGCGCGTCGGCCAACGTTTTCCGTTCCCGGCGGAGGATCTGGAACAGGTCTGCCTCGAACGGAAGTCCTTCGGGAGATTTCGAGGGGGCGACGACGGCATCGATCGCCTGTTTTGGCGGAGGGACGCAGACATCGCACGAATCACACGTCGCGGATTCGCCGCGTTCACCGAAATATTCAAGAAGGAACTTGCGGCGACAGGTGCGCGTCTCGCAATACGAGATGACCTGGGCAAGTTTCTGGATCGCGAGCGCCTTTTCCGGCCCGTTCTCCATCATGTTGATGAAATAATCCTGCTTGCGCTTGTCACCATACGTGTAGAACAACACGCACTCGCTCGGGAGCCCGTCGCGGCCCGCGCGGCCGGTTTCCTGATAATACGACTCGATGGTCTTCGGCAAATCCATGTGCACGACCAGACGCACGTCGGGCTTGTCGATGCCCATGCCAAACGCGATGGTGGCGACGATGACGGGAACCTCGTCGCGGATGAACTTGTCCTGCGTCTGCGCGCGCACGTCGCGATTCAATCCGGCATGATACGGAAGCGCCTGGAACCCGGCGCGACAGAGTTGCTCGGCGACCTCTTCCGTGTTCTTGCGGGAAAAGCAATATACGATCACCGGCTTTTCCTTATATGATTCCAAAAGCCCGACGAGCTGCCCGACCGCGTTCCTTTTTGGACGGACGGCATACCGAAGGTTCGGTCGGTTGAAACTCGACAGGAACACGGATGCATCTTCCATCCGGAGTTCCTTCAGGATGTCTTCCTTGACCCTCGGCGTGGCCGTTGCCGTAAGGGCGATTACCGGCACGCCGGGAAACACCCTCCGCAGCTCCTTCATGTTGCGGTAATCCGGCCGGAAATCGTGTCCCCACTCCGAAATGCAGTGCGCTTCGTCGATCGCGATGAGGGAGACGTTCAGATGCGACAAAAATACTTGGAACGCGGGCTGGGCCAACCGTTCCGGGGCTACGTACAGCAGCTTCAGCTCGCCTGACAGCGCACGCGCCTCCACGTCGTCTGACACGTCGCCATCCAACGTACTGTTCAGGCAGGCCGCACTGATTCCGTTTGCCGTGAGGGCATCCACCTGGTCCTTCATGAGCGCGATGAGCGGCGAAACGACGAGGGTGATCCCTGGAAACTTGAGTGCCGGCAGCTGAAAACACAGCGACTTCCCTCCACCGGTCGGCATAAGCACCAACACGTCCTGCTTCTTAAGGACGGTGTCGATGATTTCTTCCTGCAATGGCCGAAATGCGTCGTAGCCAAAATGCGTCTTAAGCAACTCCCGCATAAATAAAATTACTGGCCCGGTGAGCCAGAGTGTTTGAAAGCTTGATGAGACAAGCGTACCCGTTTTTTTCGTCGTTGTCAATCGAGATGTGTGGATATCCTGTATCAGCGTAGCAGCTCCGCAACCCTTTCACTGAATTCGTCGCGATGCTTGGCGAGATACGGATACAAGCGCGACCTTCGCTCGATGTTATCACGCATCTGGAACTGACCGCTCAGGTATTCCTTCTCGGCCCAGAGCGAAAACAACCCCTTACGGAACCCGCATTCGAACGCCAGCTCGCGTTCGAGATCGGTAAGCGCTGCTTGCTTTCGGTACGCGCCGAGATACGTCTTCACGCGATCCCAATCCAATGTTCCCCGGGCCATCCGGCAATTGAACATCACGGAACGCATCACCTCGAATCCGCGCCAGCCCCATCCGGCCTTTTCCCAGTCGAGCACAGCGGCCACCTTCCGTCCGCGCACGAGCACGTTCATGATGTGATAATCATTGTGGCAGACGCGGACCGGGAGGCGACGGAACGCTTCCTTGTCCCAGCCGCCGATCGCGACCGCGTTTTCGTGCGCGTCGAGGGAACGGGCGACCGTCTCCCGGACGACCTTCGGCTTCGACCTCAGCGAGCGCCGCATGGAGACGATTTCGGACAAGAATGATTCCGGATTCCACGAAGCCATATCCTCGAATGCGGGCTTCTGCATTCGGAATTTGAACGTCTCGAGCGTCGCGTCGATGCGTCCAAGCATTTCTCCCATGGGCCGCATGAGCGGCGCATTCCGATACCGTGACGGATGCGTCCCTTCGACGAAGGGGTACAGGGCGACGGCATGGCCGCCCACCTCTCCGCTTGCGACCGGCAACGGGACCGGAATGCCCTTTCCGACGGCATGCGCCATCATCCGATGCATCTCGCGCATGGCCTTCAGCGAGACTTTCGGCCGATAAGCTTTCAAGACGTACCGTTCGCTCCCGACGCGAACGACAAGGTTCTGATTAAGAAGACCGCTCAGAAGCGGACGCATCGAAACGCGCCGTGCGGGAAACACGGCTTGAACGAATTCCTTGAGATGATCATTCGGGACAAAGGCGAGCATGGAACAAAGCATAACAAAAGGCCCCGCGATCAGCGAGGCCTTTCCTCTTACGATCAGGCGGCGCGACGCGTCACTCCCGAACGCTCCTCGATGATCTTCTTGCTCACGTTGCCGGGCACTTCCTCGTAGTGGTCGAATTCCATGGAGTAGCTGGCGCGGCCCTGGGTGTTGGAGCGCAGCGTGGTGACGTAGCCGAACATCTCGGCAAGCGGCACGAACGCGGTGACGATCTTCGCCCCCCCGACGCGGTCGCCCATCTCCTGGATCTGGCCGCGCTTGGCGTTCAAGTCGCCCACCACGGTGCCCATGAACTCCTCGGGCATCACCACTTCCACCTTCATCATGGGTTCAAGCAGCGAGATGCCGGCCTTCTTGCAGGCGTCCTGGAACGCCATGGACCCGGCGATCTTGAACGCCGCCTCGTTGGAGTCCACGTCGTGGTAGGAACCGTCGAACACGGTCACCTTCACGTCGATGAGCGGGAAGCCGGCGAGCACGCCGCGGTCGGCCGCCTCCTCGGCGCCCTTGGCGATCGGCTTGATGAACTCGCGGGGGATGGCGCCGCCCTTGATCTCCTCGACGAACTCGAACCCCTTGCCAGCCTCGTTCTTTTCCACGCGCAGCCAGCAGTGGCCGTATTGGCCGCGGCCGCCGGACTGGCGGATGTACTTCCCTTCGCTCTCGGCTTCGCCCTTGATGGACTCGCGGTAGGCCACTTGCGGCTTGCCCACGTTCGCTTCCACGTTGAACTCGCGCTTCATGCGGTCCACGATGATGTCGAGGTGGAGCTCGCCCATGCCGGAGATGATGACCTGGTTGGTCTCCTCGTCGGTGCGCACGCGGAAGGTGGGATCTTCCTCGGCGAGCTTCTGCAGCGCCACGCCCATCTTCTCCTGGTCGGCCTTGGTCTTGGGCTCGATGGCGATGGAGATGACCGGCTCCGGGAACACGATGGACTCGAGCACGATCGGACGCTCCTGGTCGCACAGCGTGTGGCCGGTGAAGGTCTCCTTGAGGCCCACGGCCGCGGCGATCTCGCCGGCGTACACCTCGTCCACGTCCTCGCGGGTGTTGGCGTGCAGGCGCACGATGCGGCCGATGCGCTCCTTTCCGCCGGTGCTCGAGTTGAGCACGTAGGAGCCGGCGGCGATCTTGCCGGAGTACACGCGGAAGAAGGCGAGCTTGCCCACGAACGGGTCGGCGGCGATCTTGAACGCGAGCGCGGCGAACGGCTCGTCATCGGAGGCCTTGCGCTCGATGAGCTCCTCCGAATCCGGGGCGTGTCCCTTGACCGGAGGGATGTCAAGCGGGCTCGGCAGGAATTCCACCACGGCGTCGAGCACCTGCTGCACCCCCTTGTTCTTGAGCGCGGAGCCGGTGAGCACCGGGAAGATGTCATTCGCGATGGTGGCCTTGCGCAGTCCGGCCTTGAGCTCCGGGACGGGAATCTCCTCCCCGGCCAGATAGCGCTCCATGAGCGATTCGTCGGTCTCGGCGATCGCCTCGACCAGTTTCTTCCGCCACTCCTCCACCGATGCCTTCATGTCCTCCGGGCAGTCGGACACCTCGATGTCCTTTCCGAGGTCATCCTTGAAGATGTAGGCCTTCTTGTCGAACAGGTCCACGATTCCCTGGAAATTGGATTCCGACCCGATCGGGAGCTGGATGGGGTGGGCCTTCCTCGACAGGCGGGTGTGGATGGACGCGAGGTCCTTGAAATAGTCCGCGCCGGTGCGGTCGAGCTTGTTGATGAAGCACACGCGCGGCACGGCGTAGCCGTCGGCGTAGCGCCAGTTGGTCTCGGACTGCGGCTCCACGCCGGCCACGCCGTCGAACACGACGAGCGCGCCGTCGAGCACGCGAAGGGAACGCTTCACTTCCACGGTGAAGTCCACGTGCCCGGGGGTGTCGATGAGGTTCATCCGATGTCCCTTCCAAAAACAGGTGGTGGCGGCGGCCGTGATGGTGATGCCGCGTTCCTGCTCCTGCGCCATCCAGTCCATGGTAGCTTCGCCCTCGTGCACCTCGCCGATCTTATGCTTTTTGCCCGTATAAAACAGGATGCGTTCGCTCGTGGTGGTCTTGCCCGCATCGATGTGGGCGATGACGCCGAAGTTGCGCGTCTTTTCCAGGGAATACTCGCGTGCCATAGGAAAAAAGGGGCGTGGGGATTAACGGGCGAAGTGCGCGAAGGCGCGGTTGGCCTCGGCCATGCGCTGCACGTCCATCTTCTTCTTGACCGCGTCGCCCTCGCCCTTGGCCGCGGCGATGAGCTCGTCGGCGAGTTTCTGGGCCATCGGGCGGCCCTTCTTTGCGTTGGTGGCCGCGAGGATCCAACGGTAGGCCAGCTGGTAGCGGCGTTCGCCGCGCACGGGCATCGGCACCTGGTAGTTGGCGCCGCCCACGCGCTTGCTTTTCACCTCGAGGCTCGGCATGGCGTTCTTGAGCGCCTTGTCGAGGGTGTCGACCGGGTCCTGCTTGGACTTTTCCTGGATGAGCTCGAACGCCTCGTACACGACCGCCTGCGCCGTGGCCTTCTTGCCCTTGCGCATGATCATGTTGATGAGCTTGGAAACGTAAATGTTCCCGAACTTGGGGTCGGGAATCTGTTCGCGCTTTGGTGCCTGCTTGCCACGCATAGTGTTATTCGTTTGGGCCGGTTATAAGGCTTCCCCCTGCGTAGAGGTACTCCGGCTTGATTCATTTTCACGAGATCCTTCGGACCTGATGGTCCTCAGGATAATTCGGCCTAAGGCCGAATTACTTCTTTTCCTTGGGCTTCTTTTGTCCGTACAGCGAGCGGCCGCGGCGGCGATCGGCGACGCCCTGGGTGTCGTAACGCCCGCGCACCACGTGGTAGCGCACGCCCGGAAGGTCCTTCACGCGGCCTCCGCGCAGCATCACGATGGAGTGCTCCTGCAGGTTGTGGCCTTCGCCCGGGATGTACGCCGTGACCTCGATGCCGTTTGAGAGACGCACGCGGGCGATCTTGCGGATCGCCGAGTTCGGCTTCTTCGGGGTCATCGTGGTGACCTTCACGCACACCCCGCGGCGGAACGGGCTCCCCTTGGCGAGTTCGGTGCGGCGGCGGTGGAGCGAATCGAGCCCGAACTGCATGGCGGGAGACTTGCTCTTCGCCTTTTGGGAGTGACGCCCCTTGCGGATGAGTTGAGAGATGGTGGGCATATCGAAATAAAGATGCGCGAAGGTTAGCATGGCATCCCCGGAGCGTCAACCTATGCCCGTCACCGGGAAACGGCGCTCAACATCGCCCCAAAGAAGCCGCGGCAGTCCTCGGACAGCAGGAAATCACAGGCGGCCTGGGTGGGGATGTCCACGAAGAAGAACGGGTTGAACGGGGTGACCAGCGACAGGACGACGAGCGCCATGAGGATCTGGGACCCGTACGTCCCCACGATCCGACGAAGCTCGAAATGCTTCGGGTGGTTGAACAGGACGAAGAACATCTTCGACCCGTCGAGCGGATGCACCGGGATGAAGTTGAAGAACGCGAGTCCCAGGTTGATGAACACGAGCAGGAACAGGAAGATGACCAGAAGGTTGAGCGATGAGACGATCCCGCTCCAAACGAGGAGCCGGAGGACGAGCGCGGCGACCGTCGCGAGGATGAGGTTCGAGACCGGGCCCATGAGCGCGACGGCCACCTGGTCCCACTTGGCGTCCTTCAGGTTGTTGGGGTTGTACGGCACGGGCTTGGCCCAGCCGAACCCGACGAGCAGCAGCGACAGGAAGCCGATCGGGTCGATGTGGGACAACGGGTTCAGCGTGAGGCGCCCTTCCCACTCGGCCGTGCGGTCGCCGCGGAACTTGGCCATGAGCGCATGGCTGAACTCATGCACCGTGAGCGCCGCGAGGATGGCGGCGACCCACGCGAGCGCGATGGCCGGAGCGGCGGCGAGGAGGGTGAAGAGCATAGGAAGGCTATTTTACATCTTCACGCGCTCGATGCGGGCCCCGATGCCCTCGAGCTTTTCCTGAAGTCGCTCATATCCGCGGTCGAGGTGCTCGATGCCGGTGAGCGTGGAAGTGCCTTTGGCCACCAACGCGGCCACGACGAAGGCGAGACCGGCGCGGATGTCGGGGATGTCGACCGTGGCCGATACGAGCTCGCGCGGCCCCTGGATGACGGCGCTGTGGCGGTAGTTGCGCCCCTTGAACCGGCACGGGATCTCGCCCAGGCAGTTGCTGAACAAGGTGACGTCCGCGCCCATGCGCTTGAGCGCGTCGGTGTAGCCGAACCGCTCTTCCCACACGGTCTCGTGCACGATGGACGTGCCCTTGGCCTGCGTGAGCACGGCGACGAGCGGCTGCTGCCAGTCCGTCATGAATCCAGGATGCGTGTCCGTCTCCAATTCTATCCCGCGCAGGTCCGACGTCCCGCGAAACCGTATGCCGTCATCCTGCACCTCGTATTCCCCGCCGATCTTCCGTACGGTGTTGAGGAAGGTGATGAGATGCTCGTGCTGGGCTTCTCGCACGAAGATGTCGCCACGGGTCCCGAGCGCCATGCACGCGTAGCTTGCCGCCTCGATGCGGTCGGGCATCACCCGTTCTCGGCATCCGTGCAGCTTCTCTACCCCCACGATCTCGATGGAACGGTCGGCGCCCACCTGGATGATCGCCCCCATCTTCTGGAGCATCATGATGAGCTGCTGAACTTCGGGTTCCACCGCCGCGTTCGTGATGGTGGTGCGGCCCTTGGCGAGAACGCCGGCGAGCAAGGCGGTCTCCGTGGCGCCCACCGACGGGTACGGGAGGTCGATGCGCACGCCTCGCAACTTCCCCTTCAGGGCAGCCCGATACCCTTCGGGCGTCTGCTCGACGGTCGCACCCATCATCTCGAGCGTATCCAGATGGAAATTGACCGGTCGCGGGCCGATCGCGTCCCCGCCGACGCGAGGGAGATACGCCTCGCCGGCACGATGCAGCAGCGGCGCGAGAGCGAGCACGGAAATCCTATTCTTGCGCGATTGGCCCATCACGGAAGTCGATCGGATGTCCGACGTCTTCAGGCGCAACTCGTGGTCCCCCGTCCACGACGCTTCCGCGCCGATGGTCGTCACGATCTCACGCGTCAGTCCGGTCTCGTGCTGGCGCGGGACGTTTTCCAGTTCGACGGCCTCGTCCGTAAGCAAAGACGCGACCATCAGCTTGCTGGCCGCGTTCTTGGCTCCGGAGAGCGTCACTTCGCCTGTGAGCGGCACCCCGCCCTCGATACGAAAAGCGTCCATACAATGGACGCTATCGTACTGTTTTTTGGCGATAGGTCAAGCCTCGCGTTCGTGATCGCCGCATGCGCCCTCCCCCGCTCCTTATCCATGAATCACTTCCCGTGTCGACGTTCGCGGGAGCGGTAGTCCTTGAGGGCGGCGAGGAAATCCTCTTCGCCGAAATCCGGGAACATCTTCTCCGAGAAATGGAGCTGCGCGTCGGCGATGTCCCACATCATGAACCCGCCGCTCAAGTGCGGCTCCCCGCCCGTGCGGATCAGCAGGTCGACGGGAGGGAGGTCCTTGGTGAGCAGGTGCCGCTTGATGGTCTCGACATCAACGCGGAGCGACGGATCCTTGCGGCCTTCTTCTACGATCTGCTCCACCGCTTGCGTCATCTCGCTGATGCCGTCGTAGCCGTCGAAAATGTTCAGCAGGTGCCGGTCGTTGGATTTCGTCTTCTCAATGACGCCCTCGATCGCCTTCACGAGGCTCGCCGGCTGGGATTCACGCCAGGACCCGAACGCCTGCACTCTCACGCCATATTCATGCACCTCCGGCATCTCCTGGAGATCCAGAAAAAATTCCTCAAGCACCTTATACAGGAAGTCGATCTCGATTTTCGGACGGTTCGTGAGATTCGAGACGGAGGCGACCCAGGCGGATACGCAATATACGCCCTCCTTGAAGGCGGCGTTCAGGATCGGCCGGAACCGGCGCGCGCCGGCGTCATGGCCTTCCCACGGGTTGAGGCCGTGCGCCTTGGCCCACCGGCGGTTGCCGTCGGGGATGATCGCGACATGACGCGGGGTTTGGTCGTCTGGCATATCAGATTCATCGCGCGACCCTCCGCGTCGTTGCTCATCGAACGTTCTGTCGGGCTAGCGGGACTTGAACCCGCGGCCTCCCCCGACGCCCCTGATGGGGGTCGGGGCTCCGACCTCCCCTCCGGGAGCGTCGGAGTTGCACCCCATGCTTCAAAATTTGGTCGGGCTAGCGGGACTTGAACCCGCGGCCTCTTGCACCCCATGCAAGCGCGCTACCAACTGCGCCATAGCCCGACCAAATTTTTAAGCATCCCGAGCGCGTACCAGGTCCGACGCGCTGATGCGGTCGGACCCCCGACCTCCCCCGACGCTCCGCTGCGGCGGAGGTCGGGGGAGCGTCGGGGCTGCGCCATAGCCCGACACAAGGTTCGATGAGTCGCGTGAACTCTAGCCGAAAACGAAAAAATGGCCAAGGCCATGGCGCCTCGCCAGTCGATCGGACCATTCGCGGAAGGATCCGATACGGCTACGGCACGTCCGGGTCACGATGATGAGAGCTTGTCGGCCCACCATGCACGTTCCCGTACGCCGGTTTCAGTCAGGGATGCGAAGTGATTCTGGAACGCATCCGATCGACTGGGAGACTCCTACACCGTACCAGACCATCGAAGGCTGGCAAGCGTCGGAGCCGGACCATTATCCCCGAACTGTCCACGGAGTTATCCACATGGCATTTCATCGCTAAGACAAAGAAAAATCCCGACAGCTAGTGTCGGGAAAGCGGGATGGACGACTCGCTTAAGAGCGAGGAGAACGGGACGAGCATCACCGTGAGGCGCGCGGGCAGCCGTGCCGGATGGCCTTGCACGCGCGCGTACAGGTCGTCGAGCATTTCGGCGTGCGCGAGCATGCCCGGCAGGTCCTGGTCGTCCACCACCAGGTACACCGGATGTCCCGACTCGATCGCCTCGCACAGGACGACGAGGAACAGGTCGAGGACGTCGCGACGCAGGCCGCTCCCGGCCGGGCTGACGGACTTCACGAGCTTGGCACGGGCACCGAGATACGCGCTGCGCGTGAAGGCCTGCGCCTTGGGGTACGCCTTGCGCAGGTCCGCGAGCGCCTGCTCCGACGTGGCGTCTGGACACAACAGGCGGAGGCCGGCTTTCGCGAGCGCGCGATCCGCGAGCAGCGACGCATCCTTCGCGATCCGGAGCACGCCGCGGCCGGACGCCTGCTCGTTCGTGAGGTCGCGCAACGAACAGCGCTTGGTAAAAAGGGCGATACGCATGTGTTTCTCCGTCTTCAGAGGTAGGTCGCGGCTTCTCCCCTGTGGAGCAGCCGCGATGGAACATCTGAAAAGCCACCGCGCGAGACGGTGGCTTTTGCATGTCAGCGTAAGAGTCCGTGGGCTCTACCTGTCATGTGCCACCGCGCTTCCCTTCCAATCAAAGGAGACGCAAACGACGCCGAGGCAAATGCCCGTCGTCATCGTCGCGTACATGTTGCTGGCGGTGGTTGCCATAACGATATCCATGCTAATCCCGCCCCAGAAGGGCGTCAAATGAAAAACGACTTGCCTTGTGGACAAGTCGTCGTGCCGTCTTCAGTCGTCCCACTCTACGTGCCGGCACACGTGCCGATACATCTTGCGCCGCACGCCGCGATCCCGGGTGTCCACGCCGTAGATGGACGCGGGGAGCAGCCGTTCGATGGGCCCGCCCTCCGCCACGCCGCTCATGAACTCGTACATGAGGTGGTTCACGGTATCGGAGGCGTAGAGGCTGGAGAGGCTTCCCTCGAACGTCATGATCTGGATCTCATAGCGCCGTTTCTGCCAGCGCAGGAGCATCTTGATCATGCGGTGGTCGGGCGAAGAATGCGGGTTGCTCGCGTCCGCCGGATTGCCGCCAGCGAGGTTGTTCTCGACCTTGTCCACCGTCGCGTCGATGCGACCGGCGAACCGCTTGAGCGCCTCGCACGCCCCTTCCGCCTCCGCGACGTCCGGACAGATGAACCGGAATCCGAGGTGGTCGGTGAGGTCGAAGGGGTTGCGTCCCTTCGCGTGGCGGCTCCATTGCTTGAGCACGACGCGGAACGCCTTCTTCACGCGCGCGTCCATCGATGCCCGGAACCCGCCGACGATCCGGCACGGGAACTCGGTGCGCATGTGCATCTGGGCGATGGACGGCTCAAGCTCGCGGTCGATCGCGAGCTCCACCACGTGATGCGCCCGATGGATGCCATGCAGCGAGTCCACCACGAGGTCGACGCTGCGTTCCTCGAACAGGAGCTCGCGCATCTTGGCGATCATCGCGCGCAGGTCCGCCTTCTTCTCCCGCAGCGGATACCGGCTCTCCTCGGCCTGCATGTCCACGCCGATGTCCGTGAGCGAGATGGCCTCGAACCGGCCTTGCCGCTGCAGCGTGCTGTGGCCGTACGTACGGGCCCACTGATAGCGCTCCCGCACGTCGTCGATGCTCTCGACCTCGGACTCGAACCCGAGCGTGCGCCAGTACTGCGACGGGAAGAAGGTCTTCACGAGCTCCTCCCGCGACTCGTACGCCTTCACGGCGTTCGTCGCCGCGCCGTCGAGGTCCGCTTCGTCCCAATCGGCGAGCAGCGCGGTGCGCCACTCGACGGCTTCCTCGAACTGCTCCTTCGATTCGGACAACCAGTCGCTCGATCGCTTCAACAGCTGAAGCCGTGTGGCCTCATCGACCAATTCCTGCCTCTCGCTCATGCATCCTCCGCGAAACGGGAACCTACGGGCGGCCTGACGGTAGCGGACGAAACGAAAACGCGCAAGGCATGTTTCCCGCGCGTCCCGATGTCCCTTTAGACCCCCTCGCCGAACACGTAACGGTCGGTGATCTTCTCGTAGCTGAACAGCTCGTCGTCCTTGAAGAAGCGCTTCACCTCGGCCAGGGCGGCCTCCGGGGAGTCGGAGGCATGCACCAGGTTGCTCGGCACGTTCATGGACAGGTCGGCGCGGATGGTGCCGGCGTCGGCCTCGCGCGGGTTGGTGGAACCCACGATCTTGCGCACGCTCTCGATCGCGTCGAGCCCCTCGAGGATCATGGCGCACACCGGGGTCTGCATCATGAACTTCTTGAGCCCGGGGAAGAACCCCTTCTGCGCGAGGTGCGCGTAGTGCTCGTCGAGCAAATCGTCGGTAAGGTGGATGAACTTCATCGCGACGATCTTGAGCCCCTTGCGTTCGAAGCGCTGGATCACCTCGCCCAAGAGGTCGCGCTGGAGCGCGTCGGGCTTCACGAGGACGAGGGTTTTCTGGACAGCGGCCATAGCGCGGGAGTTCATTGCGCTGAAGCTACCACCCTGCGGCTAAAACGGCAAGGGGGCCGGTTCGACGATCGGCTCGCCGCCGGAGCTGCGGATGAGGATGTCGCCTTGAAGGTCGGTGCGGAACGTCCCGATGCCGAGGTCGGCGAACCGCGCGAGCACTTCCTCGTGCGGGTGGCCATACGAATTCTTCGCACCGCAGGAGATGACCGCGACTTCCGGCGAAACGGCGGACAAAAGCGCGCGCGAAGACGAGGTGCGGCTACCGTGATGACCGGCCTTCAGCACGTCCACGTCGCCGACCTGCGCGGCATAGGCCACTTCCTCCTCGACTTCCGTGTCGGCGGTGAGCAGCACGCTCGTATCCCCGTAACGGACGAGCAGCACGATGCCGACGCGGTTCGTGTCGGAAACCGTCTTCCCGTCGAGCACGCCGTCGGGCCAGAGCACGTCGAACGTGACGCCGTCGACCTTGAACGCGTCGCCGGCCTTCACGAGACGGCGCTGTGCCCCCTCGTCGCGGATTCCCTCCGAGAGCGCCGTCGCGACCCGCGTGTCCTTGATGAGCCCGGTCTCGTACACGGCCGCCACGTCGTAACGCGCGAGCACGGAAACGAGCCCGGCGACATGGTCGGAGTCCGGGTGCGTGGGGACGATCGCGTCGAGCGTGCGATCCGTGGGCGGCATCAGCTCCCCGAGCTTCGTGAGCACGGCGTTGCCCGGTCCGCCATCGACGAGGATTTGGCGCCCGTGCGGCGTCTCGATGAAGACGGCGTCCCCTTGTCCCACGTCGAGCACCCATATGCGCAGATCGCCCGTCGAAGCCATGATCGGACGCCTGGCATCTGACACATACAATGCAAACGCGGCAGCACATGCGACGACGAGCGCACTAAACCCCGCGAGCGGAAACCATGTTGGGATCAAACGCTTCTCAAGCGACGCCATAGGAAGAGGAGCGGAACCGTCGAGATGAGCGCGAGGACGCGCGCGTTGGGAACTGACACGCTCGCGTGCGGCACCGCATCAAGCCAAGAGACGACGTGGAGCATGAGGGAGGAAAGGGCCCAGGCGGGGAGAGCCAGAAGGGTGATAAGGGTCGGAAGGGTTTGAAGGGTGATGGAGGCGGCGAGGGCGATGATGCCGGAAGCGATGGCGTAGGGGACAAGTGGGAGGACGACGAGGTTCGCGATCGGGGCGATGAGGGAGACGGTGCCAAAGTGCCACAAGACGATGGGCATAGTGATCGCGATCGCGGCGAGGCTCCCCGCGAGCGACTCGCGCAACCCGAACCGTTCGGGAAGGAACGCGAGGCGTTCGCCGACGGGACCGGCCCAGGCCATCATCGCGTAGGTCGCCGCGATCGAGAGCTGGAACCCGATGTCTTCGCGCAGGAGCGTGGGATCGAACGCGAGCATGAGCGTGGCGGCAAGGAGAAGCGCGTTGTGCGGGCTGGCACGGCGGCGCATGGTCTCGCCCAGGAGCACCACGCTCCCCATGATGGCCGCGCGCACGATGGCCGCTCCGGCTCCGGCAACGAAGACGTACAAGAGGAGCAGCGCCGCGGTCACGCGCGTCCCCCACCGGCGGCCAAGCGGGGTGGTGATGACGAAGTTGAAGAAGATGAAGGTGGTGAGCGCCACGTTGCTCCCCGACGCGGATAGGATGTGGCTCAACCCCGTGGTGCGGAACGCCTCGCGCAACCCGTCCGGGAGCGCGGAGCTGCCGCCGAAGATGAGCCCGGTGAGGAATCCGGCGTACGGCTCGGGGAGTGCCGCGGCCATGCGTTGCCCGATCCATTCCCGCAGCGCCGCGGCCTCGGGCGGCACCGGGATCGCGAGCGCCGGCGCGAACGTGCGCGCGGCGCCGAATCCGAATGCCGCTGCCATGACGCACGCGAGCAAGGCGGAGCGCGAACGGACGGACAACGCGAACGCGGCGAGCAGGATCGCGACGATCCAGGTGAATGCCGGCGACACGACGGCCAGCAGCGGCCCGAGCGCGATGCCCAAGCAAAACGCGCTGAGGACCAGCGCGAGGCTTTTCGACGGAGACGAGGCGAGGGCCTCAAGCCTGGATGCCGACCCCATAATAGGTGAATCCCTTTTTTGGCAAACCGAGGTCCGCCAGGAGGTTTCTCCCGTCGAACACGCATGGCCCGAGGAGGCGCTCGCGCACGGCGTCGAACGACACGTCGCGGAACTCGGCCCAGTCCGTGAGCACGACGAGCGCCTCGGCGCCGTCGCAGGCGTCCACCGCCGTGGGCGCCATGATGATGCCGTCAGGCAACGCGTCGGCGGCCGCGCTCGTGGCCTGCGGGTCGTACGCGACGATTTCCGCGCCGCGGCCATGCAACGCACGCACCACGTCGACGGCCGCCGACGCGCGCGCGTCGCCCGTTCCGCCCTTGAACGCGAGCCCCCACACGGCCAGGCGGCGTCCCTTGACGCCGCCTAGCGTTCGTTCGAGTCTTTCCACGAACCGCTCGCGCTGACGATTATTCACGTCGATGGCCGCCGAGAGCAGTCGGAAGTCGTACCCGTTCGCTCCGGCCATGCGATGCAACGCGCCCACGTCCTTGGGAAAACAGGACCCGCCGTAGCCGATGCCTGGACGCAAGAAGTCCGCGCCGATGCGCGGGTCGGATCCGAGCACGTCTTCCACATCGCGCACGTCGGCGCCCGTGCGCTCGCACAGGTTCGCCATCTCGTTGATGAAAGAAACCTTCGTCGCGAGGAAAGCGTTCGCCGCGTACTTTGCGAGCTCGGCGCTCTCGTGGGACATGATGAGTCGCGGCGCCTCGATGCCGGCATGGAGTGAGTCCACGAGCGCGCGCGTCTCCCCGTCGTCGCTGCCGATCACGACGCGATCGGGCTGGAAGAAATCCTTTAGCGCCTGCCCTTCGCGCAGGAACTCCGGCACGCTCGCGAGCCGCACCAGGTCACCCTTCCCCGCCCGCTCGAACCGTTCGCGCAGCGCCGCGGCCGTCCCGCACGGCACCGTGCTCTTCACGATGAGCAGCAGCGGGTGCGACAGGTGCTTGGCGATGTCGTCCGCCGCCGCATGCACGAAGGAAAGGTCCGGCGCGCCGTCCTCGCTCGGCGGCGTGCCCACGCACAGGAGCGCCGCCTCCGCGCCGTTGATGACGCTCCCGAGGTCGCCCGTGAACACGACGCGCCCGGCCTCCTGCATGGAGCGCAACAGCTCCGGCATCCCCGGCTCGAAGAACGGCATCCGCCCCACGTCGAGCTTGGCCACCTTCCCCGCGTCCGCGTCCACGCACGCCACCCGATGCCCGAGCTTGGCAAAGCCCAGGGCATTGGCGAGTCCCACGTATCCGCACCCCACGACGACGAGGTTCATACGCGGTGAGATTAGCAAATGCGGCCCAAACGGCAAAGCCGCCCGATTCGGGCGGCTTTGGCGGTCCGGGCCCGAGCCTTTCGGCTCGCCAGCCGAAGCTCCGCAGAGCGAAGGATGGTGGACCCGACGGGAATCGAACTGACACATCAGTGTCATCCTGAGCGGAGGCCCTCAGGCCGGAGCGAAGGACCTTGGTCTGGAGGCCACCGGACGTTTTTCTTCGGGATGACCATCTGGGGGGTCACCGACGATGATCCTTCGTCAACCATTCAGACTCAGGATGACAATGAAAAATCGGATGATATCAATACAGATTACCACTCACGTCCGCCCAGATGGGATTCATCGAATCGATAAGGGCGATCTTTTTCCTTCGGACCCATCCTTTTATTTGTTTTTCCCTAGTGATTGCCTCGTAAGCCCCGGCGGATGCTTCGAAGTAGACCAGCTTGTTCACGTTATATTTAGCCGTGAAGCCCTTCACGACCTTCTGACGATGCTCGTATACGCGACGGACAAGATTATTCGTGATGCCCGTATACAGCACACGGTTGGTGACATTCGTGAGGATGTAGACGAAATATTGTCGGTCGTTTGCCATAGATGATCCTTCGTCGGCTGAGGCCTCCTCAGGACGACATGAGTGTCGCCTTCATGGGCCCGTTTTCCAGGCCCGGGAAAACAAAAAAGACCCCCTCAATTTGAGAAGGTCGTTTTTGTGACACCAGAGAAGTTCCCATGGAGGAACCCTTATCTGCTTAATGGCATTTCATCATGAAATCACCTTTCTGTCAACGGATGGCTGTGGATAGTTACACCACGATATTGATCATCCGGCCCGGGACGTAGATGACCTTCTTCGGCTTCGCGCCGGCGAGGTACTTTTCCACGTTCTCGGTGGCGAGGGCGCGAGCGACGGCTTCTTCCTGCGGCAAGTCGGGGGCAATGTCGATGGTGGCGCGCACCTTGCCGTTCACGGACACGGCTACCTTCACGATGGCGTCCTTGATGAGCGACGCGTCGGCAACGGGCCAGGACGCCTGGAACACGGACATCTTGTGCCCGAGATCCGTCCAGAGTTCTTCTGCGAGATGCGGGGCGAACGGGGCGAGGATCGTCACGAATGTCGCGAACAGACCACGCGGGACCGCCTCGACGGCGGCGAAGGCGTTCGTGCAGATCATCAGTTGGGAGATGGCCGTGTTGAACTTGAGCTGGTCGAGGTCGTCGCTCACCTTCTTGATCGTCTTGTGGACGACGCGCGAGAGCTCCGGGTCCGTCGCGTCCGCGAGCTTCGTGCGACACGCCCAGGCCTTGTCCAAGAACCGACGCACGCCAACGAGCCCTTTCGTGTCCCATGGCTTGGCATCTTCGAGCGGACCCATGAACATCTCGTACAGGCGCAACGCGTCGGCACCATACTCGTGCACGATGTCATCCGGATTGATGACGTTCCCTTTGGACTTGCTCATCTTCTCCCCGTCGGGCCCGAGGATGAGTCCTTGGTTTCGCAGTTTGAGGAAGGGCTCGTCGAACTCCACGTAGCCGAGATCCCTGAGCGCGTAGCAGACGAATCGCGAGTACAACAAATGCAACACCGCGTGCTCGGCGCCGCCCACGTACAGGTCGACCGGCGACCAGTAGCGCAGCTTCGCCTCGTCGGCGAACACGGCGTCGTTGTGCGGATCGCAATAGCGCAGGAAATACCACGAGGAGTCCACGAAGGTGTCCATGGTGTCGCTCTCGCGGCGCGCGGCCTTGCCGCACTTCGGGCAGTCCACATCCTGGAACGATGCCGACCGCTTGAGTGGCGACTCCCCTGTGGGCTTGAAATCCACATCGGTCGGGAGTTCGACCGGCAGCGATTTCGGCTCCACCGGCTGCGCGCCGCAGTCGTCGCACCAGACGATCGGGATCGGCGCGCCCCAGTAGCGCTGGCGCGAGACGAGCCAGTCGCGCAGGCGGAAGAAGGTGATGCGTTTGCCACGGCCTTTCGACTCCAGTTCCGCCGCGATCGCGCCGACCGCCTCATGGCTTGTCAGGCCATTGAAACTGCCCGAGTTCGTGAGGACTCCCTCGTCGACATAGGCCTGGTCGGCCACCCGATCGTCTTGGTTCGGACTGGCCACGACCCACTTCACCGGCAGGTCGTACTTCTTGGCGAAGGCGTAATCGCGGTCGTCGTGCGCCGGCACGCCCATCACGGCGCCGGTGCCGTAGGAGGTGAGGACGTAGTCGGAAACGTAGAGCGGCACGTCTTCGCCGGTGAGCGGATGCTTCGCGTAGGCGCCCAGGAACACGCCGCTCTTGTCACGCTCGAGCTGCGTGCGCTCGAGCTCGCTCTTCTTGCGCGCCTGGTCGCGATAGCGCACCAGCTCCTCGCGCTTCTCCTCGATGCACAACTCGTCCACGAGCGCGTGCTCGGGCGCGAGGACGACGTACGACACGCCGAACAGCGTATCCGCGCGCGTCGTGAACACCGGAATCGAAAATTCACAGTCGCCTTGCGTGCCATGGAACTCGATTTCGACCCCTTCGCTCTTGCCGATCCAGTTGCGCTGCATCGACTTGATGCGCTCGGGCCAGTCGAGCCTGTCGAGCCCCGCAAGCAGGCGGTCGGCGTACTTGGTGATGCGGAAGAACCACTGTTCCAATTCCTTTTGCACGACGACGGTCCCGCAACGGTCGCACGTCCCGTCCACCACCTGCTCGTTGGCGAGCACGGTGTGATCGGACGGGCACCAATTCACCGGCGCCTTGGCGCGATACGCCAGGTCGTTCTTGTAAAGCAGGAGGAACAGCCACTGCGTCCACTTGTAATATTCCGGATCGGCCGTCGAGATCTCGCGCGACCAGTCGAAGGAGAGCCCGAGCGACTTCATCTGCCGTCGGAAATTCTCGATGGCCGCCTTCGTGGTCTCGGCCGGATGCACGCCGGTCTTCACCGCGTAGTTCTCGGCCGGGAGCCCGAACGCGTCGTAGCCGATCGGGAACAGCACGTTCTTCCCCTGCATGCGCGCGCGGCGCGTGAGGATGTCGAGCGCGGCGTAGCTTTCCACGTGCCCCACGTGAAGCCCGGCGCCGGACGGGTACGGGAACATCACCAGGTGATAGAGCTTATCCTTCGCTCGTGCCGGATCCTCGGGAGCTTCCCCTGCCCGCCGAAGCCTTGGCGAAGGCGGGTCCCACTTCGCCTGCCATTTCTTCTCGATCGAACGATGGTCGTAGCTCGCCATAGGTCACGACTCCTGGCCGCCCTCTATCGTGCCGCCCGCTTCCATCCAGCCCATGAACCCGCCCATGAGACAGCGCGCGTCGGCGTACCCGGCCTTGGTGGCAATCTCGCACAGCGTCTTCACGTGCGCGTCATCCGCCTCGTGGTCGGCGTAGAGCACCAGATGCGCGTCCGTGCCGAGGGCCGCCGCGGAAAGCGAGGTACCGAAATCGTCGGTCGCCGGGGCGTTGATGGCTCCGGGCACGTGCTTTTCGGCGTATCGCGCGGGCGGACGCACGTCCAGGACGGTCAAGCCCCCGTCCTTGGCCATGATCTCCTTGAGCTGCGCAGCGGTGATGGTCTTCATACCTCCGAAGGGTATCCCTTCTATCCCTTGCTTGCCAGCCACCGTTCGGCCTCGAGGGCGGCGGCGCAGCCGGTGCCGGCGGCGGTGATGGCCTGGCGGTACACGTAATCGGCCACGTCGCCTGAGGCGAATACGCCGTCGACGCTCGTCTGCCGCGTCCCCGGCTTGAGGACGACGTATCCTTTCTCGTCGAGCTCGACCTGGCCCTTGAAGATTTCGGTGTTGGGCTTGTGGCCGATCGCCACGAACAGGCCGTCGGCGGACAGGTCGCCGGCCGCCTTCGTCTTGTTGCCCATCGTCTTCACGCCGGTCATCTTCTTCCCGTCGCCGACGACCTCGGTGATGCTCGTGCCGAACAGGAACGCGACCTTGGGATTTTTCATCGCCCGCTCGGACATGATCTTGCTGGCGCGCAGCTCGCTCCCGCGCACGAGCACGGTGACGGAGCTCGCGAAGCGCGTCAGGAAATCCGCCTCCTCCATGGCCGCGTCCCCGCCGCCCGCCACCAGCACCTTCTTGTCACGGAAGAAGAACCCGTCGCAGGTGGCGCACGCGCTCACGCCGCGGCCGGAATATTCCGTTTCTCCAGGAATGCCGAGCCACTTGGCCGAAGCGCCGGTCGAGATGATGACCGATTCGGCTTTCATCTCCTGGCCTGCCGTGCGCACGATGAACGGGCGCGCCGAGAAATCGACGGACACGACGTCGTCCGCGACGAGCTTGGTGCCGAACCGTTCGGCTTGTTTTCGAAAAAGCGGCATGAGCTCCGGACCTTGGATGCCGTCCGGAAACCCCGGGAAGTTCTCCACCTCGGTCGTGAGCATGAGCTGCCCGCCGGCCTTGAGCCCCTCGAACAAGACGGGCGCGAGCATGGCGCGGGCGGCATACATCGCGGCCGTGTACCCCGACGGCCCGCTGCCGATGATGACAAGCTTCTCAGGAATCACAGGGGGTAGGGGGTAGTGCGTAGGGGGTAGGCGAAAATTACCTACGCACTACCAACTACGGACTACGCACTTAAAGGTGTTTCTGCAATCTCGCCTTCAATGCCTCTTTCGCCATGGTGCCGGAAAACTGGTCCACGGGCTGGCCGCCCTTGAAGATGATGAAGGTGGGGATGGAAAGCACGTTGAACCGCTGGGCGAGCGACGGATGCTCGTCCACGTTGAGCTTGGCCACGAGCGCGTCCGGCACCTCGCCGGCGACCGTATCCACGAGCGGGCTCATGGTCTTGCACGGGCCGCACCAAGGGGCCCAGAAATCCACGAGCACCGGCTTGCCGCCCTGCAGCACGTTCTGGTCGAAGTTCTCCGCCGTGAGGATGAGTTCGTTGGACATAGGTCAGCGTTTAGAAATCCCTTCGATGACGAGCTGCTGCGTCTTCTTCTCTTCCGTGTACGCCTCAAGGACATCGCCGATCTCGGCCTTCACCTTCCCCTTGTAGCGCAATCCGCATTCCTGCCCGCCGTGCGCCTCCTTGATCTCGGCGCGCCCGAGCTGCAGCGCGAGCAGTTCCCCTTCGCCCACGTACTCCTCGCCGCGCTTGAGGCGCAGCTTGGCCTTGGGAAGGAGCTTTCCGCCCATCACCTTGCCGCCCACGATGAACCCGTCGTCCATCTTGCGGAAGTTGGCGAGCACCTCGAGCTTGCCGATCTCGGTGATGATCGTCTCGCTCGGGAGGAGGGCCTGCAGGTCCTTGAGCACGTCGTCGAACATCTTGTAGATCACCTGGTAGGTGCGGATCGGGACGTTCTTGTCGCGCGAGAGCGATTCGGCCGTGGCCGTGGGCTTCACGTTGAAGCCGAGGACGATGGCCTTGGACGCTTCGGCGTTCTGGACGTCGACGTCGGTGATGTTGCCGAGCCCCTTCCCCACCACCTTCACGCCCACGCTCCCGTGGCGGACCGTGTCGAACATGCCGAGGATGGCCTCGAGGGACCCGAGCACGTCGGCGCGGATGATGAGGTTCACCATCTGCTTGCCCTCGACGTTTTCCGAAACGACCTGCGGCTTGATAGTGGCCATCTGTTCGGTGGCCTTCGCCTCGCCGCTCTTCACCTTCTCGAGCGCCTTGGCGTCCTCGGGGACCTCCATGATGTCCCCCACGCTCGGGGCGGCCTTCCAGCCGATGATCTCCACGGGGGTGGACGGCGGGGCCTTGCCCACGACATCGCCCTTCCAATCGTGCATGGCGCGCACGCGGCCGAAATTGAGCCCGCGCACGCCCAGCACGTCGCCCACGCGCAAGGTGCCGGTCTGCACGAGCACGGTCGCGACCGCGCCGGTGCCGGCGTCCACGTGGCTCTCGATGACCGTGCCGATCGCGCGGCGCGACGGGTTGGCGCTCACGCGCTCCTTCTCGATGTCGGCCACAAGGAGCAGGGTGTCGAGCAACGCGTCGATGCCGGTGCCGGCCTTGGCCGACACGGGAACGACCGTGACCTTGCCGCCCCATTCCTCAGGAATGAGGCCGATCTCGGACAGCTGCGTCTTCACGCGCTCGGGATTGGCGTCCGCCTTGTCCACCTTGTTGAGGGCGACGACGAACGGCAGGTGCGCCGATTGGATGATGTTCGCGGCTTCCTTGGTCTGCGGCTGCACGCCGTCGTCGGCGGCGACCACGAGCACGGCGATGTCGGCCACCTTGGCGCCGCGGGAGCGCATCACGGTGAACGCCTCATGCCCGGGCGTGTCGATGAAGGTGAGCGCGCGGTCATGGCGTTCCACCTGGTACGCGCCGATGTGCTGGGTGATGCCGCCGGCCTCCTTCTCCATCACGTTGGTGGAACGGATGGTGTCGAGCAGCTTGGTCTTGCCGTGGTCCACGTGGCCCATGATGACGATCACCGGCGCGCGCGACACGAGGTTCTCGGCTTTCTCGTCGGCGATGGCCTGGCGCAGCACGTCGGTCGC
This sequence comes from Patescibacteria group bacterium, assembly GCA_004297215.1. Lineage (NCBI taxonomy): Bacteria > Patescibacteria group bacterium. The sequence goes on from SCUM01000002.1 coordinate 98,558, forward strand.
CGCGACGTCCTCGATGACGGACGCCTTCTCCTCCGGCACGGCCTTGAAGCCCAAGTCTTCCGCGAGGATGGCGGCCGTGTCGAAGTCGATGCGCTCGTTGATGGCCGCCATGATGCCGTTGCGCATCAGCTCCTGCATGACGCGCGGCACGGGCACGTCGAGGAGGCTCGCGAAATCGCGCACCGTGATGACGGCGGGCACCTGCACGGGGCGGGTCTCGGCCGTGGCGCGGCGCGCCTCCCGGGCCTCGGTGGCCGCCTTCTGCTCTTCCATCTTGGTGGAGAGGCGCTGCTTGCGGCGCATCTCGCCCCAGGCCTCCTGGATCTGGCTCGCGACGCGGTTGTCGATCTTGATGGCGCGCCGGCCGATCGCGAAACCGAGCCCGGGGAGGGCATCCCTGAGCTCATCGGGGCTCGTGCGCAATCGACGGGCGAGTTCGGTGAGGTTCATGGCGGGGAGGATACGGGAACGAAGGGTTTCCGTCAACGAAAATGACCCCAAAATCACCTGGGGTCATCCTGAGCCCCGACGTGATGTCGGGACGAAGGAACTTCCCGTTTCCGGGCCGACTCTTCGATGCCTAGCGTTTCACGGAAATGCTCGCGGCGAGCTCCGGATCGCAAGCGACCACCTCGACCGCGCCGGAAACCTGGAGGTTGACCGCATACCGGGTGTTGCCAGATGAGCCGGTGAGCGGATCGAACGGCAATCGCCCGAGCGCTTCGCCGAGGTCGGCGCAGGCGCTTCCGGTGACGACCGTGCCGCAGGAGCGTTCGCATCCGGACCGATCGGTGCCCAATACCTGGAACCCGGACGGATCGGCATCGAAGGCGCCCGGATACGCGCCGCCGTGCTCCTGCGCGTAGGAGACCGCGGCCATGAGCACCTCGCGCACGTCTCGGCGGCGGGCAGCGTCGCGGGCCTGGCTCAAACGCCGGGCGGGGTCGATGGCGGCCACGACGGCAATGAACAGGACGGCGACCACCCCGACGATGACCAGGACCTCCTTATTCGTGAAGCCCCGCACGTCCTTCATAGGGCCGCGGCGTGCGACTTGATCTTCTTCACCATCTCGGAAAGCGAATAGTCGGCCTTCACCAGGTATTCGCGCACGCCCAGCTTCTCGATCTGGTCGATGTCCTCCTGTTGTCCGAGGTTCGAGAGGACCACCACCGCGAGCTTGGCCGTGGACGCGTTCTTGCGGATCTCGGTGAGCACCTCGAACCCGCTCTTCTTGGGGAGGATGAGGTCGAGCAGCACCAGGACGGGCTTGAGGCTCCCGACCTGGTCGATGGCCGATTGCCCGTCGGAGGCCACGGTCACGTCGAACCCTTCGTCGGACAGGCGCTGGGACAGCACCTTGTAGAGGAAGGGGTCGTCCTCCACGAGGAGGATTTTCTGTTGTTTGGAGGCTGGCACACGGGTCACCCTTTCAATAATTTAGCGACGGCATCATACAGCGTTTCCGGCGAGATGGTGGTCTTCACCAGGTACATGTGGGCGCCCAGCGTGAGGCCGCGGCGCTGTTCGAAATCCTGGTCGAGGCTCGAGAGGATCACCACGGGAAGCTTCTCGGTCTTCGGGTTCCTCCGGATCTCGGTGAGCACCTCGAACCCGTCCTTCTTGGGGAGCAGCACGTCGAGCACGAGGGCCGCGGGCGCCTCATGGAACGCCATCTGGATGCCCGTGAGGCCGTTGTCGGCCGTGATCACCTCGTATCCCTTGGCCTTGAGCCAGGTCGCGTACATCTCGCGCAACGCCTGTTCGTCCTCGACGACGAGGATGCGGGTCTTGTGGTGGGTCGTTGGTTTCTTCAAGGCCATACGTCGGCAAGTATATCCCAAGTCAGGCCCCTTTGCGAGGCGCGCGCGGATGCCCGGCCACCGGGAGGGAGAAGCACATGGTGGTGCCGTGCCCCGGACGGCTGGTGAACCACATCTGGCCGCCATGCGTGCCCACGATCGCGCGCGCGAGCGTGAGCCCGAGCCCTTTCCCGTCGACCCACACGTCGCGGGCGCGCTCCCCACGGAAGAACGGGCGGAAGACGCTGCGCGTTTCCGCGGCCGGGATGCCCATCCCCTGGTCGGACACGGAAACGACCACGCTATCCTTCACGCCATGGGGAATCGACCATTTCTTCACGGCCTCCGGCGACACCTTGGAACCCACCGCGATGGCGCGCACCGTGACCGTGCGCTTCTCCGGGGAGTACTTCACGGTGTTGTCGATGAGCACGCCTAGCACCTGCTCGATGCGCTTGGGGTCGCCCAGCACCAGGGGAAGGCCTCCCGCGTCGGGGTGCCAGGCGAGCTTGAGGCTCTTGCGCCGCAGATCCACGGCCCAGGCCCCGGCAGCCGCGTCCACGATCGCGCCCACGTCGCAGGGCTGGGCGCGCATGTGCAGCGGGTCCTTGCGCAGCACGATGAAGGCGTCCTGCAGCTCGTCGGCGACGCTCGCGAGCTTCACGCTGGAGTACTCGAGCTTGTCGAGGAGCTCGCGCTGCCCTTCCGTGACCTCCCCGCTCTCCTCGTTCTTGAGCGATTCCACGGTCCAACGGATGGCGTTCACGGGGGTGCGCAGCACGTGCGCCGTGTAGTACATGAAGTCCGACAGGATGCCGCCCGTCTCCGCGGCCTTGTCCCGGCAGAGGTCCGCCTCTTCCTCGACCGAGGCGCTCAAGGTGCGGATGCGCCAGCCGTACTCGGCGAGCGCTTCGGCGAGTTCGTGGGTCTCGCGCGTACGTGCCGCGAAGGAAGGGGGCGGGACGGGCGAAGGCGGCGTGGTCGCGTTCGCGTCCACGACCGCGCGCGAGAGCACGCGGATCTCGCGCGTGATCGCGCTCGACAGGTGCCAGGCGAACCCGAACACCAGCAGGCAGATGAGCGCCAAGAACGTGATGCCGACGGCCCATCCGTCGGACACGGCCATGACGAACGCGACGAGGACGACGAGGGCCAAGCCAAAAGCAAGAAAGGCCGAAAGGATCCTCCCCCGAATGCTCGGCAGTGGTGCCCGAGGCTTCTTGTTCATATCCTCCTGTGCGCCTAGTATAGCACGACATGGTCGGTTTCCTCCTCATCGACAAGCCCGCCGGACCAACCAGCCACGACATCGTGGACGCGGTTCGGCGCGTCACCGGTGAAAAACGGGTGGGGCATGCCGGCACGCTTGATCCGTTCGCGACAGGGCTGCTCATCGTCGGCGTCGGACGCGAGGCCACGCGCGAATTCCCGAAATTGGTCGGGCTCGACAAGACATACGAGGCCACGATGGTGCTGGGCGCGACGAGCGACACGCAGGACCGGACGGGACGCATCGAGCCGACAGTCTTCGACTCCGAGGTCGCTCAGACTCGAGGAGCCGTCAGCCGTCAGCCGTCAGCGGACGAGCTGCGGGACGCGTTCATGCGCTTCACGGGCACGATCCGACAGACGCCGCCGATGTATTCCGCGAAAAAGGTCGGCGGACGAAAACTCTATGAACTGGCTCGTCAGGGCATCGAGGTCGCTCGCGAGCCTGTCGACGTCATCGTCCACGCGCTCGAACTCCTCTCCCATGACCCGCCGCGCGCCACGATCCGAGTCTCCTGCTCGAGCGGAACCTATATCCGTACGCTCGCCCATGACATAGGCCAGGCGTTGGGGTGCGGCGCGTATCTCGAGACCCTCCGACGCACGAAGATCGGCCCATTCGACCTTTCGTCATCCGTTCCCCTTGCCACGCTCACCAAAGACGCCGTCTCCGCGCATCTTCAACCCGTTTCGACCATTCTCAGCCATATTTAGGCCATTCGGCCCCTTCTCCCCCTTCAGCCCCTTTCCACCCTCCCCGCTCCCTGCTACATTAGGGCTGTAACTCATGTCAGCGAATCCGAGCGGCGCGATGAGCGCGAGCGACTGGGTACGATTGGTTCCGATTTTCCCTGTGACTTCATCCAAAAAGACCGTTTCACGTCTGTTGGACTAGCCACAAACCCCGCCTGCGGCGGGGGTCGTTCGAATGTCCGTCGCGTTTCTCGGAGAGAGAAACGCCTTTATGGTATTCATCTACGCGATCGCGGCCGCGCTCCTCGGGGCCGCCGCCGGATACGGCGCCCGGCAGGTGCTGGGCAAGCGTACCCAGGACAGCGCCGAGGCCAAGGCAGAGAGGATCCTTTCCGAGGCGAAGTCGAAGGCCGCCGAACTCGAAAGCAAGGCGAAGCAGCAGCAGGGCGAGATCCTGCTGGAGGCCAAGAACCAGTCGCTCAAGCTGGTGGAAGACGCCAAGCGCACCGAAGCGGAGATCCGCAAGGACCTCACGGAGACGCAGCGCCGATTGGAAAAGCGCGAGACGATGTTCGACCAGAAGCTCCTCGAGCTCGAGGACAAGAAGGCCGGGCTCGAGACGCAGGAGAAGGACGTAGCCGCGGTCAAGGAAAGCGTGCTGAGGATCAAGGAGGAAGAGACCGTCCGGCTGCAGGCGATCGCCTCGCTCACCAAGGAAGAGGCGCTCGCGCGGCTCATGGGCAACGTGGAACATGACCAGAAGGAAGCGCTCATGGCGCGCATCCGCAAGCTCGAGCAGGAAGGCGAGGAGGAGCTCGAACGCAAGAGCCGCAACGTGCTCGCGCTCGCCATGTCGCGCTTCGCCTCGAGCGTCTCCGTGGACGGCACCACCAGCTCGGTGGAGATCCCGAGCGACGACATGAAGGGCCGCATCATCGGCAAGGAAGGGCGCAACATCAAGGCGATCGAGCACCTCACCGGCACGGAAATCATCGTGGACGACACCCCCAACGCCATCACCGTGAGCGGCTTCTCCCCGATCCGCCGCCAGGTGGCCAAACGCGCCATCGAGGCGCTCGTGAAGGACGGCCGCATCCAGCCGGCCCGCATCGAGGAGGCGGTGAACGAGGCCAAGAAGAACCTGGCGAGCGACCTCAAGAAGGCCGGCGAGGAGGCGCTCTACGCGCTCGGCATCCCGGTGTCGTCCATCGATCCCAAGCTGATCTCGATCCTCGGGCGCATGAAATACCGCACGAGTTACGGCCAGAATGCGCTCCAGCACTCGATCGAGGTGGGCCAGATCTCGGCCATGATCGCCGAAGAACTGGGCGCCGACGTGTTCACGTGCAAGAAGGGCGGATTGTTCCACGACATCGGCAAGGCCGTGGACCACGACATGCAGGGCGCGCACCCGGAGATCGGGTACAACATCATGAAGAAGTTCGGGTTCACGGAGGAGCTCGCCTATCAGTCGATCGCCCACCACGAGGACCGCCCGCGCACGATCGAGGGCGCCATCGTGAAAGCCGCCGACGCCATTTCCGGCGCCCGCCCCGGCGCGCGCAAGCAAAGCATCGAGCAGTTCATCCAGCGCATGGAGCAGCTCGAAGCCACCGCCACCAACTTCGACGGGGTCGAGAAGGCCTACGCCATCCAGGCCGGCCGCGAGGTGCGCGTGTTCATCAAGCCGGAAACCATCGACGACCTCGGCGCCTACAAGCTCGCCCGCGACATCGCCAACAAGATCGAAGCCGAGCTGTCGTATCCTGGCGAAGTGAAGGTCACGGTGATCCGCGAGACGCGCGTGATAGAATTCGCGAAATGATTCGGCCTAAGGCCGAATCACCCTGAGCGCCATCAGGCGCGAAGGGTCTCGTGCAAGAACATAAAGACGGCCCGCGAGGGCCGTCTTCTTGATGCTCATGGACTAGCTCCCCGGCTGGCGCTTGCCCTTCAAGGCGTCCTTGAGCGCCTTGCCGGCCTTGAACTTGGGGACGATGACCGACGGAATCTGGATCTTCTCGGTGGGCTTTTGCGGGTTGACCCCCATGCGGCCGGCGCGTTCGCGGGCCGAGAAGGTGCCGAATCCGGCGATGGTCACTTCCCCTTTCTCGACGAGCGTCCGGGTGACGATCTCCTCGAACGAGGCGATGAAATCCTCTCCCAGCTTCTTCGCGATTCCGAGCTTATCCGCGATCCTGCCGGCCAATTCCGCTTTGTTCATAGTCAGTGGATTGATGTCTTTGCCGTAAGCATAGCCACGAAACGCCTGTCGCGCAAGCCCGGTAGCTGCCGGGCAAGCCCTACGGCCGATACGCGCGGAAGGTCTCAAGGATGGGCGAAAACGCCTCGCCCTGCGTGAGGAACACCGAGACGATGATCGTCTTCCCGTCCCGGTCGAAGAGATAATGCGCCTTTTCTTCCCCGGACTCGGTGGTGCTCACGACCTTGGTCATCCGGATTCCCCCGCGCTTCTCGCTCTCGCGCGACGTGACCGCGATGCCCGCGCCGCTCCCCGTAAGCGCGGCCGCGAACGCGTCATCGGTGAGCCCGGGAACGGCGTAGAACGCGGCGATGTTGAGCGGTTTGGCTTCCTTCACGGTGTCGCGCAGCGTGGCGAAGAAATCCACGTCCAGGCCGAGGTACTGCGTCTCACGTACGTCATCGGGCCTCGTGCGCACTTCCATGTCGGACGGGTAATTGAACGCGAACCCGTACTCGGCGTTCTCGTATGCGGTCCCTTCGAAGGACGGCGCGAAACATCCGGCACCGGCAAGGACGATGAGCGAGAGGATGGGAAGAAGACGTTTCATATCAGGAATTCATGAACGTTCGCACGTCCTCCAAGACGTCCTCGGACTTCACGAGTCGCGACGCGCTCTCCTGTCGCACTTTCCACTCCACGGCTCCTTCCGCGGAGGTCTTCGGCGAAAGCACGAGGCGCAGCGGGCAGCCGATGAGGTCGGCGTCCGCGAATTTTTCTCCGGCCGAGGCGTTCGTCCGATCGTCCCAAAGCACGTCCGCGCCGGCGGCCTCCAGTTCCGCGACCAGCCCTTCGGCCGCGGCGACCAGCTTCTCCTGCTCGGCCGGATCCTTGGCCGGGAGCGACACGAGGTGCACCAGGTACGGGGCGATCTCCTTGGGCCACAGGATCCCCTTGCCATCATTGTGCACTTCAACCGCCGCGCCCATCACGCGGCTGGGCCCGATGCCGTAGCAGCCCATGAGCACGCGCACCGGCTTCCCTTCTTCGCCCGTGACGTCAAACGCGAACGCGTCGGTAAAGCGCGTCTTGAGTTGGAAGATGTTCCCTACCTCGATCGCCTTGACCTCCCTCACCTGGCCGCCGCAGCCGGGCGGGCAGGCATCGCCGTTTTTGAGCTGGCAGATCTCCTTATTCTGCGCCCAGTCGCACTTCACGCAAGAATACACCGTGTCCTCGCCGGCCTCCGTAGGCACCTGGAACTCGTGGCTATACTTGGAAAACGCGCCGCCCGAAGCCTCAACCATGAGGGCGTCGAGCCCGCAACGCTTGAACGCGCGCTTATACGCCTGTGCCGCCTTGGCGTAGAACGCCTCGAGGTCCGCTTCCGTGAGGTGGAAGCTGTACAGGTCCTTCATCGAAAATTCGCGGCCGCGCAGCAGGCCGGACTTCGCGCGCGGCTCGTTCCTGAACTTGTCCTGGATCTGGAACACGGAAAGCGGGAGGTCGCGATAGCTCTTCACGTATCTCTGCACGAGCGGGGTGACGACCTCCTCATGCGTCCAGCCGAGGCCGAACGCCTTGTCGCCGCGCCCTTCGAATTGGAACATCACCTCTTTCCCCGGATCTTCCCAGCGGCCGGTCACCTTCCACGGTTCCGCAGGCTGAAGCGCCGGCATGAGGATCTCATTCGCCCCGAGCGCGAGCATCTCCTCCCGGATGATCCCTTTCACCTTGTCGAGCACCCGCAAGCCGAGCGGCAGGTAGGTATAGATGCCCGAGGCGAGCTGGTCCACGAACCCGCCCTGCACGAGCAGTTTGGCGTTCGCGCTGTCCGCGTCGTGCGGGGCGTTCTTGTTGGTTTTTCCGAACAGATGTGAGTACCTCATATACGCCGCGCAATGTAGCAATAAAAGACGGCGGGAGCAACCCACCGTGTCATTCGCCCTCTTCTTCGGACCAACGGGCCATGTCCGTGAGGGTCGACAGCCCGCACGCCTCCTCGATGTCCGCCCGGATCATCAGTTCGAGGTCGGTCCATGCGTCGGCCGTCCGCACCTCGGGACCGAGTTCCGGCACCGGCTTGCCTTCGGCAAGATACTTCATCTGCGCGTCGAGCGCCGGACGGAACAGATAGAGGTACAATTCGCGCTTTCGCGGCATCGCGAGGAGCACCTCGCGGCGGTCATCCACGATGTGCGTCGCGCGCAAGACCTTGCACCACCAGCGTTTGTCATGACGCGATCCGCAGAACTTGACGTTCGACCACGGGATGCCGGTGCGTCCCTCGAAATTCCGCGCCCGTAACCATCGGGTGCGCCGCCCGGTCGCTTCCGAGCCGCCGGAAGAGAGCATGTAAATGGTGATGCCCATGTCGGCGAGCTCGCGCAGCGCCTCGAACGCATGGGTCACCTCGGGCAGCTCCGGATCGCCGCGGGAGTACCGCATTCCTCTCAAGTCGGTCGCGTACTTGTCGATGACGACGCCCCCGAGGTCAACCACGAGGACGATCTGCTTGCGCAGCATGGTTCCTCCGTGGAAACAGGTGGGGGACCCTCAAACCCTGTCGGAAAAAGCGCGACCTGTCAAGGGATGGGGACAGCGCAAAACACCCCCGGGGCGGGAGTGTTTCATGGTGCATCGGGTGGGACTCGAACCCACGACCAAGGGATTAAGAGTCCCCTGCTCTACCAGCTGAGCTACCGATGCAAAAAGAATGTCGGAAGTATGCCAAGACGATTGACGTGAGTCAAGAAATCGGGTATATTCCTGCCCTGACGCGGGCGTAGCTCATTTGGATAGAGCGCCTGGCTTCGAACCAGGAGGCAGGGGGTTCAAATCCCTCCGCCCGCACCAGAAAATCCATCGCTTCGCGCGATGGTTTTTCTTTGTCCCAAGTGCTACCATCCCGGCACCATATGTCCCTCTTTTCCTTCCTGAAATCCCTCATCCGTGACCCGCGCACCGTGGGGACGCTCTCCCCTGCCTCTCCCTTCACGGCGCGTCGCGTGGCCGATGCCATTCCTGCGGGAACGAAGAGCGTGCTCGAGCTGGGAGCCGGCGACGGCGCGCTCACGCGCGAATTGCTCAAGCGGCTCCCCTCGGACGGACGCGTGTACGCGGTGGAGGTGAAACCCGAGTTCGCCCGCGCGCTCGAGGCGATCGGCGACCCGCGGCTCGTGGTGTTCGAGGGCGATGCGCTCGACGTGCGTGCGGATGCGGCCAGGCACGGGGTGACCTCCTTCGACGCGGTGGTGAGCAGCCTCCCGTTCGCCCTTTTCGCCGAAGGGGCGCGCGACCGGATCATCGCCGACGTCCATGCGATGCTCGGCAGCGGCGGGACGTTCATCGTGTGCCAGCACCTCCCCACCTTGCTGCCCGCACTCAAGAAGCACTTCTCGGTGGACACTTCCTTCGAGCCCCTCAACCTCCCGCCCTACTTCATCATCAAGGCCACGCATCAGGACTGAACGGAAACGAAGACCGCCCGGAAGGGCGGTCTTTCGGTCGCGACGGCTTAGCGGGTGAGGCTGATGGTCGCGGAGAGCTCCGCGCCCGGGGCCGCGATGGTGATGCGGTCAGAGGCGTCCTCCGAGATGTCGTACCCGGTGTCGTAATCGGTCTCGCTGGTCCAGTGCGCGCCCGTGGCCGACGGGTCGTACGGCATGGTGGACATGTACTCCGTGACCAGGCACGGGGCGATGTCATAGTTCCCGACGCCATTGGCCATGTTCGTGGCCGTGGCCGGAATCGCGCCGGCGGCGCAGGTGAACACGCCGTTGTTCTCGGCCATGTTCGCGCTGATGGCGTTGCTGATCACGGTGACGTGCGCATACCGGGTGGAATTGCGGGCGTTCGCGAACTGGCGGCCCGGGTTGAGGGCGGCGAGCGCGATGCCCACGAGGATGGCGATGAGCGCCATCACGATGAGGAGTTCAAGGAGCGTGAACCCCTTCTGCGAGGAACGTGTCATACGGAAATCCAATTGGTTGGATTGATGAATAATTGTCCACATGATACCGCGAACATAATCTTCAGACAACTCCGACGCTCCGGTGAGCCGGAGGTCGGAGTCCGACCCGCCAACAGGCGGCGTCGGACCTGTCAATCCACAGGCCGAACGGCTATACTGTACGCGACCGGCCGCAACGGACGGAGGATCCGTTATGCCAACCAGACTGAAACGCAAGCCAACCGCCGCCGAGGGGGATTCCGACGCGTCTTTCGAGTCCGTCGTGAAGGAGTCCGTCAAGCAATCGCAGCGCCTGCCGGACCTCAAGGGCCTGGAACGTTTGGCGTCGGCCTCGGCGCGCGACCTGGTGGACGGCATGGTGGCGTACGCCTACCGTTCCGGTACCTCCGACATCCATGTGGACCCGTCCGAGACCACCGTGGTCATCCGCTTCCGCATCGACGGGATCCTCCACGACGCGCTCGCGATCCCGAAGAAGATGCACGCCATGGTGGTGACCCGCATCAAGGTGATGTCCGAGCTGCGCACCGACGAACACCAGACCCCGCAGGACGGGCGCTTCCGCGTGATCATGGAATCGACCCCGGTGGACCTGCGCGTGTCCATCGTCCCCACCTTCTACGGCGAGAACGTGGTGATGCGCCTCCTCGTGGGCCAAGCTCGCGCGCTCGCGCTCGAGGAGCTCGGGTTCGGCGCGGCCGACCTCCCCAAGATCGAGGACAACATGCGGAAGTCGTACGGGATGATCCTCGCCACCGGCCCGACCGGATCGGGCAAGACCACCACCTTATATTCCATCCTGCGGATGCTCAACGCCCGCGAGCGCTCCATCATCACCATCGAGGACCCCATCGAGTACGCCATTCCCGGCCTCACGCAGATCCAGGCCAACCCGCAGGCCAACCTCACCTTCGCCAACGGGCTGCGGTCCATCGTGCGCCAGGACCCCAACATCATCATGGTGGGCGAGATCCGCGACGAGGAGACCGCCGGCATCGCCACCAACGCGGCCATGACCGGCCACCTCCTGCTCTCCACGCTGCACACCAACGACGCGGCGGTCACCCTCCCGCGCCTGCTCGACATGGGGATCGAGCCGTTCCTCATCGCTTCCACCGTGAACATCGCCATCGGGCAGCGCCTCATCCGCCGCCTGTGCCCGGGGTGCGCCACCACGCGCAAGCTCACGGCGCTCGAGCGCCAGAGCCTCAAGGGGCTGGTGCCCGCCGACGTGCTTTCCGAGTTCAAGGAGTTCGCCGAGCCCAAGGGCTGCGAGAAATGCAACAAGACCGGGTACGCCGGCCGTATCGGCATCTACGAGGTGCTCGAGGTCACCGAGCGGGTGCGTCACGCCATCATGCGCCGCGAGAACGCGGACGGCATCCGCAAGGTGGCCATGGACGAGGGGATGACCACCATGCTCGCCGACGGCCTGCGCAAGGCCGGCACCGGCGCCACCTCCATCGCCGAGGTGCTGCGCGTGATCCACGAATAAGCTATGGCCGTTGGGAGAAAAAAGCGGCTGGACGTGGACCTCAGGGAAGAGCCGGGGCATTGGAGCACCCGGATGCCGCTGTTCGCGCGGCTGTCCGTGAAGGACAAGATCTCCTTCTTCAAGTACCTGGCCGTGATGACCGAGGCCGGGATCCCGCTCGAGAAGGCGCTCATCGCCATCCACAACCAGGCGCGCAACGTGGTGATGCACCGCGTGCTGCACATCCTGCTCAACGACGTGGCCTCCGGCGAGTTCCTGTCCATGAGCCTGCGCAAGATGCCAAAGATCTTCGAGCCGCTGCACACCGGGCTCGTGGAGGTGGGCGAGAACTCCGGCACGCTCCCCGGCTCGCTCTACCGCATCGCCGAGCAGCTGGAAAAAAGCAACGACCTCAAGGGCAAGGTGCGTTCCGCCATGCTCTATCCGGTCATCGTCCTGTTGGTCACCGGCGCGGTGGGCGCGTACCTGGTGTTCTTCCTGCTCCCGCAGATCACCCCGCTGTTCGCCTCGCTCGACGTGGAGCTCCCCTTCGCCACGCGCGCCGTGCTGTACCTGTCCGCCTTCGCGCTGGAGAACGCCATCCTCCTCTCGGCCCTTGCCGTGGCGTTCGCCGTGGGCTGCGCGCTGCTGCTGCGCGTGCGCTCCGTGCGCCGGGCCGCGGACCGCGCGCTCTTGCTCGTGCCGGTGCTCGGGCTCCTGATCAAGCGCGTGCAGATCACCCAGTTCGCGAGCGTCACCGGCACGCTCACCAAGTCCGGCATCACCATCGTGGAGGCGTTCCGCATCGCGAGCTCCACCATGACCAACCTCACGTACCAGGACGCGCTCGCGCGCATCTCCGACGGCCTCCAGGAAGGGGCCAGCATCGGCACCTACCTCGCCAAGCACCGGGAGCTGTTCCCGCCGTTCGTGACCCAGATGATCAGCGTGGGCGAGGAGACCGGCAAGCTCGACGACAGCTTCCTGTTCATCGCGCAGTTCTCCGAGAAGGAGGTGGACGAGCAGGTGAAGGCGCTCACCACCGTGCTCGAGCCCCTGCTCATGGTGGTGATCGGCGCCGTGGTGGGGTTCATCGCCGTGGCCATCATCTCCCCCATCTACGAGATCACCAAAGGCGTGCAGCCGGGCTCGGTATAGTATGCCGAAGGGATTCAGCCTGGTGGAGACGATGATCACGGTCGCCCTGCTGCTTGCGCTCGTGGGCGGCGGCGGGATCCTTTCCGCGCGCTATCTGCGCGGGCGGTACGTGCGCGCGAGCGCCGAGACGCTCCTCTCCGAGCTGCGCGCGGCCCAGGGCGAGGCACGCGCCCAGCTGGGCGACGCCGCGCACGGGGTGAAGGCGTTCCCGGACCGCGTGGTGCGCTTCACGGGCGACTCCTACGCCGCGCGCGCGAGCGCGAGCGATGTCACCACCGCCTTGCCTGCCGCGATCGCGATCGAAGGCGCGGACGAGGCCGTCTTCCCCAAAGGCGGCGTCGCGCCCGCCTCCCCCGCCACCTTCACCTTCTCCGACCCGCATCTGACCGTCGACGTCGCCGTTTCCGCCTATGGACTCATCACGCTCACGCCGCGGCCAATCAGCGATTGAGGTGTTGGTGGCCCTCGCCTTGCTGGGCATCTTCGCCACGGCGAGCGCCGTGCTGCTTTCGACCGCCGCGTTCGAGAGCCGCGTCGCGGGGATGCGCGCGCGCGCGAACGCGCTCCTGCAGGAAGGGTTCGAGGCCGCGCGCCAGGTCCGCGACCAGGATTTCGACCTGCTTGCCGACGGCCCGCACGGGCTCGCGCTTTCCATGGGGATCTGGTCGTTCGCGGGCACGGAAGACGTGACCGACGGCCGCTTCCACCGCGCCGTGACGGTCGCCGACGCCGGAGCGGGCATGAAGGACGTCACCGTGTCCGTATCCTGGACGCCCGTCTCCGGCCGCCCTCTTTCGCTCTCCGGCGTGACGCGCCTCACGGACTGGCGGCTCGCCGACACGCCAACGGGCAGCAACTGCTACGATACGCTCGCCACCGGCGACTGGACGCATCCGGTCTCGATCGGGAGCGCGGACCTGGGTCCGGGCAACGCCGGGACGGACGTGGTGGTGCGCTACCCGTACGCGTTCGTGAGCGGCGTGGCGTCGAGCGCGAACAAGCCCGACCTGTTCGTCTACGACGTGTCGAACCCGGCCTCTCCCCAGCTCATCAAGTCCCTCGACATCGGCTCGGACGGGATCAACGCCCTCTCGCTCTCCGGCGATTCCCTCTACGCCGCATCCAGCAACGACGCCAAGGAGCTGATGGTGTTCGATACCGCGACGCCAGCCACGACCGCGCTCATCGCCACGCTCAACCTTTCCGGCGACGCCGACGCCATCACCGTGCACGCGGTAGGCGACCTCCTGGTCGTGGGCCGTGCCTTGAGCTCCGCCTCCGAGGTGGTGTTCTACGACGTGGCGAACCCGGCCTCCCCGTCGGGCCTCGCGTCGTTCCAGGTGGCCGACGCGGTGAACGACTTCGCCAACAGCGAACAGTACCTGTTCGCCGTGAGCGACTCCGAAACCGAGGACGTGACCGTGTTCGACATCACGGACCCGCTCGTGCCGGCCTGGGCCGCCACCTACGACCTCCCGGACGGCAGCCCGGACTTCAGCGTGGCCTACGAACCGCCCGGCACCCTGTTCATCGGCAACGCGGCGAGCCAATTCGTCACCGTGGACGCCTCCGACCCGCTCGCCATGCAGATGCTCTCGGCCACCGGCACCGGCGGCGAAGTGCGCGACATGGCCTGCCTGACCGGGAACCTCCTGTTCATCGGCACCAACAACTCCACGCAGGAGTTCATGATCCTCGACATCGAGGACCTGGAGGCGATCGGGCAGTATTCCAACCTCAACTTCCCGCAGGTGGCAACGGGCGTGGACATCGCCAACGGCCTCGTATACGTGGCCGTGCGCAGCAACGACGCGCTGCGCATCATCGGCCCCGGGCCCTGATATGAAGGCCTCCACGAAAAACGGGGGGTATTCCCTCATCGGCGTCCTCCTCTACGTGGCCATCGCCTCGGCTTCGCTGTTCGCGCTCGCGAGCCTGTTCCGATCCGGGCTTGAGACCAGCCAAGACGTGCGGGGCGCGCTCGACCTGCGCGAGGCCATGTCGTTCGCGCTCGACCGCGTGCAGGAACGCCTCGAAGAGGCGGGTGCCGTCACCACGCCGGGCAGCGGCACGAGCGAGACCCTTTCCATGGACGCCCCGGATCCCTCCGACGCGCCCGTGACCTTCTTCGTCTCCGCCGGGCGGCTCATGCTGCAGCTGGGCGCGCAGGAAGCGCAGCCGGTGACCCCGGAGGACGTCACGGTCACGGCGTTCACGGCCGAACGCCTGGCCGGATCGCCCGCGTCCGTACGCGTCACCCTCTCGCTCTCGCGAGGGGCAATCCCGATCCCCGCCGCGCTCACCTCTTCGGTCATCGTCACCTTGCGCTATGACTAGGCAGGACGGCTACGTGATGCTCATGAACGTGCTCGTGGTGTCGGTCACGCTCATCACCGTGTCCGCGGCCGTGGCGCTCGCGCTCGCGCGCGGCGGCACCCGCGGCCCCGTGACCGAACGCTCGCGCGCGGCGCAACGCCTGGCCGAGGCGTGCGCCGAAGTGGCGCTCTACGAGCTCCAACAGAGCCCTTCCTACGCCGGGAACGAGACCGTGACGATCGGCGGGCTCCCCTGCACGATCCGGCCTGTCATCGCCGGGCCGCCCTTGCGCCTGCAGGCGGAGGCGACCGCCGACCAGGAAACCTACCGCATCGAGATCCAGGTCGACGACCCGCAGGGCGTGGGCATCGGGTCGTGGAAACGCGTCGCGACCTTCGACTGAAGACTCCCGCCCTCTTGGGCGGGAGTCTTTCCCTTGGGATTCAGCGCCGGCGGCGCGTCCGGTCGCCCGTCCCGAGGTACGGCGCGACGGCTTCCTCCTCCACGAGCCCCTCGTCCACGAGGTCTCCGAGCGCCTTTTCCATGGAAATCATCCCGTCCGCGCGGCCGGTCTGGATGGCCGAGGCGATCTGCTCGACCTTGTTCTCCCTGATGAGGTTGCTTACGGCCGCATTGTTGACCAGGATCTCGCGCGCGGCCACGAGCCCGCCCTTCTTGGCCGGCAACAGCGTCTGGGCCACCACGGCGCGCAAGGAGAGCGAAAGCTGCTGGCGCACCTGTTCCTGCTGCGGGCCGGAAAAGCTGTCCACGATGCGATGGACGGCCTGCGCCGCCGACGAGGTGTGCAGCGTGGAGAAGACGAGGTGCCCGGTCTCGGCCAACGTGAGCGCCGCGGCGATCGTCTCGGGATCGCGCATCTCGCCCACCATGATCACGTCCGGATCCTGGCGTAAGGCGCGCCGGAGCGCCTCGGCGAAGCTCGCGGTGTCGGTCCCCACCTCACGCTGCTTCACGAGCCCTTTCCCCTGCGGGAAGACGTATTCGATCGGGTCCTCCAGCGTGACGATGTGGCCCCCGCGGCGCTCGTTGATGTCCTGCAGCATGGAGGCGAGCGTGGTGGACTTGCCCGTGCCGGCCGGCCCCGTGATGATGACCAGCCCGTTGGGAAGGTCCGTGAACGCCTGGATGCTCTCGGGCAATCCCAGCTCCTCGTAGCTCGGGATCTCGTGTGGGATGAGCCGCGCGGCGAAGGCCGGACGCCCCTGCTCCACGTGCAGGTTCACGCGGAAGCGCGCCTGCGCGGTGTCAAACGCGAAATCCTCCTCGTGGGAGGCCGTGAACCGCTTCCAATGCGCCTCGCCCGCGATCTCGCGCGCGAGCGTCTCCACCGCCTTGCCCGTGAGCTCCGGAGCCTTGAGCGGCACCAATTCCCCGTCCACGCGCAACATCGGCGGGTGCCCCGCCGCAAGATGCACGTCCGACGCTTTCCGCTTGACCGCCTCCTTGAGGAGAGCCTCCATCCCCATATCGGTCCCATCTTACCACCCTTTCGCCTTGATGGCCGCCTCGGCCGCGGCGACTTGGGCTTCTTGCTTGCTCGTGCCCATGCCGGAGGCGATCAGGTCTTTCCCCACGAACACGCCCACCTCGAAGTTCTTGGCGTGGTCGGGTCCCGCCTCGGAAATCACCTTATAGTTGGGCGTGACGCCCAGCTTTTCCTGCGCGGCCTCCTGGAACCGGCTCTTGGGGTCGACGTACAGGCGGTGCTCCAGGATGTTGGGGAGCTCGGAAAGCACCGTCTTGGTGACGAACGTCTTGGCCGACTCCCAGCCATGGTCGAGGTAGATGGCGCCGATGAGCGCCTCGAAGGCGTTCGCCAGGATGTAGCGCCGCGCCTTGCTGCCCGCGTCCTTGCTTTCGCCGCGCGAGAGGAACAGGTGCTCCTCCACGCCCAGGCGCGCGCAAATGCCGGAAAGCATGTCGGCGTTCACGAGCGCCGCGCGCCAGTTGGTGAGCTCCCCTTCGGGGTTCTCGTAATTGGCGTACAGGTATTCCGTGACGACCAGCTCGAGCACGGCATCGCCCAAGAACTCCAGGCGTTCGTTCTGCCCGATCGGGAAATCCGGATGCTCGTTCAGGTAACTGCGGTGAACCAGCGCTTGGCGCAACGTGTCCTTGTCCTTGAACGTCACGCCCAAGGCTCGTTCGAGCTTTTCAAGTTCAGCCATAGTCTCATCCAGTCGTCCATTACTTTTCCTGACCACCCGCCATAGCTCCATCAGGAGCGGCGGCGGGCTTCACCGGACTCGCCTTATCCACCTCCTTGATCTCCCCTTTGGCGATCATGTCCTTGTAGATCGCTCCGAGCACCCCGTTCACGAACCGTCCCGACGCTTCGCCGCCGAACCCCTTGGCAAGCTCGATCGCCTCGTTGATCGCCACCTTGCTCGGCACCGTCTTCGAGAACTTGAGCTCGTACACGCCTATGCGCAAGACGTTGCGGTCGACCACCGTGATGGTCTCCACCGGCCACTCCGGCGCGAAGGAAGTGATGATGCCGTCGATGTCCGCGATGCGCGCGAGCACCCCTTCCACCAGTTCCCTGATGAACCCCTCGTCCTCGAAGTTGGGCGCGAACTCCCCCTTGCAGAACGCCATGATCTCCGGCACGCGTTCCATGGGCTTGCCGTTGAAATCCCACTGGTACAGGGTCTGCATGGCGATGGTCCGCGCGAGATGGCGATTGGACATAGGATGAGGGGATTGTAACAGAAAGACGCTGATCCTGTCAGACCAGCGCCCTCTCCGTTACGTGTGATCGTGGCCTTCGTGCTCATCCTTGGCCTCGGCCTTGGCCGTCTTCTGGGCGGCCGGGGCGGCGGCGCGGGCCTTTTTGACGAGACGCTTTGCCGCGCGCGTCTTGTCGACGACGATGCGCCCGCCATAGCTGCCGCAGCCCTTGCAGGCGCGATGCGGGGCCACGGGCGCCTTGCAATTCGCACAGGTGGCAAGGGTCACCTTCTTCATCGCGAAATGCGCGGCGCGGCGGCGCTTATGCGATGAAGTCCGACGATGTCCAGGAAGGCCCATAGGAAGGGAAAATCAATGCGCGGATGGTAACAAAGGCGTTCCCGTACGTCAACCCATCCTTTATAAAAACTTGAAAACTTGAAAACTTGAAGGACCAAAGGTCCATGAAAAGGACGAAGGGATAAAGGATGAAATATCAACCTTCATCCTTCAACCTTTCCGTCACCCTTTGGTTCTTCAAGATTTGGTTCTTCAAGTTTTCGTCTCAGACGGGGCCTTCCAGACCTCCCGGCAGAACGGCACCGGGTCGCTTCCCAAGGTCTCGATGCGCCGGGCGTTGCTTTCGAACAGCTTCATGTGGGTGGTGAGCCCGTGCAGCAGGTAATGCCGCTCGAGCCAGGTGGCGTGGAAGCAGTCGATCATGAACATGCGCATCCCGTTCACGAACTCCTCGAAGGACATCGGGTATTTCGACCGGTACGCGGCGAGGAACAGCTGCGCGTGGCGGATGTTCCGTTCCTCCAACCCGTCGTCGCAGCAGTTGATGAGCACGCTGCGCGCGAGCTCGAACGCGCGCGGGCCGAAGCTGACGCGCTCGAAGTCGAACACCTGGCTCACGCGCCCGTCCGGGGCGAGGAACACGTTCGTGTAGATGAAATCGCCGTGCAGGAGATGGTAGGGGGACAGGGGAAAGTCCTGCGGGGTGAGCGTGTTGGTCGCGACGAACGCGGCTTTGCGTTCGAGCACGTCGGCCATGCGCCGCTCCACGCTCCCGAGCGGCTTGCGCCGGTTGAGCGCGTGCATGAGCTCGGCATACTCGAGCTCGAACGCGTCGCGGTCCCACATCCATCGCACCTGGAACGTCCGGCGCGCGACGTCGCGGCCGGAAAGGTGGATCTGCGCGAGCGTCTCCCCGAGCGACACGACGGTCGCGTCGCTCATGGTGGCGGGATCCGCCTTCGCCTCCTCGACGTAGGGGAACAGGCTGTACCAGTAGTTGTCGAACCAGAACGCCGTGCGCCCGAACGCGTCCTTTATGGGGAGCACGACCGGCACCCCGTGGCTCGAGAAATACCGCTCGGCGAACTTGATGTCCGGCACCCATTGGCGCAGGTGGTTCTGGTACTGCTTCAAAAAGAAACTTCCGGCGCTCGTTCGCAGCCGGAAGTTCTGGCACGTGTATCCGCCATGGACCGGTTCGCACGCAAGGACCGGCCCCAACGAGAACAGCTCATGGAGCCGCTCAGAGAGTCCCTCCAGGCGCATTGGGGTTGATCCCGGCATACAGGTCGGGCCTGATGCAGCCATTAGGCCCGGCGTGCCCCGGACGTGTCAAGGGCCTACACCACCGTGCTCGTGGCCACCGTGTCGTTCTCCTTCTTGAAGCGCATCACGCGCACCCCTTGAGTGGAGCGGCCGAGCACGGCCACGGAGGAGAGCGGCGAGCGGATCACCTGGCCGGCGGCCGAGATCACGAACAGGTCGCGGTCGTCCTTGGCGCTTACGACGCACGCGGCGACGATGGGGCCGGTCTTCTTCGTGACGGCCGCGGTCTTGATGCCCGAGCCGCCGCGCCCCTGCACCTTGTACTCGGTGACGTCGGTCTGCTTGCCGTAGCCGTTTTGCATGATGACGAGCAGGTGCAACAGCCCGGATTTCTTGGCCGCGCCCTCGTCGATCACTTCCATTCCTACCACCAGGTCGCTCCCCTTGAGCTTGAGCCCGCGCACGCCGGCGGCCACGCGTCCCATCGGACGCACGTTCTTTTCGGAGAAACGGATGGACTGCCCGTGCGAGGTGACGAGCATCACGTCGTCCTTGCCCGTGGTGGGCTTCACCCACTCCAGGTTCTCGCCGTCCTTCAGCTTGATGGCGATGAGGCCGCTCCTGCGCACGTTCTCGTACGCGGAGAGCTCCGTCTTCTTGATCGTCCCCTTGTTGGTGACCATCAGGATGTATTTCATGTCTTCCATGCCGTCCATGGCCATGGCGGCGGACACGTTCTCGCCCGGGGCGAGGGAGAGGAAGTTCACGAGCGCCTGGCCCTTGGCCGTTCGGCTGGCCTCCGGCACGTCGTAGGCCTTGAGCTGGAACACGCGTCCGCGCGTGGTGAAGAACAGCAGGTCCTTGTGCGCGGTCGTCGAGAACATCTGGTCGATCTCGTCCTCCTCCTTGGTGGTGAGGCCGGCGACCCCCTTTCCGCCGCGCAGCTGCACCTTGAAGGTGTCGGGCGGCAGGCGCTTGATGTATCCGCCGGAGGTGATCATCACGACCGTGGCGTTGTCGGGCACCACGTCCTCCATGGAGAACTCCTTCACCCCGTGCTTCACGATCTGGGTGCGGCGGGGCGTGGCGAAAGCGGCCTTGATCCCCTTCACCTCTTCCGCGACCACGCCGAGCATGCGCTTCTCGCTCTTGAGGATCGCCTCGAGCTCCTTGATGAGCTTCGTCTTCTCGTCGTACTCCTGCTCCACGCGCAGCCGCTCGAGGTTGGCGAGCTGTTGCAGGCGCATCTCGAGGATGGCCACGGATTGCGGGTCGGTGAGGCGGAAAAGCTTGATGAGGTTGAGCTTCGCCTCGTCCTTGTCCTTGGACTTCTTGATGGTGGCGATGATCTTGTCGATCTGGAGCATCGCGATCTTCAGCCCTTCCAGGATGTGGGCCCGGTCCTGCGCGCGCGTGAGGTCGAACTGGGTGCGTCGGCGGACGACGACTTTGCGGTGCTTCACGTACTCCTCGAGGATGTTCTTGAGGGAAAGGATGCGCGGCTGGATCCCATCGACCAACGCGAGCATGTTGAAATGGAAGGACTCCTGCAGCGGCGTGGTCTGGTACAGGCGGTTGAGCACGTTCTTGGGATACGCGTCCTTCTTGAGCTCCACGACGATACGGATCCCTTGCTTGTTGCTCTCGTCGCGCAGGTCGCGGATCCCTTCGAGCTTCTTGTCGCGCACGAGGAAGGCGATCTTCTCAAGGAGCGCGGACTTGTTCACCTGGTACGGGATCTCGGAAACGATGATGGAGAAATTCCCCTTGGCGTCTTCCTCGATCTCGGCCTTCGCGCGCACCACCACCCCGCCTTTGCCGGTCGCATACGCGGCCTTCAGTTCCGATCCGCCGTACACGATGGCGCCGGTCGGGAAATCGGGACCTTTCACGAATTGGAGCAGGTCATCCACCTCGCAATCCGGATGCTCCATGAGGTGGAGCGCGGCGTCGCACACCTCGCCCAGGTTGTGCGGCGGGATGTTGGAGGCCATGCCCACGGCGATCCCTACCGTGCCGTTCACGATGAGGTTGGGAAGCTTGCCGGGAAGCACGCGCGGCTCCTTGTGCGTGCCGTCAAAATTCGGCATGAAATCCACCGTCTCCTTCTCGATGTCTCCCAAAAGCTCCTCCGCGATCGCGGTGAGCTTGGCCTCGGTGTAGCGGTACGCGGCCGCGCCGTCGCCGTCGATGGAGCCGAAGTTGCCCTGCCCTTTCACGAGCGGGTCGCGCAAGGAGAACTCCTGCGCCATGCGCACGAGCGACTCGTACACGGCGGAGTCCCCGTGCGGGTGGTATTTGCCCAGCACGTCTCCCACCACCGTGGCGCACTTCTTGAACTTGGCGCCGGAACGCAGCCCGGTCTGCCACATGGAATACAGGATGCGGCGGTGCACGGGCTTGAGCCCGTCGCGCACGTCGGGGAGCGCGCGCCCCACGATCACGCTCATGGCGTAATCGAGATACGACGTTTCCATCTCGGACACGATGTTCTGCGGGGCGATCGTGCCGATGTTCATTTCCTCCGGCGTCAGTTCGCGTTCTTCCTTCTTGGCCATAGCTTACGGGGTCGTCGTTGCGGGTGAATCATGCGTCGGTGCCGACGCGGCTTCCGCCGGGAGCGCCAAGGAATCCTTCATGGCTTGCGCCGCTTTCTGGAGGAGCGCGTCTTCCGGCGGAGGTTCCGTCGTCGCCGGCTCTGGCGCCGGAGCCGGCTTGAACGCCTGGCGCATCGCCTCGCGATCCGCGGCCGTCTTGTCGGCGATCTCCTGCGCCGCCCTAGAGGCCTGGACGAGCCCCTCCTGCGCCGCCGCGAACCCTTCCTGCAGCGAGCGCCCGACCGTCGCGACCCATCCCACGGCGATGGCCGCCGACACGAGCACGACGCAAGCCGCAATGATGCGGCGCGTCCTGGCAGGGATGGGGCGGACGTAGACGTGGTGAGGCATACCTATCTCGTCAGGACCACAAGCAACATGTCCTCCTGCGGGAGGTCCTTCTTGGTCACCTTATACTTGCCGGTCTCCTCCTTGCGCGCGGCGCCGAGCGCCTTCACGAAGACCGAGAGGTCGTCGAGCTTCTCCTTGAGGCCGTCCACGGCATAGGTCATGGGAATCACCACGCGCGGTTCGACGGCCGCCACCAGCTCGGCCGCCTTCTTGCCGTCGAGCACGCGCCCTGCGCCCACCGGCACCATCAGGATGTCCACCTTCTGCAATTTCTCGAGCTCCTCATTGGTGAGCTCGCGGTCAAGGCTCCCGAGATGCGCCACGACCATATCCTCGCTCTCAAGCCGCGTGATGAGCGTTGTCCCGGACTTCGTCGGAGCCGCCGTACAATACGCGAACACCCCTTTCACCTCGAACTCGCCCGGCATGTCCACCACGAACGGATGGTTGCCAAGCGACGCCGTGTTATCCGCCCCCTTCCCGCTCACGGTAACCATGTGCGCCTCCATGCTGCGGGTACGCAAACCCGTCGATGGATCGTACGGGTCCATCACGACGGTCACTTCGCCCACGCTCGTCTTCGTGACGATCTCAAAACAGCTCAATCCATGCCAGGAAATCTGCATATTTCAACCGAATCGGAGGGTCATTCCAGGCAAAATCTTACCATGGGGATGGTGTGGAAACAAGGGCAAAAACCCTCGGACGAACCGAGGGTTTTTGCATCCCGGGCCCGAGCATATGCTCGGCCCCCTCTCAGGTGGTGGATCCAGCGGGAATCGAACCCGCATCTCGGGGTGGCAAACCTCGCGAGGTTAGCCATTACCTCCATGGACCCCTGATCCAGCCCGGGATTTTTCGTACAAAAAACTCCCCGATGGCCCGTTTAAGCCGGAAGGGAGTCCCTTGTTGCCACCCCGATGGGTCCTGACTCGGACCTCGCAAGGTTGCGTGTATTTAATCACGGAAACGGCTTTTTGTCAAAGCCTGTTCTGTGGAAAACTAGCGGGCGGTCAGGCCACTGCGGACCGCATTACCCAGTCGCTCCTCAACTTGATGCAGGCGGCCACAATGATGGCAATTTCCGCCAAGAACGTCCAATGAAGCAAGAAACTCCATACCCAGAATGCCTGCGTAGCTGGAACCGTTACGAGAAAAGACACCTTGTCTGAAAAAGGGTATAGCCAAGCGATACCGCCTACGAATGTGTCGAGAACAAAGTGGAGCATTATGTTTGAGAACACGATGCCAACAATCACCATCGCCTTCCGATTCCTCAAGAGGAGGGCGAGCGAGGCACAGACCCCCAAAATGGCGAGCCAGACGATCGGCACATGCGTCCAATATTCATGATGGAGCGTTTGACGATGATCGATAAAATAGAAATATAAGATGTCGATGTCGGGAAAAATGCTTGCCACTAACCCGATCCAAAGGAACGAACGAACCTTTGTCCTATCCTGGATCCAACGTGTCAGCAAATAGCCGGCAGGCAAATGCGCGATGAACATACTTCAGCTGCGTCGCTGGTCCGACCTATACATCCAATATATCATCAGGACGATTGGATAGAGTGGAAAGAAAAGTACGAGCGCATCGAGAAGCTGGTTGCGAGGACTACTTCTATCATTGAACAGGCTTAAGCAACCAATGCACGAATCCGTGTTTACTCCCGCATCAAAATAAAAAGGAAGCGGCCACCCCCATTGTCGTTGATCCTCCTCACAAAATTCAAAACGACATGGCTTTGGATATCGATGCTGCGAATCGACGCGCTGCTCGACCACCAACGTCGCATACGTTCCGAACCAGGCCAAAACGGCTGTCAGCCCCAAAAGCCACCCGAGTTTTTTGAGTTTCATTTTCGTCACAACCCCTCCCCGAACGTGTCCTTCCAATACTCGATTTCCTTCTTCACTTCCTCCAATTCCGGATCCTGCTCGGTGACCGAAAACCCTTCGCGAAAACGCTCCACCTTTGAGAGGATCTCATCCTTCCATTTGGGGTCCTTGTCCGCGAGCGCCTCGAGCTCGTCGATCTTCGCCTTGATCTCTTCGGCATGCTCCTGCCACTTCGCCACCAGCTTCTTGTACTTCTCCGACAAAGGATCGATCGCCTTCGCCATCTCCTCGCGCACGTGGTCGGCCGCGTCGAGCAACCCGTCTTCCACCTGATAGCGCTCCGGGCCCGTGAACTCGGTCTCGAACAGGTCGCTTCGGACGATCTCGACGAGCGGGACGCCGGCGTCCAGATGCTTCTTGAGCTTCGTACGCACGTTCTCGTCCACATGCTCGAGCACGAGCGCGAGGCGCGTATCCTCCTCGAGCTTCCCGGCCATTTCCTGGCTGGCCTTGCGATGCGGATACTCGGCCATGCCCGTTTGCGCGAGCGCGGCCTCGATTTCCTCCTGGGAGGCGTTCTCGTTGCCGAGCAGCTCGGCATGCCGCTTGAGCGCCTGCGCCTTCACCTCCGGCGGGACGGAGGGGACGATGTGGTCGATGGCGATCTGGAACTCCTTGAGGATCGAGGCGTGAGGATGGGACATAACGGATTGGTTTGAAGGGTGGGAAGGGTTTGAAGGGAAAAACGGAGACAGGAGGATTATCCACCACCCTTACGACCCTTACAACCCTTCAGACCCTTCCCAATGAAAAAGCCGCCCATGTTCCCATGGACGGCCAGACACACTCACGCGGCGACGAGCGTCGAGCGCGGCAGCGGCTTGGCACGGACCACCGTCCCCCATTTCGGACGTGCCACCGCATCACGGTCTTGGATCAGGAGGTCCCCGTCGTCGGACCTGTACATCACGACCGGCGCCGGGGCGCCGAGCAGGTCCCACGCGCGCGCCGCGCCCTTCGGGAGCAACTCCGGGAACAGCGTGGCGAGAGCCAGCCCTTCGCGGGGGAACAGGGATTCCTCCATCGGCGACAACGACTCGATCGCGACCGAAGGGTCCACTCCCAGGTAATTTCCCCCGTCGTCACAGAAGATCCAGTACGGGTCCGACCCCTTCATCGGATACCCCTCTTCCAGGTCGTCTTCCCACATGTCGCTCAGCCAGTCCGCCTTCGCGGCCACCGCCGCGTCGATAAGCGGGACGTCCGGGAGCACGAGCGCCACGTACCGATACCGCAACATCCACGACAGCGGGATGTCCGGGATCGGCGGCACCTTGGCACGCAGCGCCTCCAGGCTGCCGCGCTCTCCCTGACGCAAGGCCTGCGGCGCGCACGCCGCGAACGCCGCATGCATCCGCCTGATCAACAGGTCGGACAGCTCCTTGTCGACGTACCATTCCCCGCCGCACAAGATGCCGCGCCGCTTTGGCATGAGCATCAATGGGCGTGCGACGGGCGGCGTTCGCGTCTTCGCCCGCTTGGGAGGCTTCCCGAGCGCGCTCACGACCGTCGGGCTGGCCACGGAGGGCGGGGCGACCGTCCTCCCCGGCTCCTTCTTCGTGGGCTCCGGAACGGTCGGGAGGCGGGACGCCACGGGGGGCGCGACGCGGGGGGGAAGCACCTGACTGATCATGATCGCGGGATCGGTGGGGACGTCGTCGAACCCATCGTCCAGCGACACATCGAATCCCTCATCCAGCGCCTGCATCTCAGGATCGGTTGGAACATCCTCGAATCCCTCATCCGGCTGGGACTCGGCGTGCGCGCTCACTCCCCGCGCCGTCGTCGGCTTGGGGTCGACATGGGGCGCCGAGTCAGCGGCGATGTCCGGCTCGGGCGCCGTGAAGCGGATCTGCGACGGAACGGGAGAGGGCGGCGTCTTTTCGTCAAACCCGTCCTCTTCGATCGGCTCCGTGTCCGTGACGGGTGCCGTGAAGCGGACGGGAACGGGCGGCTTCGGGACGATCGGGAACGCCGGAGGCGCCTTCGACTCCGCCTGCCGGTATCCCGCAAGAAGACGCAGGTTCTTTCGCACGTCCCTCCAGATGAGGAGGAGCAACGTCGTGTGCATGAGAGCGATGAAATACAGTGACATGCGACTCCTCGATTGTGAAGGAATGGGATACGGGGCCGCCGTATCGGGTTTTTCACGCGAAAAACATCTTAAGCTAGCCGATTTTGAGTGCCCTGTCAAGCGAAACACCTGAAAGAGGGCTGATTCTTGCCTAATTCCGGCCCTTCCGCTACACTCGCCTCACTTATTAACTCTTAGCACCGATGGGACCAGAGGCATGAAGGCCGCAGGCGAGAAGGCATGAGGGTATTTCCCTGAAGCCTTGTCCGCCTAAAGCCTGAGGCCTTCGCTCCTCCCGGAACACGCTATGTCCACGATGCAGAACGCCGCCTCCAAGTCCCCCGAGCTCGC
Source organism: Patescibacteria group bacterium (assembly GCA_004297215.1). Lineage (NCBI taxonomy): Bacteria > Patescibacteria group bacterium. The sequence goes on from SCUM01000002.1 coordinate 124,977, forward strand.
CAAGCTCCTCGAGGAGGGGCCGTACTTGAACATTCCCGCCACCGGTGACGTGGTGAAGGGCAAGATCGTCACCGCCAGCCGCCGCGAGGTGAAGGTGGACCTTGGCGGCATCCTCACGGGCGTCGTGCGCGGGCGCGAGCTGTTCGCCGAGTCGTCCGACTACGCGAACCTCGCCGTCGGCTCCGAGGTGGAGGCCACGGTGATCGACCTCGAGAACGAGAACGGCGAGATCGAGCTTTCCTTCCGCTTCGCCGGCCAGAAGAAGGCGTGGGAGGAGCTGAAGCGCCTGTTCACGACCGGCGAGCCGGTGGAAGGCCGCATCCTCGAGGCCAACAAGGGCGGATTGCTCGTGAAGGTGGGCCACGTGACCGGCTTCCTGCCCGTCTCCCAGCTCTCCCCGGAGCACTACCCGCGCGTGTCCGGCGGCGACAAGAACAAGATCCTCGAGAAGCTCAAGACCTACGTGGGCAACGGGCTCGACGTGAAGGTGATCGACGTGAACGAGGCCGACGAGAAGCTGATCGTCTCCGAGAAGGCCGTGTGGGAGGAGAAGCAGAAGAACGTGCTGGCCAAGTTCAAGGTGGGCAACCGGGTGACGGGCGAAGTGACCGCGCTCGCGGACTTCGGCGCGTTCGTGCGCTTCGACGCGCTCGAGGGCCTGGTGCACATCAGCGAGATCGCCTGGCAGCGCATCGACCACCCGCGCGACGTGCTCAAGGTGGGAGCGCTCGTGGACGCCGAGATCATCGGCATCGAGGGAAGCAAGATCTTCCTGTCCATGAAGAAGCTGATCGAGGACCCCTGGAAGAACATCGGCGCCAAGTACAAGGTGGGCGACGCCGTCGAGGGCACCGTCCTCAAGGTGAACCCGTTCGGGTTCTTCGTGGAGCTGGATCCGGAAATCCACGGCCTCGCGCACGTGAGCGAGCTGTCCGAGACCCCGGTCGCCGACATCAACGCGCTCGGGAAGCCCGGCGACAAGATGACCTTCAAGATCGTCTCCATCGAGCCCGCCGAGCACCGCCTCGGCCTCTCCATCAAGGCCCTCACGGCAAAGCCCGAGGAGAAACCGACCGAATAATTTGATCCTTCAAGTTTTGGTTCTTCAAGTTCTCATCGCATGAAGCCCCTCGTCAAAAACCTGTTGCTCGCCGCCCTGGTCGTGACGGTGCTCGGTGCCGCGTTCTCCACCTACACCCTCGGCACGGACCGTGCCGAGGAGGTGGGGTTCGGGACGCTCGTCGAGCGCATCCAGGCCGGGGAGGTGAAATCCATCGACGTGACGGGCGACGACGTGACCGCCACGCTCAAGGATGACAAGAAGGTCGTTTCCCGCAAGGAGCCCGACGCCTCGTTCGCCGAGGCCGCGAGCCGCTACGGGGTCACCGCGGACGAGCTCAAGGCCGCGCACGTGAACGTGAAGAGCGAATCGGGGCGTTCCCTGCTCCTTTCCGCCTTCTTTTCCACCGTGCCGCCGCTCATCGTGATCCTGGTGGTGTTCTGGTTCATGGCGCGCCAGATGCAGGGCGCCAACACCCGCGCGATGACGTTCGGCGCCTCCGGCGCGCGCGAAGCGGCCCCGCAAGGCAAGAACCGCGTCACCTTCGCCGACGTGGCGGGAGCGCGCGAGGCCAAGGAGGAGCTGTCCGAGATCGTGGAGTTCCTCAAGAACCCGGGCAAGTTCGCGGCCCTCGGCGCCAAGCTCCCCAAGGGCGTGCTGCTCATGGGCCGCCCGGGCACGGGGAAGACCTTGCTCGCCCGCGCCGTTTCCGGCGAGGCCGACGTCCCGTTCTTCCACATTTCCGGCTCCGAGTTCGTGGAGATGTTCGTGGGCGTGGGCGCCTCCCGCGTGCGCGACCTGTTCGCGAAGGCCAAGAAGAGCGCGCCGTGCATCGTGTTCATCGACGAGATCGACGCCGTGGGCCGCCAGCGCGGCGCGGGCCTCGGCGGCTCCCATGACGAGCGCGAGCAGACGCTCAACCAGATCCTGGTGGAGATGGACGGGTTCGACCCCAACCTCGGCGTCATCGTGGTGGCCGCCACCAACCGCCCCGACGTGCTCGACCCGGCGCTCTTGCGCCCGGGCCGCTTCGACCGCCGCGTGACGCTCGACCTGCCGGACATCGCCGAGCGGGAAGCGATCCTCGCGGTACACGCCAAGAACAAGCCGCTCGCCTCCGACGTGGACCTGCGCCGCGTGGCGGAACGCACCGTCGGGTTCTCCGGCGCGGACCTCATGAACCTCTTGAACGAGGCGGCCATCCGCACGGCCCGCAACGACCGGGTCACGGTGACGCAGGAAGACGTGCTCGTGTCCATCGAAAAGGTGATCCTGGGACCCGAACGCAAGAGCCGCGTCCGCAACGACCAGGAAACGAAGGTCGTGGCCTACCACGAAGCCGGCCATGCGCTGGTCGCCCGGATGACGCCGGACTCGGATCCGGTCCATAAGGTCTCCATCATCGCGCGCGGGTCGGCAGGCGGCTACACCCTGAAGCTTCCCACCGAAGACCGCCACCTCACGCGCCGCGCGGAATTCATCGCCGACCTGGCCGTGGGCCTCGGAGGCTACGTCGCCGAAAAGGAAACGTTCGGCGACGTCACGACCGGCGCGTCGGACGACCTGAAGAAGGCGTCGCGCCTTGCCCGCGAGATCGTCACGCGCTACGGCATGAGCGAAACGCTCGGGCCGGTCGTGTACGGGGAGCCGGACGAGATGGTGTTCCTCGGCCGTTCCATCCACGAGAACCGCAACTACTCGGAGAAGACCGCCGAACACATCGACGCCGAAGTCTCAAAGCTCGTCCATGGCGCCATGGAGGCCGCGCGTGCTATACTCACCAAAGAAAAAGGGCGTCTCGACAAGATCGCGGACACCCTTCTCAAGAAAGAGACCATAGAGAAGGACGAGTTCGAAGCGCTGTTCGCCCAGAACGCGGCTTAACCAACCGACGACCCATAGTGGAGGACTATGGCTGCCAAGCCCACCCCGACGTATCGCCCCTTGCTGCGCGAGGCCCTTCGCCTCACGTGGGAGCGCAAGTCGCTGTGGGTTTTCGGTCTGTTCGCGAGCCTCCTTTCTACCGGCGGGATCGTGGACGTGGGCGCGCGTGGCCTGCGCCGGGTAGAGGACGGGAGCGACCTGTTGCTGAACGTCGTGAACGATACCTTCACCGGGGCCGACACCTTCGGCGCGTGGATCCGCCAGGTGGAGCTGCTCGAGCCCGGTCGCGTCACCCTCACGGTGACCGCCGCGTTCGTGCTGGTCCTCGCCGCGCTCGTGGCCGCGTTCCTCTCCCAGGCCGCGCTCATCCGGGGTCTCGCCTGCACGGACCCGCAGCCGTTCCATCACCACATGCGCGAGGGCCGGCCATTCTTCTGGCGCCTGGTGTGCCTCACCCTCGCCGGCAAAGCCGCCCAGGGGGTGCTCCTGCTCATGGCGTCCCTCCCGCTCGTCCTCGTCGTCGCGCGCGGCACATACGCGGACGGGCTCCTGTTCGTCGCCTGCTTCCTGATCGCCTTCCCGCTGTCCATCATCGCGAACCTCGTCACGGCGCTCGCGGTGATTGACGTCGTGCGCGACGACCGGAGCGCGGCACATGCCCTCTTGCACGCTGCGGGCCGCTTTGCCGGCCACTGGCTCGCCGCGCTTGAGCTGGGCGCCGTGGCGTACCTCGCGATCACCGGCCTTTGGGTGATAGGCGGGGCGGCCATCATCCTCGCCTCCTTGCCCTACGGCGCGCTCGTGGCGCTTGCCCTCTATCTGGGTTCGCCCGTCCTGTTCGGCCTCGTGACCGTGGCGTTCGGCATCGTCGTGGGCGCGATCGCCTTCGCGGCCATCGGGGCGGCCACCACGCTCCAATATGCCGTTTGGCTGCGATATTCCCTTCGCGCCGAAAACAGGCGATCCCCCCTGGTCGCGAAACTCGAGAGGCTCTGGCGGAAGTGGTAGCAAAGCCATAGAATGCAAGGCATTAGGCCGCAGGCGTGAAGGCCGCAGGAAGTCCCTGAAGCCTTGTCCGCCTGAGGCCTGAAGCCTTTTGTTGTTATGGAGACACAAAGCATCGAATCCCTGCTGAAGAAGACCGGGGCCGCCACGGCCGCCGGTGGCGTCGTAGAGGGGAAATTCGAGGAGAAGATGCATGAGATCCGCCTGCGGGAAAAGGAAGAGGAAACGCAGAAAACTGCGGCGGCGACCGGCATCCCCTATGTGAACCTGAAAGGGTTCCCCATCTCCCCGGAGGCGATCTCCCTGATCCCGCGCGAACAGGCCAGCGCCCTCAAGGCCATCTGCTTCCTGTATACGGGCGCCGACGTGCGCCTCGCGAGCGTCACCCCCGAGGACCCGGCCGTGAAGGAACTGCTCTATCAGCTTGAGGAACGCCTCGACGCCAAGGGCGGCCTCTATCTCATCTCCGAGGAGAGCTTCCGCATGGCCGACAAGCTCTACGACGCGCTCCCCAAGGTGCGCGCCATCGTGAAGGGGGTGAAAGTGACGGATGAGGAGCTGGCGCGGTTCCAGTCCGAGCTCAAGGGCTATGCCGACATCGCGCGCGTGCTCGGGAAGGCCTCGGTCACCGACGTGCTTACGATCGTGATGGCCGCGGCGTTCGCGTTCGGCACGAGCGACGTGCACATCGAGGCGGAGGAGAAGGGCGTGGCCGTGCGCCTGCGCATCGACGGCGAGCTGCAGGACGTGGCCACGCTCCCGCACGAGATGTGGAAGAAGCTCATCGCGCGCGTGAAGCTGGTGAGCGGGCTCAAGATCAACGTCACCGAACGGCCCCAGGACGGACGTTTCACCATCTTCCTCAAGGGGGGCGACACGGACGTGCGCGTATCGAGCATCCCCACCAATTGGGGGGAATCGGTCGTGATGCGCCTGCTGAAGCCCACCTCCATCGCGGTCGATTTCGCCGCGCTCGGGTTCCGCGCGCCGGTGGGCGCCAAGCTCGAGCGCGAGATCGGGAAGCCGCACGGCATGGTGATCACCACGGGCCCCACCGGAAGCGGCAAGACCACCACGCTCTACGCCATCCTGCGCAAGCTCAACACCGCGGACGTGAAGATCATCACGCTCGAGGACCCGATCGAATACAAGCTCGAGGGGATCAACCAGTCGCAGATCGACCAGTCGAAGAACTACACCTTCGCCTCGGGGCTGCGAAGCATCCTGCGCCAGGACCCCGACGTGGTGATGGTGGGCGAAATCCGCGACCTCGAGACGGCCGAGGTGGCGATCAATGCCGCGCTCACCGGCCACCTGATGCTCTCCACCCTGCACACCAACGACGCCTCCGGCGCGCTCCCCCGTTTCATCTCCATGGGCGTGAAGCCGTTCCTCATCGCCCCGGCGCTCAACGCCATCATCGGCCAACGCTTGGTGCGCAAGATCCACGAGGCGTGCAAGGAGCCGTTCACGCCTCCGAGCGAGCAGATCGAGACGGCCAAGAGGATCCTCGCGAACCTCCCGGCCGCTTCCGGAGAAACCGTCCCTCCACCGGAACAATGGAAATTCTTCCACGGCAAGGGGTGCGACGCGTGCAACGGCTCGGGCTTCAAAGGTCGCGTGGGCGCCTACGAAGTGCTCGTGATGGACGACACGATCCGCGAAGCGCTCACGGAGACGCTCTCGGAATACAAGGTGCGCGAGCTCGCCAAGACGCAAGGGATGGTGACGATGCCCCAAGACGGGATGCTGAAGGCGCTCGACGGGCTCACCACCATCGAAGAGGTGCTGCGCAACGTGGGCGAAGGATAGGGAACGAAAAACGACCGCGATCAGGCGGTCGTCTTTTCGACGGTGATTTCCCGCGGATCCGTCCCCGTCCCACGGATCGCCACGCGGACGACCGGCGTGCCGGGCGATACGGGCAGCGTCTCGGGCGGCCACTCGGCGGCCACCACCGCGTCGGCGCGGCCGAGCCAGTCCTCAAGGCCGAGCGCGTGCACCTCTTCGGGCTTCGCAAGGCGATAGAAATCGAGGTGGACGAGCTGCTTCACGGACGGATGGTCCGTCGGATAGATGTTCATGACGGTGAACGTTGGCGAACGGGCGGACGTTTTCGCGCCAAGCGCCTCGGCGAGCCCCTGGACGAACGTCGTCTTGCCGGCCCCGAGCGCGCCGTCGAGCAAGACGAGTTCGCCGCCCGTGAGCGTCAACGCAAGGTCCTTCGCGACCCGCTTCGTCTCATCGGCCGTCCGACAAATCTTTTCCATACCCTTCAAACCCTTTTCGCTAACCGCATGTTCGGGTCCGCCGCGAGCGTGAGCGGGTCCGTGAAATCCTTGGCGAGCGCGCGGAACGACCCGGCGGCCGCGATCATCGCCGCGTTGTCGCCGGTGAACGCGAGGTCGGGAACATGATACGTCGCGTCAGGCCGCGCCGAGGCGACGGCATCGCCAAGGCGCGCGCGCAACGACGCGTTGGCGGCCACGCCGCCGACGAGGCTGACGGACGCCGGATGATGTTTCATGACCGCCGCGACCGTCTTCGTCACAAGCGTATCCACGACCGCTTCCTGGAACGAGGCGGACACGTCAGCGACCGACGCGTCAGGGTGCTGCTCAAGATAGACGGCAACGGCCGTCTTCAATCCGGAAAAGCTGAAGTCCAGGTCCCCGCTCTCGAGCATCGGCCGCGGGAACGCGATGGTGGACGGGTCGCCTTCTTTCGCAAGCTTGGAAATCGCCGGCCCGCCCGGATACGGGAGCCCGAGCAGTTTCGCCACCTTATCAAACGCCTCGCCGGCCGCATCATCGCGCGTGGCGCCGAGCAGCTCGTACTGCCCGTGACCCGTCATCAGGATGAGTTCCGTATGTCCGCCGCTGACGAGCAGCGCAAGGCAGGGAAACGCCGGATCCATTTCAGCCCCCCCTCGAAGCCACACGCTATACAGATGCCCTTCCAAGTGGTTCACGGCCACCAGAGGCTTTTTCCACGCCCAGGCGAGCGTCTTTGCCGCTTCGACGCCCACGCGCAGCGCCGGGACGAGCCCGGGGCCGGCCGTGACCGCAATCGCGTCAATCCCCTTCCCGTCGCGCGGCACGCCCAGCTGCTCAAGGAGCGGGAACAGGACGTCCACATGGCTGCGCGCCGCCACCTCGGGGACGACCCCGCCATACTTCACGTGGATGTCGACTTGCGAAGAGACGAGGCTTGAGACGACGCGAACCTTGCCGTCCTCGTTGTCCACGAGGGCGACCGCGGTCTCGTCGCAACTGGTCTCGATGCCGAGGATGCGCATATCGACGCGTCATCCTATGATACCAAGAGGCTTGACGCAAGGGTGTTTTCTTCGTATTCTCCCCGCATTGCCGGCCCCATCGTCTAGCGGTTAGGACATCGCCCTTTCAAGGCGGTAATGCGGGTTCGACTCCCGCTGGGGTCACCACCAAAAAACCGTCCTCCACGAGGACGGTTTTTTGCCGTCAGGCCGTCGGCGGCTTCTTTTTCGCCTTTCGCTTTTGCACGGCGGTCTGCACGAGGCGCACCACCTTGGGGCGGCGAACCTCGCCGCGCTCCTTGTCGCGCTCGATGCGCTGCACCTCCATCTCGAGCTCTTCCTCGTTTTCCTTGATGTCCTTCTTCAGTTCCGCCAGGGTCTCGTCGCGGCGGAGGATCTCGGCGGTGCGCTCCACGTGCGCATGGCTCACGCGGCTTTCGGTGACCAGGAGGCTCGAGAGCCACAGGAGCTTGCGCCAGATGAAGGCGAGCAGCCAGCCGGCGGTGAACAGGAGCGAGAGCAGCACCACCATGGTGACGAGCAGGCGCACGGCCATGTTGCCGATCTCCTCCACCGACGCGGCCACCACGCGCAGCGGCTTCTCCTCGGACGGGAGGGTCTGCGCGCCCAGCTCGTCCACGGCCGTCACCCAGATGCGGTAGTCGTCGCCCTTTTCCAGGTCGCGGTCGTACACGATGGTGTAGAGCCCGCGCACGTCGGCCTGGTCCTGCGCGGTGTCCATCACGCCGGACTCCCCGCGCTGCACCCACACGTTCACGCGCGCGTTGGGGAACGCCCCGCCGCGAACGATGAGCGGCTCGTCGGAGCGGATGAGCGCGGTGTAGGAATGGATGCTTGGCGCGGGCAGGGCCGTGACCGTGGCCTGCGCCTCGCGTTCGAGGGAGTTCCCGGCGAGGTCGACGGCGCGGATCGTGAGCGTGTGCGAGCCGGGCGGGAGCGGCGGCGAACGGTACTGGTGCGTTCCCGGATCGACCCAGCGGTCGAACTCGCGCCCTTCCACGAAGATCTCGTAGTGCGAAATGCCGGACGTCGCGTCGTAGGCCGAGAGCTTGAACCGCGCGAGCGGGTCGTTGGCGCTCACGCTCGGGAGCGCGGTCGCCGTGAAGCTCGACGGGGAGGTGCCGTCCACCTGCACGCGGAAATGCGAGATGCCGCCCCAGCCGTATTGGTTCTTGGTACGCACGTGGAAATACCAGGCGCCGTCCGTGAGGACCCCCGAAACGAACGAGGATGGGGTCCCGTCGGCGGCGCTTGCCGGAGTCGAGTTCGGACGACGGTCGAGCAGGTACGCCACGGCGGTCGTCTCGGGCGGGACGTTCCAGGTGAAGGTCGCCACGCGGCCCGGATACCACGCCGTGGGACTCGGGTGCGACGGGGAGGCGACCTGCGGCCCGCCCGGGGCGCCTGGAGTCTCTACGGGCGTGGTGGCTTCCGGGACCGGCGGGGCGACGGAAGGCGCGTTGACGGTGTACGTCCCTTTCGAGAGCCCGGTGATCACGTTCGTCCCCATGCCGTCGTTTGCCAGGATGGCGCCGGAGGAAAACGCGACGTCGGCGTTGCCGTTCCCCTTGCCGCGCAAGGTGACGGTGAACAATCGCGCGCCCGGCCCTTGATAGCCGGGGTTGAGCACGACCCCTTCGAACCTGATGGTCCCGTTCTCGTTGGAATACTCCGGCTGCTGGAGCCACAGCGAGATGACCGAACCGTTGACGGAAACGCCGGACACTTCCAAAAGCTCGGTCGGGAACCGGATCGTCCCGTTCACGGCGTTCACGGCCTGGTCCGGGCTCGACAGGAGGACCTCGAGCGTGATCGGGTCATTGATCTCGATTTCGCCGCTGGGCGGATTGACGTACATGCTCGCCGCCTGCGCCGCGTGTGCCGCCGACAGGAACGCGCATGACAAGACGAGGCCGAACAGGGCGGCCATCAGCCGGATCAGCGGGAACGAGGGGTGTTCTTGGGAGGTTTCCTCCATACGAGGCGCCAAGCCAAGAGGCCGGCAATGATAAGGACAAGTATACCGTAAAGGAGAGCGGGGCGGAACATGCCGGCTGTGGGCAAAGACGTGCGGGATCCGGCGGCGACCACGGACACGCGGGCGTTCCCCGCCCGGTCCACGGCCTTCACGTACAGGCTGCTTGCAAGCGTCTGGTCAAGAAGCAGGTACGGGCTGTCCGCGCGCTGCCAGGCAAGCCCGTCAATGGGCCCGGGGGGGCCGAGGCGCTCCGCGACCTCGTAATGGTCGATGCCGGTCTGCTTGTCCATGGCCGAGAACGCGGCCGCGACGCGGCCGTCGTAGAGCCTGGGATCGTTGACGATGGTGACGGTGAACGGGGTCGGCGGTTCGACGTCCGGCGCTTCGGACAAGGGGACGGCCGTGCGGTCGGAACGGACGGAGAAGACGATGGGGGAGATGTCCGCGCCGGCATCCGTCCCCTTCCCGTCATCGATGAGCGCCCGGAACCCGTCCGCGGAAACGGACGTCTTGCCGGGAACGAGCGCCGTGAACACGAGGCTGAACAGCGGGGCGCGCGGGTGCGAGATCCCGCCCGGGATCGCCCCAGCAAACCGCACCCGGCAACCGTCCGGGCAACCCGAGAGCGACGGGCGCTCGATCCACAACGGGACGACCGACTCGCCGTCGCGGACGGCCTCGAGGCGAAGCGCGCGGCCGTCGAACGTCACGGAGCCCTCGGTCGAGTTGATCTCCTCCCCTTGTGCGTCCAAGAACACGCCCACGGCGAACGATTCGCCCAAGGCGACCTCCGGAGCCGCCGCGCCGAAGAACAGCTCGGCGGCACTGACGGAGGCCGGAGCGACGAGCCACAACGCGATGACGGCCATCCACGCCGGTCTCATAGGTCAGCCCGTCCAGTGGAACACCAGGATGGAGAAATCCGTGAGGTCGATCTTCCCGTCCCCGCTCAAGAATTGGCGCTCGTATTCCACCATGTCCCCTTCCAATGTCCGGCCGTACCAAAACGCGAGGATGGAAAAATCCACGAGGTCTACGCGCCCGTCCAGGTCCGGGTCGGGCCACACCCCCGGCGGCAGCGTCCCGCGCTCGTATTCCACCGTGAGCTGTTCGAACCGGCTCGTGGGGCTCACGAGCGCGCCTGACGTGGTTTGCGCGTACAGCTCATACGCGCCGGTCGCGAGCCCGGTCGTGTCGATGGTCGCGAGGTAGCTGCCGTCCGCGGCGCTTTCGACCGTCGCGTCATGCTCCGGATACCCGGCGACCCGGACGACGACCTGTGCCGCGGGAGCCGTCGTGCCCGAGACGGCGAGCAAATCGCCCGGAGGGACGCTCGTCGGATCAAGCGAGATGGAAGGAGCGATGAACACCCCTCCCACGGCCGTATCGGCCCCGGCGACGACCGTCACGGGAAGGCTGAACAGGTTGGAGCGGCGGCCCGCCGCGTCCGTCGAGTAGAACGTGAGCAGGTACGTGCCGGCCGTGAGCGACTCGAGCGTCACGACGGAGAGCCCGTCGGCTCCGGAAATCACCTCCGCCGCTTCTTGGCCGTCCAAGAGCACCTTCACGGGAAGGTTCGGGTACCCGAGCACGCTCGGCGCGAGGATGCGTCCGGTAGTGATGCCGGGCCCGCCTCCGCCCCCTCCGCCTCCGCCCCCTCCGCCTCCGCCCCCGCCGACCGACGGAGACGCGGTCACCTCGGCGCTGGTCGCGATCACGTCCCCGAACGCGTCGAGTACCTGGACGACGAAGTAGTAGTCGAGCCCGTTGGTGAGCGTCGTGAAGGTGTTGGAAAGGGTGAGCCCCGTATTCGTGAACGTGTACGGCCCGCCGGAGGCCGTGGCGATGCCGGCCTCATAGGAAGTGACCGTGAGCCCGAGCGCGCTGGTGGCGGCCGTCCAGGTGAGGTCCACCTCCGCGTCGCCCGGGGTCGCGGTCGCGACCGGGGTGCTCACGAACGGGTAATACAGGAACCCCTCGTTCTCCGAGAAGCTCGCCGAGGTCCCCTGCCCGATCGCCGAACGCTCTGCGGTCGAGCTCACGTACTGGAAGCTCGCGCTGGTGGCGTACACCGAACCGCCCGAGGACATCATCGGGTCGCGCAGGATGAAGTTCAGGCTGGTGTAATCCGTCGCCCGGGCCATCGATGCGAAGAGGCAGGAGGCGAGGATCACGACGGCCGACAGGAGGCGACGCGTCATACGTTACGGGGCCGTTGCCGGCGCCGTGGCGGCAGGCGGCGAGCTCAAGTTCACGTTCGCCACCTCGATGACCTGCTTCAAGGCCGGCGAATAGAGGATCGCCTTCTTCGATTGCGTATAGATGAGCACCTTGTCCCCTTCGCTCGCGTTCTTGAAGAACGCCTGCTCGCGCAGCTTCTCGGGGTCCGACACCGTGGCGACCGTCGGCGCCTCGTCCTCGGGGAGCCGGATGAGCTTCCCCACCTCGGCGACGAGCTGCGCCGTCTCGTCCGGCGCCGGGACTTGCACGGCCTGTTGCCGAGCCTCGCGCAGTTGCGTCCACAAGACGGCGATCACGACCAAGGCGATGACCAACGACGCCCCGAAAACGAACAGGGCCGATTTCGGGATGCCCTTCGGCTTTTTCGCGGCGGGGAGCGGACGCGAGAAGAATGAGGACGGCGAGGATGTCGGCTTCACGCTCGGAGACTCCATAATCGTCCGTTATGCCGGCGTCTCGCTCCCCGCCGGAGCTTCAGCGGCGGCGGGCTCCGTCGCTGGCGGTGGTTCAGGGGCGGGCTCTTCCACGATTGGCGCGGGTTCCTCGACAATGGCTGGCTCCTCGGTCGGAGTTTCTTCGACGACCGGTTCTTCCTCGGCCGGCGCAGGCTCATCCCCCGAAGTCTCGACGAGGGGGGATTCCTCGACGGCCGGCTCTTCCGCAGGAGTTTCCTCAACCACCGGTTCTTCCTCGGCCGGGACCTCGCTCCCCGCCGGAGCTTCAGCGGCGGCGGGTTCGATGACCGGTTCTTCCTCCGTCGGGATCGGCTCTTCCGTCACGGGGGCCGGTTCTTCAACGACGGGTACGGGCTCTTCGGTCACGGGGGCCAGCTCCTCGGCAGGCGGCAACGGGACGATGGGCTCGAAGTATTCCACGACCGGGGCGGATTCGCTCTTGAAGGTCTTCGCGTCGCGCACGGCGAACGCCATCCAGGAGAAACGCAGGTCCGCGGGTGCCGACTTGTTGAGGATGATCGAGAACCCATCGACGGACACGCCGCTCACGATGAAGCTGATGTCATTGGACAGCACCACCTGTTCGGTCGCCACCTGCGAGCCGTCCTCGGCAAGCGCGAGCGTGAGCGTCGCAGAAACCACGGGCGCGTCCTTGAACGGCTTGTCGAATTCCACCTTGACGATGCGGTCACCGAAGGTGACGTCCGCGAACCCGGCCGTGTCGTTGCTAAACGTCGGGCGGCCAACGAACTCCACGTCGCCGGAAAGCACCAGCAGGTTGCCGAGGGAGCCGATGCGGTCCACCACCAGGCCGTCCTGCACGACGAGCGTGCCGTTCACCGTGAGACCATGGTCAATGAGGGAAAGGTCGAGGGTCGTGGGCTCCGTCGTCGGTTCCGTCGCGGCTGCTAGGGCCGCGGCTTCGAGCGTCTCGATGCGCGCAATGAGCGCGGCGACCTCGTCGGTGTTCGCGCTCGCGCTCCCGGACACTGCCTCGATGGACGATCGGATCGCGTCGATGGCCGGACTCGCGATGTCGCCGGCCGTGAGCATGCCATCGACCGCGACCGAACCCTTGAAGGACGCGTCGCCTTCCACGATGAGCGCGCCGGTCACGGTGAGCGTCTCGAGCGTGTCGATCGTGACCGACGTTGGCGCCTCGGTTCCGTCCCCCGTGATTTCCACGAAATCCGTCGTCGCGGCGTCAGACGGCGCGTCGGCCGTAAGCCCGTCCGGCAACGGCGCGCCGGCGTAATAGAAGTTCTTCACGAAGGCGAGCACGGATCCGATGCCTTCTCCTGCGTAACCGACCATGGCCTGGCCCACCACGGGCCCGGGCCCAGTCGCCTTCATGGCCACGCCGGGCGTGGACGAAGAGGTGAGCAGGTCGCCCGGCTCGATCGGGCCGTTCTCCGTCGTCACCTTCACGGGCACGCGCCCGGCGAGCGCCACCGGGAGCGCTCCGACGCCTTCCTTATCGACGCTCCCCATGACGAGCCCCGGCCTGGTCGCCACGATGCCCAATGTCATCGTGGCATAGGGGGCGCGCGTCTTCTTCATGCCGGTCTTGAGCGTCGGGTCCAATTCAACCACATCAGCCGCCTCGATGGAGGCATCGTTGGTCGTGTAGAACTCGGCCAGGTCGGCGCCCGTGTCAATGACCATCGCGACCGCGATACCGCCAAGCGCAACGCCGCTCGCCGTGGTGGAATAGGCGCACACGACGTACGTTTGCGACGAAGCGCCTGGGTCAACGACTAAGCCCGTGACGAAAATGGCCGGTCCGTCGCCGTTATCCGTCAATATGGCTGGCTCGTCGTTGACGAGAGCTCCCGCGTTACAGGCCGCTCCGGTCCTGATTTCGACCGTAACCGTCTGGTCGGTTGCGGATGCGCTGTTCGACCAAAGATTCGTATATACATACACGTCTCCAGTGGCCGTGGTCGGCGTCACTGCGACCGTGCCGAGCGATGTGGCTGCGGCCGAGGTCGTCCCGGTGATGGTCGTTGCTCCAAAAGACGAAAGAGACTGTTGCAGGTCGGTCCCGCCCGTGCCGCCGCCGATGCAGTCGGTCCACGTGGCGTCTTGGAAGCAGCGGAACTTGTTGGAGCTGTTGTTGTAGTACATCGCCCCTTCGAACCCCGTCGGGTCGCCGGCATCGGACTTCACGTCGAGCCCGAAGAGGTCCGGGGTGGTCGACCCGGCCCCGCCGGCGCCCACCTGGACCTGCGCGGTCGTGCCGGTTCCCGCCGGCTGGAAGTTGACGTTGCCGGTGCCGGATTGGATCGTGGTGGTGGACGTGGTGTTGGTGGAACCGAGATTGACGGTGTGCGCGGCCGCGCCCGTGCCGATGTTCACGGTCTTCGCGACCGAACTCGTGAACAGGTTGCCGGTGGTGCTGGTCGCGCCGGCCGCGGGCAGGTCGAGGGTGAGCACCGTGTTGGTATTGTCCGTGTTCACCACCAGGTAGTTGTTGGCGCCCTGGCTGATGGTGAAGCCGGTCGTGCTGTTGTCGATGATGTCGAGGTCGGTGGCCGCGGCCGCGACGGACACGGTTCCGCCGTTCACCGTGAGGGTGCCGGTCGCGGTGAGGTTCCCGGCGGTGCCGCCGTCGGCGAGGGTGAGCAGCGTGTTCGTGCCGTCGGAGAAGGTAAGCGTCTCGGTGTTGGTGATCACGACCGTCGGGGTGGCCGCGGAGAAGGTGATGTCCCCGCCGAGGTCCGAGGCCGCGTCCACGTCGAGCGTGCCGCCGGTGTGGAGGTTTCCGGTGGTGTCGGCCACCGTGAACACGCCGCCGTCGGCCGTGATGCCGCCGTTGACCGTGAGCAATCCAGACCCAGTGATCGTCCCGCCCGTGAAGGTGGTGGTGCCGGCCGTGCCGATCGTGCCCGTGGTGGTGATCGCGTCCGCGCCCACGTCGATCGAGCCGAAGTTGGAGGTGATGGAGCCGCTGTCCAAGGCACCCACGGTGGTGAGCGAGGAGGTGACCACGCCGGAATTGAGCGTGGTGCCGGAGAGGTCGTTGGCCGCGTTCACGGTGATGGTGGCGTTGGGGAAGGTGATGGTGCGGTCGGCCGTGGGATCCGTGATGGCGAAGGCCGTCTCGTTCGTGTCGTTCGTGGAGCCGTCGAAGAAGATGGCATTGGTCCCCTGCACCGCGCCGGTCATCGTGACGTTGTCCGTGACGGCGTCACCAAGGGTCGCGTCGCCGTTCACGACGAGCGCTCCGCCCGCGGTGAAGGTGCCCGTGCCCGTGGTGATGGCGCCGTTCCCCGTGGTCTGCAACGACAGGGTGTTGGCGCCGATGTCCCAGGTGGACGCCGCTCCGCCCGTGAGGGTCAGCGCGTTGCTCCCGTTCGCGGACACCGTAAGCGCCCCGGCGCTGGTCGGGGTGATGGTGGAGCCCACCGTGATGTCGGCGGCCGTGACCGTGAGGGTGCGGCTGGTGGTGCCGCCGGCCACCGTGAACCCGTCGGCCGCGGAAGCGAGCGTGAGGCCGTTGACCGCGCCGGAGGTGATGGCGCCCGTGCCGGCGTTGATGGAACCGTTGTTGGTGACGATGGCCGTGTCCCAGTTGGCCGAGATATTGATGGCGGTTTCCGAGGCGCTGCCAAGCGTGGTGATGCCGTCGATCTGCAGCCCCACGAGCGTGCCGGCCGTGTTGCCGGAGTTCACCGGGGTGAGGCGCGCCAGGTTCTGCGTGGTGGAGGCCACCGTCTGGGCCACGCCCGTCACCTCAAGGCCGTTCATCACGTCGCTCGCGTCCACCGGCGCGTTGCCGATCACCGCGTGCAGGGCCGAGTTGTTGGCCCCGGCGCCTGTGGCCGTGAAGATGGACGCCGAGAGCGCGTCCACGTTGTTCGCGGTGGCGCCCACGCCCGTGTTGGTGATCGCAAGCATGTCCACCCCAGGGGCCGAGGAAGCCGTGATTTGCAACTGGGTGTCCGCGTCCGCGGAAACGAGCACGTCGCCCGTGCCGTTGGGCGAAAGGGTGAGCGCCTCGTTGGTGCCGGTCGTGACGTCGGTCGCGACCCCCGAGAACGTGAACGTGCCGTCAGTCGTGATCGCTCCGATGCCGGTCATGGCGCCGGAGGTGGAAATGTCCCAGTCCGAGGAGTTGACGGCGACCGTATCCCCGTTGTCACCCAGCGTAAGGGTGCCGTTCCCTGTGAGCGGACCGTCGACGGTGAGCGTTCCGGACCCGAGGAAATTGAACGAGGGGTTGGTCGTCGTATTGCCGAACGAGATGTTTTCCGTGCCGTTGGCCGTGCTGATGTTGATGTAGTTATTCGTCCCCTCCTGGATATCGAGGGCGTCGGCGGTGTTGTCCGTGAGCGTGGAGCTGATCGTGTCGGACAGGAACGCCACGGTGCCGGAGGCATTTTGGAAGGTGATGGTGCGGTCGGCCGTGGGGTTCGTGATGGCGAACACGGTCTCGTTCGTGTCGTCGGACGAGCCGTCGAAGAAGATGGCGTTGGTCCCCTGCACCGCCGCGGTCACGGTGAGGTTGTCGGTGACGGCGTCGCCGAGCGTGACGGTGCCGTTTGCGGCGAGGGTGCCGTCGAGCTGGACG